>JAEWBW010000198.1 GCA_023390955.1 Pseudomonadota bacterium
AGTTGGGGGCGACCTGCGCCGGCGGCGCGGCGGCGGCATTGGGCTGCACCGGCGCCTGCCCGGGTTGCGCGCCGCCTTCGAGCAGCTTCAGGCGCTCCTCAAGCTGGCGGTTGCGGTACTGCAGCTCTTCATTCTGGCCGGTGAGCTGGCGAAGCTGGTTCTCCAGCCGCTCGATCCGCAGCTCCGGATCGCCGTCATCGGACTGCGCGAACGCGGGCGAGCACAGCGAGAGCAGCGCGGCGATCGCCACGGTGCCGAAAGTAGCCTGGAATCTGGATGACATCTTGTCCTGACGACGAAACCGACGCGGCGCATGGCGAAGCGCCGCACATTGAGCGAGGGAGTACGCCAAAACCGTGACTGCTACCAAGGGGTTTTCTAGACCGCCCCGTAAAACGAAACCGGCGCCCGAGGGGGCGCCGGCATGATCCATGTCTGAAGCTGAACGGCGCCTGACTAAGCGTCAGGAACTCGCGTTCAGGACGGTGACGGCGCGACGGTTCTGCGACCAGCAGGAAATATCGTTACAGACCGCGACCGGCCGCTCCTTGCCGTAGGAGATCGTGCGCATGCGGTTCGCATCGATGCCGCGCGAGGCCAGGAACGAACGCACCGACTGGGCGCGACGGGCGCCGAGCGCGATGTTGTATTCGCGGGTGCCGCGTTCGTCGGCGTGACCTTCGATGGTGAAGGAGTAGCGCGGATAGTTCTGCAGCCACTGCGCCTGCTTCTCGAGCGTCACCATCGCCTGAGGGGTCAGGTCGGTCTGGTCGCTTTCGAAGAACACGCGGTCGCCGACATTGACGACGAAATCCTGCTGGCTACCCGGCGTCGCCGCGTTGGCCATTGCATCGGTTGCAGAATTCTTGTTGGCGCAGGCTCCCATCGACAGCGCGACTGCGAGCACGGCAGCCAGCTTCAATCCCTGGAGGATACGCATAGGATGTTTCATTCCGGAGCCTCCACGCTCACGTTTCGTCCACTGCTGTCCGGTCTACAGGGGGTTGGTTAAGCGAACGTTCCGTCAACCTTGATGGGACGTTGCCTCGGCCGGTCAAATGCCCCCGATCGGCGAAAAGCAACCGCGATGGTTAATGGGTTGTAAATGTGGCGCGACGGTGAAGGCAAGCCGCGACATCCGGCAAAAACAGCTGTTTTGCTGGAACTTTAGCCTCGAGCCCTGGTCTTGCGCGGAGATGAACGGCGGAACTGAGCGCTCAGGCGTTGTGAGCGCTTAGCCGTTTGAGCCTCAGCCCTGTGCGCTGTCGGCGACGAGCACCGGACGCGGCGCGGCGGCGGCACGGCGGTTGCCACGCTCGAACAGCATCCGCCGCTCGAACGCGCTGGAGCGCAGGAACGGATAACGTCCCAGCACCTTCTCGCGCACCGTCGGAAGGTGCGTGGCCAGCAGACCGACCGGCTTGACGAGGCCGGGATAGAGACGCGGCTCGGCCCAGGTCTCGTGCAGGAAGACCCGGCGATAGAACGCCTGGTGCTCGGGACGAATGATGGCGAGGCCATAATCGGCGTTGAAGTACACGCCCGCGGTCGAACCGAGACGCACGGTCACATAGGGCAATTCGGGGAAATGCCGGGCCTTGTCGGGATCGGCGACGAAACGGGTGGAATCGATGAACACCATGCCCTTGTCGAGCAAGGGATGCAGGATTTCGCCGAACAGTTCGACGGACGGCGACAGGCGCCATTCCGAGGTCAGGACGCTGATGCGGATCGAGCTGTAGAGTTCACCGTGGAGATAGACGCCGAAGGTCCAGGCGTTGGGCGCATCCTCGAACTGGTCCACGACCCGCTGCTCGGCGGACGCCTTGACGGCCCCTTCCCGCAAGTAAGCGCGATAACGGAGCCGGTAGATCTCTTCTTTTTCTTCCGGGGTCTCCGCGAGGCGGTAATCCACATGATCCATCGGGTCCCAGGACCGGGCCGAGATGGCCGGCTTGGGCTCGGCAGCGGACTTCATGCGGTACTCCCAACCAATTCCAGCAACTTTTGCGCGTACGACGAATTCTTAACACCTTCTTAACCAGGGTGCAACGCATTCAAATTGTTAGGGTTAACCCCGTAATCCTACGGAGCGAGTTGTAAGACTTTGGGCGCACGGGACTTTTCGGAAGGATCCGGTCAGGCGATCGAGCGGGAGCCGACGACATGGAGCGCCGGCTCATCGGGGCGCCGGCCGTGCGAGGCAGCCAGCAGCTGGCGCATCCGCACCGCGGGCACCGGGCGGCTGAACAAATAGCCCTGCGCCTCGGTGATGGTGCCGTCAGCGCTGATCAGCTCGAGCTGCTCGTTGGTCTCGATGCCCTCGACCACGACCGACATGCCGAGATCGGCCGACAGCCGCGCCACGCCGCGCAGCAGGGTCAGCGGACGGTCGGTGTCGATGCCTTCGAGGAACGAGCGGTCGATCTTCACCTTCTGCAGCGGGAAATTGTGCAGGTAGCTGAGGCTCGAATAGCCGGTGCCGAAATCGTCGAGCGAGATGCGGACGCCGAGCGCGTGGAGTTGGGACAGGATGTCGTGGGTCAGCTGGGTGTTGCGCAGCAGCGAGGATTCCGTGATCTCGATGTCCAGGCGATGCGCCGGCAGGCCCGACACTTCGAGCGCATAGCGAATCTCGCTGAGGACGTCGCGCTGGTGGAACTGCTGCGGCGAGAAGTTGACCGCGACGCTGACATTGCCCGGCCACTTCATGCATTCCAGGCACGCCCGCCGCAGGATCCAGCGGCCGAGATCGACGATAAGGCCCATGTCCTCGGCGACGGGAATGATATCGACCGGCGAAACCGTGCCGCGCACCGGATGATTCCAGCGCAGCAGCGCCTCGCAGGTGGTGATCTTGCCGGACTTCAGATTGACCAGCGGCTGGTAAAACAGCTCGAACTCCTCGTTCGCCAGCGCCTTGCGCAGGTCGAGCTCGAGGATGCGGCGGGCTTCCAGGGTGGCCGCCATCTCGTCGCGGAAGAAGCAGAAGGTGCCGCGGCCGTCGGCCTTGGCGCGATAGAGCGCCATGTCGGCGTTCTTCAGCAGCGTGTCGGCGCTGCTGCCCTCCGGCGAGGTCAGCGCGATGCCGACGCTGGCGCCGATCTCGACCAGGTGATTGTCGATGCGATAGCGCTCGCTCAGCCGCTCGACGATGCGGCGGGCGAGCGCCGCGGCGTCCTCGGGCGCGGTGATGTTCTGCTGGAACACGACGAACTCGTCGCCGCCGAAGCGTGCGACGAAGTCTTCGGGGCGCAGCATCTCGCGCAGCCGGTTGGCGACTGCGCACAGGAGCTGGTCGCCGCAGGGATGTCCCAGCGTGTCGTTGACCTGCTTGAACTGGTCGAGGTCGATGAACAGCAGCGCCGAGAGACGCTCGGCGTTCTGCGGAAGCGCCAGGAAGCCCTCGATCTCGTCGCGGAAGCTGACGCGATTGGGCAGCGCCGTGAGCTCGTCATAGCGCGCCAGATGGCTGATCTTGGCCTCGGCGTTGGTGCGCTCGGTGATGTCCTCGAGCAGCAGCACGGTGCCGCCGCCGGCCATCGGCTGGAAGGTCCAGGCCAGCGTGCGCCCGCGGCTCAGGTCGGGATCGGCGGTGACGATCTCCTTCATCTCCGCGTGCTCGATCTCGACCAGCAGCAGATTGCCGCTCTCCGCCGAGATCGACCCTGCGGCGACGCAGGCCGAAATGATGTCGGCGGCGCTGGCGCCGCGCCGGGTGAAATTCTCGGACAGCAGCATCAGCTCGCTGAAGCGGTGGTTCATCACCGCGAGCCGCCCGTCGGCGCGGAACATGCACAGGCCATGCGGCATGTTGTTCAGCGCGGTGTCGAACTGGCCGGCCAGCGCCGCCTCGCGCTCGCGCGCGACCAGGGCCTGGACGAAGATGCGCTGCAGGTTGGTGGAGATGCCGCGCAGCGCCGCGAAGAACACGGCGCAGACGATCGACAGGCCGATGTAATAGGGCGTGCCGTGCATTGCCAGCGCGATCGAGGTCGGACCGCAGCCGAGCGCGACCTGAAGGTGGTAGATCCAGGGGCGACCATAGGTGCGGCCGACGCCGGCCGAGATGTAGCCCGTGGTGACGGTGAGACAGATCATGTGAACGACGGCATCGTCGGTCGCGAGCAAGGCGGTCGTGCACCAGACGCCGAGCGACAAGGCATAGAGCAGCGCACCGACCTGGTAGCGGATCTCCCAGTTGGCGGCTTCATTCGCCGTCAACACCGACTTGCGCGTCATGTACCAGTTCATGTCGACGGCACGGGCGACGCCGATGACCGTCAGCGCTGCGACGCAGAACCACAGCGCCAGCAAATCCGTCTTGAATGCAGTCATGCCGGCCGCAAGCGCAACCAGAGCCGCGCCGGCGAACAGCGGCACGGGGTTCTGGAAGAGCGAATCGATCAGCGCCGCGTAGATTGACGGCGATACTTTCTGATCGGGCTCTCCGCTCTGGCTTACGAGCTGCATTTTCTTTGTACGCGTTCCTGTTTCGCGCGTACTTTTACCCACCCGAGATGAAGTCTTTCTGAGGGAACATCGTTAAAGTCGCGTTGTTTTTCGGTGTTTGCGAACCTGTTTCTGCCGAAAAATCAAGCAACTCGGCAAGCCTTGCCGGGCGCAAGGTGAACGAAACCTTGACGCGAATGTAGAATTCGAAAAAAATCTTGCGTTGCTTTGTCGGCACATCGCGCGTCAAACGACCGCGCGATGAAACGAGCTCAGCCCGAGGTCGACGACAGCAGCGGCGACCAGGCCGGATCGGACGCGTAACCCGGCGTCGGAACCTTCTGCTCGTTGCGCCCTGAAATGTCGACGCTGAACAGCGACGGTCCGCCGCTGCCGCCGGGATCGCGGAAGAACATCACGACGCGGCCGTTCGGCGAGAAGGTCGGCCCCTCGTTGTGATAGCCCGAGGTGAGGATACGCTCGCCGGAACCGTCCGGCTTCATGATGCCGATCGCGAACTGTCCGCCGCCCTGCTTGGTGAAGGCGATGTAGTCGCCGCGCGGCGACCACACCGGCGTCGAGTAGCTGCCGCTGTTATCGTCCTTGGAGAAGGAGATGCGCTGCGCGGCACCGCCGCCGGCCGGCATCACGTAGATCTGCGACCTGCCGCCGCGATCGGATTCGAAGCAGATGCGGGCGCCGTCGGGCGAATAGGACGGCGAGGTGTCGATCGCCGGCGTGTCGGTGAGCCGCGTGGTCGCACGCGAGCGCAGATCCATCACGAACAGGTTGGAATTGCCGCCCTGCTGCAGGCTCATGATGACGCGCTGGCCATCCGGCGAGAAGCGCGGCGCAAAGGTCATGCCGGGGAAATTGCCGACGGTGTCGCGCTGGCCGGTCTCGATATTGTAGAGATAGACCTTCGGATCGCCCTGGCCGTACTCCATGTAGGTGATCTCTTGCGAGTTCGGCGAGAAGCGCGGCGTCAGCACCAGGTCGGAGCCGCGGGTCAGGTAGCGCACATTGGCGCCGTCCTGGTCCATGATCGCGAGCCGCTTGACGCGGCGCTCCTTCGAGCCGGTCTCGTCGACGAAAACCACGCGGCTGTCGAAATAGCCCTTCTCACCAGTGAGGCGTTCGTAGATCTGGTCGGAGATGATGTGGGCGATGCGGCGCCAGTATTCCGGCGAGGTGAAATATTGCTGGCCGGTGAGCTGCTGGCCGGAGACGACGTCCCACAGGCGGAATTCGGCCTTGAGCCGGCCGTCGGGCTGGCGCGTCATGCGGCCGGTGACGAGCGCCTGCGCGTTGATCTGCTTCCAGCTCTGGAATTGCGGCGCGACGTCGATGTTGGTGATGCGCTCGAGATAGGCGGCCTGGTCGATCGGAGCGAACAGGCCCGAGCGCTTCAGATTGTTGGTGATGACCTGCGTCACACCGGCGCTGACCTCGCCGTCGGACGGCGAGCCCGCGACGAAGTTCGGGATCGCGATCGGGATCGGCTGGAATGCGCTCGGATCGACCTTGAGGCGATCCTGCGCGAACGCGGAGCGACCTGCGAGCAGGCCTGCGGTCGAGCCCGCGGCAACGATGAAATGACGGCGCGTCAGCAATGGCATCTTGTTCATCTGAGCTATTCTTTTCACGTTCACAGCATGTCTTTGAGGCCGAACGTCATCGGAATGAATTTCCAGGTGTCGTATTGCGCCTTCGGCAGGAATGCGTAGGCCTGACACTCCTCGACCGCCCGCCGCGCGCTCTCGCCCAGCGCGTTGGCGACCGAGCGCGACGGTCCACGCACGGCGACGATGGTCGGTGACGCAGCCACGGTACCGTCCGGACGCATCTGGATGTCGATGTCGACCTCGAACTGATCGGCGTCCTGGCCGTTATACGGGAAGCGGAAGCAGCGCCGGACCGCCGTGACGAAAGCGCCCTTCCAGGTCGCGACGATCGCGGTGTCCTTGCCGTGCTGCGTGCCCAGCGCATTGGTCGTGTTCTGGGTCGCCCCCGTCATCTCGTGACGCGTCGGATCGCGCTTGTCCTCGAGCTTCGCCATGATGTCCATCGGATTGAACGGACGGTCCTTCGGCTTCGGCGGCTGAGGCTTGGCTTCCTGCTTCGGCGGCGGAGGCGGCTTCTTTTCCTTCTCCGGCTTGTTCAGGGCGTCGGCGATCGGATCGACCTTCTCCTTCTCGGGCTTCTTGTCGGCCTGCTTGGTCTCGTCCTTGGGCTTGGTCTCCTGGACGGGCTTTGGCGGATCCGGCTTCTTCTCGACGGGCTTCTCCTCCGGCTTCGGCGGCGGCGGAGTCGTATTGGTCTGGATCAGCTCCTTCTTGGTGGTGATCTTGCCCTGGGACTCCTCGGGCGGCGTCACCTCCGGGGCGACCTTGTCGACCTTCGGCTTCTGCTTGTCTTTCTCTGCGGTCTGAATGCCGGCCGTCGCCTTGGCGGGCTGATCCATCGAGATCTCGACCGGAATGATGGATTCTTCGGGGATCTCGAGCGCGCGCGAGCTAAAGGACACCAGCCCCCAGCCGATCACGAGGACGTGGAGGACGATCGACGCAACAACTGTCTTGTCGACGTTGAGCTTCATCCCTGCTCCGGGATAATCACGATATTGGCCTTGAAGCCGGCGGCACGCACCTGCCCCAGCAGCTTCATCATGTCGGTATAGCAGACGTCCTTGTCGCCGCGGAGATAGACCACCCGCTCGGCGTCGGAACGCGTTTCCTTGATCGCCTCGATCTTGGCCTGGATCTCGGCGGGCGCGATCGGCGCATCGCCCAGATACAATTCCACGTTCGAGTTGCAGCCGCCGGTGGTCCGCTTCACCGACAACGTCAGCGGCGGCGCGTTCGACGAGACCGACTTGCCGCCGGTTGCGATCGGCAGGTCGATGTCGATGTTCGACGTCATCAGGGGCGCTGCGACCATGAAGATGATCAGCAGCACCAGCATCACGTCGACCATCGGCGTGACGTTGATTTCGGCCATGACCGATTTGCGCCCGCCGCCGCGACGGCGACCGCCGCCTCCGGAGCTCGCTACGTTCATTGCCATGATCTGGTGCTCACGATCGCCGTCACTCCAGTCCCCTTACGCCCGCTCGTCGATCTGGCGGGACAGGATGGCCGAGAATTCGTCCGCAAAGCCTTCGAGCCGCTGGGCCTGCCGGTTCACCTCGGACGTGAACTTATTGTAGAAAATAGTGGCAGGAATGGCGGCGATAAGGCCGATGGCGGTCGCAAACAGCGCTTCCGCGATGCCGGGCGCCACCACCGCCAGGGAGGTATTTTTCGAGGCCGCGATCGACTGGAAGCTCGACATGATGCCCCAGACCGTGCCGAACAGGCCGACGAAGGGACCGGCCGAGCCGACCGTCGCGAGCACCAGCAGCCGGCGTTCCAACCGCTCGACCTCGCGCGCGATCGAGACGTTCATCACCTTGTCGATCCGCATCTGAAGGCCCGCGACCGAGCGCGCGTGGCTTTCGAAGGAACGTTTCCATTCGCGCATCGCCGCCACGAAGCAGGCCGCCATCGAATGCGTCGGCTTGGCCGACAGGGTGCGATACAGTTCCTCGATGGATTCACCGGACCAGAACGCCTGCTCGAAACGATCCATCGAGCGGCGCGTGCGTCCGTACAGGAAAATCTTGTCGATCGCGATCGCCCAGACCCAGACCGAGCAGGCCAGCAACCCCAGCATGACCGCCTTGACGATCCAGTGGGCCTGCCAGAACAGCGCGATCAGCGACACGTCGGCGGAAGCGGCGACGGGAAGCGTTGACTGAGCCACGTCGGCCGGATTCATAGGCAGTATCCTCTCAAGGCGATCGATCCAAAGCGACCGGTCCAATCCCTCCGGAAGCAAAAGGGCTGCCGGGTTCCCAAACGCCGCGCATCCCCACGCGGCCAGCAAGCCTGCACAAAGCCAAGTCTGCTCAAAGCTTGATCTTTTTGGGTTGTAGAGGCCCGCCGAAGCCGGGCGTCTGCATTCCCTGCCAAGATGTCAAAACTAAGGGCCTGATGCGCGACTTACCGCCTTTTACCAGACGCCGATGATAGTTAATGCGCGGTTACCACGGCGGAATTTGGCTGCGGGAAAGAGAGGCAAGCCATGGGGTTGGGCGCGGGGTTGGCCGCCCGACAAGGGCGCTGACGGCTCCGGACTCGGTCAGTTCCCTCCCCCCTTGCGGGGGAGGGCTAGGGAGAGGGGTCCACACGGGGACTCTGCCTGGCTGACCCATCGACACCATTTCGGGGGCTACCCCTCTCCCCCGCCCTCCCCCGCAAGGGGGGAGGGAGCGCAGCCGTGCCCGTGGCTGTCCTCTCACTACTTCTGTTTCGACACCCTCACCACTTCTCCTTCGAGGTCCGCACGTCGAGCTCGAACGACCAGGCGCGCTCGGCTTGGCGGTAGAGGAAGGCGAAGCCGTCGACGATGCCCTCTATGCTGATCAATGTGTCCTCGCGGCCGGCGGCGTCGGGAAAGCGGGTCATGATCTTGTCCCCGCCGACGGCGCCGTCGACCACGACATGACCGACATGGATGCCCTCGGCGGCGTATTCCTTCGCCATCGCCTGCGCGAGCGTGCGCAGACCCGCCTTGGAGGAATTGAATGCGCCGTAATTCGACCGGCCGCGCAGCGATGCACTGGCGCCGGTGAACAGCAGCGTGCCGCGCTTGTTCGGCACCATGCGGCGCACCGCCTCGCGGCCGAACAGGAAGCCGCCGAAACAGACGACCCGCCAGGCCTGCTCGAAATAATCAGCCTCCATGTCGATGATCTTTCCGGGCGTGTTGTTGCCGGCATTGTAGATCGCAAGATCGAGCTCGCTTCCGGCGGCATCGAACAGCGCGACGACGTCGCTCTCCTTCGTGGCGTCGGCGACGACAGCGACAGCCTGTCCTCCGGATTTTTCGATGTCGGAAACGACCGCATCGAGCGCGGCGCGCGTACGGCCCGCGACGATCACTTTCAGCCCGTCGGCCGCAAAGCGCTTGCAGAGCTGTGCGCCGAGGCCGCGGTCCGGGCCGACGCCGATCACGATTGCCGTCTTCATGGGAGTCTCCGCAGGGTTGGATTGATGGGGCATCACCGCGATCACAGCGCGGCGGCCGGCTCCGGACAGTTGGTCAGGCGCGCGGGATTGCCGATTGCGGTGCAGCCGGCGGGCACATTCGCAGTCACGACCGTGTCGGCGCCGATCTTTGCGAAATCGCCGATGCTGATGTCACCCAAGATGGTCGCCCCGCCGCCGATATAGACGCCTCGGCCGATCCGCGGCGCGCGCGCAGGCAGCTCGCTGTCGCGGCCGATGCTGACATTCTGGAGGATGGTGACGTCGTCGCCGATCACGACATTGGCGGAGATCACGATGCCGGTGGCGTGATCGAGATAGACCGACGATCCGATCATCGCTGAAGGATGAATGCTGACCTGCAGCGCGTTCGACGTCGCGTTCTGGAACAGCAGCGCCGGATCGGCGTGGCCGCTCTGCCAAAGCCAGTTCGACACGCGCCAGGCCTGCAGCGCGACGTAGCCCTTGTAGTGCAGCAGCGGCGCCAGCAATGCAGCGATGGCGGGATCGCGACTCGCAATGGCCTGGAGGTCGCGGCACGCGGCCTCGATCAGCGCAGGTTCGTTACGAAAGGCGTCATTGGAGAATGCCGTGAAGCGCGCCCGCTCTTCAGCGGTGGCGCCGAGCCGGCGCCCGATCAGATCGGCGAGTGCGGAAGCGAAATCGTCATGCGCGAGGATGGCGGCGGCGAGCGCCTTGCCGAACACGGGATCGGCGGTCGAAGCGCGTTGCGCCTCGGCGCGGATGTCATGCCACAGGTCGATCGCCACGGTCTGGTCTGCAGCCATCGCCATCCCCCGCACCCTTTGCCGCTTCCTTTTGACGCATGAAATATAGGTCGCCCGCCGCCTTCGCCAAGCCGGCCAAGGCGAAATGAGGTAGCCGGTTCATCCGGACGCTCCAGGCGCCTGATCCCGCAAGGCTACGACCTTGCGCATCGGGTGTGCCCGACCATATGGTGCGCCATCGAGTTTCGGGCCGATGCGTTGGCCTTGCTCATTCCCGACCCGCGGTGATCAACCATCCGCGGGGTCTTTCGCATCCAGTGGCTTTCGCCCGTGTCGATCCCCTTATTCAAGGTCCCCTGACAACATGTCGCTCAACAACGCTGCCGACGACGGACACGATGACATCATGTATCCGTCCGCCGTGCCGTTCGTGCTGGTCCATCTCGGCTGCTTTGCGGCGATCTGGACGGGCATCACCTGGCAGTCCATCGCGATTTGTGTGGCCCTGTACGTCGTGCGGATGTTTGCAATCGGGGCCGGCTACCACCGCTATTTCTCCCACCGGGCCTACAAGACCAGCCGGGTGTTCCAGTTCATTCTCGCCTGGCTCGCGCAGTGCACCGCGCAGAAGAGCGTGCTGTGGTGGGCCGCAAAGCACCGCCACCACCATCTGCATTCCGACACCGAGCACGATGTGCATTCGCCGCGCCAGCGCGGCTTCCTTTACAGCCATGTCGGCTGGATCTTCTATCGCGAGCACGACGGCACCGACCTGGTGAAGGTCGAGGATTTCTCGCGCTATCCGGAGCTCGTCTGGCTGCACAAGCTCGAGCTGCTGCCGGCCACCACGCTTGCAGTGCTCTGCTTCCTGGTTGCGGGCTGGCCGGGTCTTGTCGTCGGCTTCCTCTGGAGCACCGTGCTGCTCTATCACGCGACCTTCTGCATCAACTCGCTGGCCCATGTGCATGGACGCAAGCGCTACGTGACCGGCGACGACTCCCGCAACAACTGGCTGCTGGCGCTCTTCACGCTCGGCGAGGGCTGGCACAACAATCACCACGCCTATCAGAGCAGCGTGCGGCAAGGTTTTCGCTGGTGGGAGATCGACCCGACCTATTACACGCTGAAGGTCCTGTCCTGGTTCGGCGTCGTCTGGGACATGAAGGCGCCGCCCGAACAGGTGCTGCGCAACGAGCAGCCGCTCGGCGCGCGCGTCATTAAGCGGGCCGCGAACGAGCTGGCCGGACGCTTCGATGCGCAACATGTGGCGAACGCAATCTCGTCGGCGCTGCGCCTGGCCGACCCGGCCCACCTGCCGACATTGCACGCCATCCTCGATCGCGCGCATGACGGCGTCGACGCGCTGACGCATCTGCATCTGCCGAAGATCCCGACCCGCGAGGAGTTTCTCACCGAGGCCAAGGCGATCTTCGCGCGCACGCGATCGCTCAATGAGATCGTGGACCACGCCTACGAACTGTTCCTGGCATCGGTCCGCGCCCAGCTCGCGACCGCACCGATCAGCCGCTAGGCCTCCCCAAAACGAAACCGCCCGCCTGCGGGTTACGCAGGCGGGCGGCTTTGGGCCATCAGGACTTGTTTGGGGGCATGTGCCTGACGGCTTAGCTCCTTAGATCAGCCCTGCTGGGGCTGGTCGTTCGGCGGAGTCGGACGCGGCTTGTGCTGCGCCATGAACTGGTCGAACTCTTCCTTGTCCTTGGCGTGACGCAGGCGGTCGAGGAAGTTCTTGAACTCGACCTGCTCCTCCTCGAGCCGGCGCAGCGTCTCGCTGCGGTATTCGTCGAAGGCGCGGTTGCCGGAGGTCGGCGGGCCGAAGCCAAAGCCGAAGCCGCGGCGCTCCATGCGGTCACGCATGCGATCCATCTTGTACTGCATCCGCTCCATCTTGTTGTTCCAGCGATCCTGGTGGCTCCAGCAACCCATTTTTCTGCTCCCGAGTGTGAAAAAGAGAAGGGCAAGTCCGATCGGCCACCAGATGATGAAGCCCAGGACGGTCACGGCGATCCAGCCGGGATGCCAGGGCGAATTGAGCATGTGGGGGCGCTCGTAGTGTTGTTCCGAAGGGCCGCGCCATCGATTGACATCAGCGGTGTAGGCCATTTCCCGTCTCCATCACGGCAACTTCGCCGTTGTGAATGTAAATAACATTTACATAGCTAAACGATCCCGCGTTTTTGTCAAGCCGGCCGCAGGACAGGCCGGTCGATTTATTTGAGCAACTTTATTTCGGCTTGCCCCAGGGGCTGGCGGGCGGCAGGCCAGAACCGGAGGATGCCTCCGGTGGCACGGGCGGCGGCTCGGCCGGCTTCGACGGAGGCCGGCGATCGGTCGGGAAGCCGAGGCCGCGCAAGTAAATCAGCACTTCGGCTTCCAGCAATTCGTCCGGCGACATCGGCAGCTTTCGGCGCGCGGCATCGCCGCGGGAAAACAGCGAAGCGACGCCATGCGCCATCGACCAGATGTGCAGCGCCATCATCATCGCCGGCGGGCGCGGCGTGCCGGGCGGCGCTAGCGCTGCGAGCCGCTCGGCGGCCGCGCGAATGACGTTGAAAGCGCGTTCGCTCGCAGCCTGCAGCGCCGGATTGGCATCGACCGGGAGACCGGATTCGAACATCGCATTGTAGAAAGCGGGCTCCTCGCGGGCGAAGGCGAGATAGGCCCGGCCGACGCGCTCAAACGCGGTGACCGTGTCGGGGCGACCATCGTCCCAGGCCGCGGTGAGGCGCGACTCGAACTGCTCGAAACCGCGCTGCGCGATCGAGGACAGGAGTTCATCACGGTCGCGGAAATGGCGGTAAGGGGCCGCGGCGCTGACGCCGGCCATGCGCGCGGCATCGGCAAAGGTGAAGCCGGCCGCGCCCTTCTCGGCAATCAGCCCAAGCGCCGCCTGCAGCAGCGCCTCCTTCAGGTTGCCGTGATGATAGCCGCGCTCGGCGCGGCGCTGTTCCTTGCGCCAGCTCATGTGAACGGCTTTTACATGAGCCGGGCGTGAAGGTCACTAGCAGAGACCGGTTTTGGGTAACCGTAGCTCTACCGTCGTTCCGGAGACGCACGCCCCGGAACGACAGGCGCGCGGGCTACATCTGCGGGATCGGCATCACCGGCATGACCTCGACCGCCTCGCCCGGAAAGATCGCGAAGTGGGGATGGTTCTCGAACAGCTTTGCGGCGGCCTCCTGCGAGGCGGCACGCACCACCGTGAAGCCGCTCAGCGCATTCGTGACCTCGGTGATGCCGCTTCCGTCGATCCGGCGGGTCTTGCCGAGCGGGCCACCCATCTCGACGATGACGTCCTTGTGCTTCTCGACCCAGCCGTGCCAGGCGGCCATGCCCTGCTGTTCCTTGGCCTTGCGTTCGGCCTCGGGCAACGCGACCCAGGCCTTCATTTTCGTTCCGGACATGCTGCCGAGATAGACGGCGAGGAATGTGTGTTGCGTGCTCATGGGTCTCTCCTCAAGTTGGCTGGCTGGAAAAATCAGGGGCGGTCGCCCCTCCTACTTCTTCAGGTCGTCGAAACCGGCGGCAGCGGCCTGCACCTCCGGTGAGAAGTCGCTCATCTCCTGCACCTGGCGGATCTCGATGACCTCGTTGGCGGAAGCCGGGCACTTCTTCGCCCAGGCGATCGCCTCCTCGCGGGAATCCACCTCGATCATCCAGTAGCCGCCAAGGACTTCCTTGGATTCGGCGAAGGGGCCGTCGGTGACGACAGGCGCGCCGGTCGCGAAGGAAACGCGCGCGCCCATCGAGGGCGGATGCAGGCCGTCCAGCGTGATCAAAATGCCGGCGTCCTTGAGCGCCTCGTTGTAGCGCATCATCGCCGCGACGCGTTCGGGATCGAGCTGCACGTCCGGCGGCGCGGTCTCGTAGCCGAGCGGGATCATCAGCATCATGAATCGCATGGGGGATTTTCCTCTTTCATTCCGGGGCGCGACAAAGTCGCGAGCCCGGGATCCATTCATCCACTATTGTTGCCGCCCGAGGGATTCTCTGATGCGCAATTGCGCATCAAAGCTCGCGCTTGGCACGCCCCGGAATGACGGGTTAGGCCTTGGCCGCGCGAGCGCGGGTGCGCTCTTCCTGCTCGCGCAGCTCGGGCGTAAACGCCTCGCCAAAATCCTCGGCGGAAAGGACCTGACGGATCTCGACTTCGGCGCCGGGCGCGAACGGGGCGCGCTTCATCCAGCCGATGGCTTCGTCGAGCGAGGCGGTCTTGATCAGCCAGAAACCGGAGACCAGATCCGAGGAAATCTTGAACGGGCCGCGCGTGACGCCGGCCTCGCCCTTTGAATAGGCGATACGGGCGCCCTTCACTGTCGGATGCAGCCCCTCGCCAGCCTCGATCACGCCGGCCTTGGCCATTTCCTCGTTGAATTTGCCCATGGCGGCCAGCAGCTCCGTGTCCGGCATCTTGCCGGCCTCGGTATCCGCCGTCGCCTTGACGATCACCATGAAACGCATCGCATCGCTCCGTAACTGCTGAATGGGCCGCGCTGGCCCGCGTTCCCCTAAAAGACGAACGTGGTTTTACGGGGCCGACAGGGCCGCGGAAATTATTTCGGAGGTCATATTTCAAGGCCGGCAGGCCGTCGGCCGGTCGATCGCGCCTCTCGTCACCCTGCCGCAACGCCCCGTCTGCGCTATCTCGTCGCGACGTTCCGTGCGCGGAACGCGAAAAAATGTTTCCGGCAGGTCAGTACAAGTACGCACGCAGTTTGCCGGGAGAATATGAATTTCGCCGTGCATATGAATGGAGAATGGATGGAAGCATAAGGACATGGCGACCCGACCGGAAAACTACGGAATTCGTGCAGATCCTTGCTAGGGTTTACGGTTGCTAAACGAGCCTATGCAACTTTCCCGTTAGCGGTATGGGGCTATTCCATATCGGCCAGACCTTTCAGCGGAGCGGCTCGTGTTCAATTTTCAAAGCAAGAAAGTCCGTCACGCGCTCGCTGAGGTCGAAGCCCTCGATCAATCCCAGGCCGTCATCGAGTTCGGACTCGACGGCACCATCCTCGACGCCAACGAGAACCTGCTGAAGCTGTCGGGCTACACGCTCGCCGAGATCAAGGGCAAGCATCACAGCATCTTCGTCACCAAGGAGGAGCGCGAAAGCGCCCGCTACCGCGACTTCTGGGCGGGCCTGAACCGCGGCGAGTTCACCACCACGCAGTACAAGCGTTATGGCAAGGGCGGCAAGGAAGCCTGGATCCACGCGACCTACGCGCCGCTGCGCGACGAGAACGGCAAGGTCTCCAGCTTCATCAAATTCGCCACCGACATCACTGAGTACAAGATCAGGACGATGGAGGACGCCGGCAAGATCGCAGCGGTCAACCGCGCGCAGGCCGTGATCGAGTTCAAGATGGACGGCACCATCATCAGCGCCAACGAGAATTTTCTGACTGCGATGGGTTATTCGCTGGCGGAGATCCAGGGCAAGCACCACAGCATGTTCGTGACGCCTGAGGACCGCGCCAGTGCGGCCTATGCGGATTTCTGGGCGCGGCTGAACCGCGGCACCTTCGAGGCGGCCGAATACAAGCGGATCGGCAAGGGCGGCAAGGAGATCTGGATCCTTGCGACCTACAATCCGATCCTCGACGAGAAGGGCAAGCCGTTCAAGGTGGTGAAGTTCGCGACCGACATCACCGCAGAGAAGATGAAGGCGGCCGACAATGACGGCCAGCTCGCCGCGATCTGGAAGTCGCAGGCGGTGATCGAGTTCAACATGGACGGCACGATCCGCACCGCCAACGAGAATTTCCTGGCCGCGATGGGCTATTCGCTGGCCGAGATCAAGGGCCGACACCACAGCATGTTCGTCGAAGCGAACGAGAAGAACTCGGCTGCCTACCGGCAGTTCTGGGACACGCTCAATCGCGGCGAATACCAGGCCGCCGAATACAAGCGCATTGCCAAGGGCGGCCGCGAGATCTGGATCCAGGCCTCCTACAACCCGATCTTCGATCTCAACGGCAAACCCTACAAGGTCGTGAAATACGCCACCGACATCACTGCGCAAGCGATCGGCCGCAAGAAGGCCGAGAACGCGCGCGGGCTGATCGAGGCGGTCGCCGCCGGCAGCGAGCAGATGAGCGCCTCGATTCGCGAGATTTCCGAGACCATGGCAAAGTCACGCGAAAACTCCAAGGTCGCGACCGGCCGCGTCGAAGCCGCCGATACCCAGGCCCAGAAGCTCACCGCGGCGGCGCAGGCCATGAGCGGCATCGTCGAGATGATTTCCGGCATCACCAGCCAGATCAATCTGCTGGCGCTCAACGCCACGATCGAATCGGCGCGCGCGGGCGAAGCCGGCCGCGGCTTTGCGGTGGTCGCCTCCGAGGTGAAGAACCTCGCCAACCAGGCCAAGCAGGCGACCGACACGATCTCGTCGGAAATCACGGCGCTGAATACGATCTCCGGCGATGTCGCGAGCTCGCTCACCGCGATCAAGGCCGCGATTGCCGGAGTGAACGAGTTCATCGCCTCGACTGCGGCCGCGGTGGAAGAGCAGAGCATCGTGACGTCGGACATGTCGGCGAACATGCAGCGCGCTTCGGCGGAGCTGTCGTAGACCGGCACCTTTCATCCGGGCGGCGCCATAACCGCCGCTCCGGAAACGCTGTCATCGTCGGCGCGCGGTCAAGCGAACTATCATCATCGACCATTGATCAATGGCAGCCGAGAGAAAATCGGTTGCACAAGCAATGCGTGTATGCCTACATCGGGCGGGGGCGAGGAAACGGCGCGGCCATTGGCTGCCTGCGGTTTTCCGTCGAATTGGAGCTGGGCGCTCCAATGCTTGAGATGGGGGCATATGAGGTCGAAGGTCGGGGCGCTGCCCCTTTTGCTTGTTGGATTTTTGTTGGCGAGTTGTGCAAGCCCACGCGGCCTCGATGAACCGCCCACGCAGCTTCCACCATTGAAACCGGGTTTTGGCCGCGTCTACTTCACCCGTCCGGGCGAATTCGCGGGGTCGGCGGTTCAACCCGAGATCCGGATGAACAATGAAGTCGTGGGCCGGTCGGTGCCCGGCGGGTTCTCCTTCGTCGACCGGCCGCCGGGGCAGTACTCCGTCGCGACGGCAACCGAGGTCGAGAATGCGGTGACGTTCAAATTGGCCGCCGGCGAGACCAAGTACATCAAGACGGCGGTGACACCCGGGATCCTCGTCGGCCATGTTACGCCGACGCTCGAATTCCCCGAGCAGGGACAATCCGACATCAGTCGCCTGAGGTATGTCGGTCCCAAATAGTCATCCCGCTCCGGTCCCTTGCGCGGGACTGGCGAAACTGTCATGCCGCGAGCCTCAGCAAGGGACCGCGTCATGACATCTTCCTCCACCAGGATCGCCCTCGTCACGGGCGCTGCGCGCGGCATTGGGCTTGCGACCGCGAAGAAGTTCCTCGCCGAGGGCTGGCGCGTCGCGCTTCTCGATATCGAGCGCGAACTGCTGACCAAATCCGTCGCCGATATCGGCAGGAGCGAAGACACGCTCGCGCTCCCCTGCGACGTCTCGGACAGCGCCGCCGTCCATGCTGCGATGAACGCGATCGCGCAGCGGTTCGGCCGGCTCGATGCCCTCGTCAACAATGCGGGGATCGCCGTGTTCGCGCCGCTGATGGAGACATCAGACAAGGACTGGAGCCGCGTGCTCGAGGTCAACCTCACCGGCCCCTTCATCTGCACCAAGGCTGCCGTGCCGCTGATGCGCGATGCCGGCGGCGGCGCGATCGTCAACATCACCTCGATCTCGGCGGTCCGCGCCTCGACGCTGCGTTCGGCCTACGGCACCAGCAAGGCGGGGCTGGCGCATCTCACCAAGCAGCTCGCGGTGGAGCTGGCCTCGCTCGGCATTCGCGTCAATGCGGTCGCGCCCGGCCCGGTCGACACCGCGATGGCCAAGGAGGTGCACACCAAGGAGATCCGCGCCGATTATCACGACGCGATCCCGCTCAACCGCTATGGCCTCGAGGAGGAACTGGCGGAAGCGATCTTTTTCCTGTGTTCGGAGCGGTCCAGCTACATCACCGGCCAAATTTTGGCCGTCGATGGCGGCTTCGATGCGGCCGGCATCGGCCTGCCGACACTGCGGGGGGAACGCAGGAACGGGTAGGCACGGATCTTGTAGGGTGGGCAAGGCTGACGCGCTTTTGCCCGCCCTGCGACACTGAACGTGTGGAGTGCTTTATGCAGCGTGCTGCCTTCGCCATCGCATTGTTCGCAACCAGTTTGCTCATCGCCTCGCCCGCCGCCGCCGATATCCGCATCCTCCAGAGTCCCGGCGGCGAGGTCGGACCGTTCCTCGACCTGTTCGACAAGGTGCGCGACAGCGGCGAGCGCGTGGTGATCGACGGACCCTGCCTGTCGGCCTGCACGCTGGTGCTGAGCATCGTGCCGAACGAGCGCATCTGCGTCACCAAACGCGCGGTGCTCGGCTTCCACGCGGCGCGCTCGGTGGACAAGCGCGGGCGTTTCTATGCCGAGCCGGAAGCCTCGCAGGCGGTGCTGGCCGCCTATCCCGGCCCCGTGCGCGACTGGATCAGCCGCCGCGGCGGCCTGACGTCGCGGCTGCTCCTGCTGAAAGGCCGCGATCTTGCGGCGTTTTACAGGCGGTGCAAATGAATGTGCCCTCTCCCCTTGCGGGAGAGGGCAGCTCTGCTGAAAGATCCGAGCTCAGGGGGTGAGGGGTTGTCTCCGCGTACTCATGTGCTTCATTGCGTGTCGATAGGTACCCCTCATCCGGCGCTCCGCGCCACCTTCTCCCGCAAGGGGAGAAGGGACTGCACCTTTGATGCGGAAACAGCGCCGATCACATCCCTTCCGCCGGGCAGTTCACCATCCAGGGGATGCCGAACTTGTCGGTGCACATGCCAAAACCCTTGGACCAGAAGGTCTTGCTGAAGGGCATGCTGACGGTGCCGCCGTCGGCGAGCGCGTTGAACTTTCGCTCGGCATCGGCAACGTCGGTGGCGGTCAGCGAGACGGCAAAGCCCTGCACCTTCTGAACGTATTCGGGCGGCGAGTCCGAAGCCATCAGCACGGAGCCACCGGGCAGCGTCATCCGTGCGTGCATGATGGTGTTTTCGCGGCCCGGCGCGCAGGGAACGTCCGGCGGCGCCTCGGAGGAACGCAGCATCATCTCGATCTTGCCGCCGAGCGCCTTGACGTAATAGTTGAAGGCGGCTTCGCAGGTATCTTCATAGAACAGGTAGGGATTGAGCATCTCGTCTCTCCTTGTCGCGACTGGCTACTTCTCGGTGAGCTTCTTCAGGCTGGCGAGGCCGGCTTCAAAGTCCTTGCCGATCATGTTGTCCATGTTGATGAACACCTGCATCAGCTTGGACATGAACGGCGCCGGACCGTACATCGCCCATGTGACCAGGGTGGCATCGCCTTGCGGCACAAAAGTGAACTCGGCGGTGTTGTGGCCCTCGAAGGGGCGCTCGAAATCGAGCTTGATGCGGAGCTTCGACGGCGTGCTGGCCTCCAAAATCTCCATGTGGCCGGCGCCGACATTGTTGTTGCCGTCCCAGGCATAGGTGGCGCCCCTGCCCTGCTCCGTGCCGCCAAAGGTCCGCTTCATGGCGGGATCGCGATGCTCATAGGGCGACCAGCCGGTCCAGCGATGGAAATCCGCGACCTGCGGATAGATCGCGTCGGCCTTGGCCTTCACGGCAAGCGAACGCTCGACGCGAAAGGTATCGGGCTTTGTCAGTGCGAAGGCGAGGACGGCGGCAATGCCGACGGCGAGCACGATGGCGACAATGGCAATGATCTTCATGAATGGCTCCCTGGATCTGGCCATAGGACGAACGGGGATAGGGCTGGCCGACATGAGACAGAGGATTTTTACGTCACTTCGCCTTCGCGCCCTTCACCCCTTCCGTAACGCCGTCCTTGACGCCTTCCTTGGCCTTCGGCTGGCTATCCCTGATCAGCCGGTCGATATGCATGCGGATATGGGCGGCTTCCGCTGAGGTGTTGGCGAGCGCGATGGCGCGGTCGAAGGCTACGCGCGCTTCGTCGTTACGGCCGAGCTGCATCAGGAAGGCGCCGCGCACGCCGAAGAAGTGGAAGTAGTTCGCGAGCTTCGGCGCCAGCGGCTCGATCATGGCGAGCGCCGCCTCCGGTCCGCGCACCTTGGAGACCGCAACGGCGCGATTGAGTGTCACGACGGGCGAGGGCTGGATCACCTCCAGCGCGCCGTAGAGCAGGTCGATCTGCGCCCAGTCGGTTTCCTCCGGCGTCGCCGCACGGGCGTGCAGCGCGGCGATCGCCGCCTGGACCTGGTACGCACCGCTGCGGCGATGGCGCATCGCCTTGTCGATCAGCGCCAGCCCCTCCGCGATCATCGGGCCGCTCCACAGCGAGCGGTTCTGGTCGTCCAGCAGGATCAGCGAACCGTCCTCGGCAAAACGCGCGGCGCTGCGGGCATGCTGCAGCAGCAACAGCGCGGTGAGGCCCATGATCTCCGGCTCGCTCTGGAACAGCCGCAGCAGGAGCCGCGCCAGCCGGATCGCCTCCTCGCACAGCGGCTTGCGGAGCTCGGCCGTGTCGCCGCTGGCCGAATAGCCCTCGTTGAAGATCAGGTAGATCATGGCGGCGACGCCCGCGAGCCGCTCGGAGCGCTCGATCGCGCCGGGCGATTCGAACGGCACATCGGCGTCCGCAATCTTGGCCTTGGCGCGTGTGATGCGCTGCTCCATCGCGGCTTCCGAGACCAGGAAGGCCCGCGCGATCTGCTTGACCGTGAGACCCGAGACGATGCGCAGCGCCAGCGCGATCTGCTGCGTCGCCGGCAGATCCGGATGGCAGCAGATGAACATCAGCCGCAGGATGTCGTCGCGATAATGCGAGCCGTCGAGCCGTTCGGCGAGCGCACCTTCGGCATCGTCGAGATCGGAGATGGCCTGGTCGTCCTCGGGCAGCGGCTGCTGCTTGCGGGCGCGGCGCACCTCGTCGATGGCGACGTTGCGGCCGACCATGATCAGCCACGCCGCGGGATCACGCGGCGGCCCGTTCTGCGGCCAGGTCTTCAGCGCGCGCAGGCAGGCGTTCTGGAACGCCTCCTCCGCGGTGTCGAGATCGCGGAAGTAGCGAAGCAGCGCGCCGATCGCCTGCGGACGCGCCGAGGTCAGCGCGGTCTCGATCCAGGCGGCATCGGTGTCGCTCATCCCAACGCTCCGGGCCTGAACACGCCGACCGGTCGCACCTCATAGGCGCCGCCGGGATTGGCCGCGCCGAGCTCTTGCGCGACTTGAAGCGCGTCGTCGAGGTTCTTGCAGTCGACGATGTAGAAGCCGAGCAGCTGCTCCTTGGTCTCGGCATAGGGGCCGTCGATCACCAGCGGCGGGTCCTCCTTGCGAAGCGTCGCGGCTGCCGTCGTCGGCAGCAGCCGCGCCACCGGCCCGAGCCGGCCCTGCTTGGTGAGCTTGTCCTGCACCACGGCGAGCTTCTTCATGACGGCTTCGTCCTGGTCCTTGCTCCAGGAACCGACGAAGTCCTCATCGTGATAGCAAAGGATGGCGTAGAGCATGGGCGGCAAATTCCTGATCTCATTGATAAGACGGGCCACTATGCCCTGCCCCGACAGCACTCGGAAAAAGATTTTGGAAAAGATTTTGCGGGAAATGTCCGCCGCTTCGTGCCAAGGAGAGCCGGAATTTGGAACCGGATGAGGCAGTTTCGGCATGAGCCAGGGAAAGACCAACGGCGCGCTGGCCGTCCTGATCAACAGCACGTCGCAGAACTGGTCGTCGGAACGCTGGAAGCAGCGGTTCGACGCGGTCTGCGGCGACAGGCCGGTGGTGCTGCTGCCCGATGCCGGGCTCGATCCGGCTGACGTGCACTATGCCGCGGTGTGGAAGCCGGTTCCGGGCGACCTCAAGGCGTTCTCGAATTTGCGCGCGATCTTCAATCTCGGCGCCGGCGTCGATGCGCTGATGGCGGACAAGAGCCTGCCCGACGTACCACTGGTCCGCGTCGCCGTGCCCGACCTCACCAATCGCATGACCGAATATGTCGTCCTGCACGTGCTGATGCACCACCGCCAGGAGCTCTATCTGCGGCAGTCGCAGCGGGACAAGGTCTGGGAGCCGAAATATCAGTGGCCGGCGAGCGCGGTCACGGTCGGCATGATGGGTCTCGGCACGCTAGGCGCGGATGCCGCCGACGTGCTGCGCCGGCTCGGCTTTCGCGTGACCGGCTGGAGCCGCAGCCCGCGGACGATCGAGGGCGTCACTTGCTTCCATGGCGCGGCGCAGATCGATGCGTTCCTGCGCGAGACCGATATTCTGGTCAGCCTGTTGCCGCTGACGCCGGAGACGCACGGCATCCTCAATCGCGACGTTTTTGCAAAGCTCAACCGCAAGGGGCCGCTCGGCGCGCCAGTCCTGATCAATGCCGGCCGTGGCGGCCTGCAGAACGAGGCTGATATCCTGGCCTGTTTGGACGACGGTACGCTGGGCGCCGTTTCGCTCGACGTGTTCGTGCAGGAGCCGCTGCCGACCGACAGCCGGTTCTGGAGCCACCCCAAGGTGGTGCTCACGCCACACAATGCGGCTGATACCGACGCAGATGCGATCTCGGCCTATGTCGCCGAACAGATCGCGCGGTTCGAGGCGGGCGGCGCGCTGGAGAACGTGGTGGACCGCGCGCGCGGGTATTGAGCGCGCCGAACATCGCATCCGTAATCTCCACAACCTACGGGCGCGTTCACGGACTCTTAGCTCAGAGTTGATAGTCGTTCTTAACCAAGGGTTAGGAAACGGAACGACCATGCGCGCGAGCCTCGGCCTCAGGATGCGGATCACGGTGGCCCTGGCGGTCACGGCAGCGGCCACCGCGCTGTTTGCCGTGCTCGGCGCGATGTGGATCATCGCCGGGATCATCGACCGTGCCGACCAGCGCGAGCTGCGCAGCCATTACGATGCGCTGCTGTCGCGGATTGCCGAAGAGTCCCACCGCGCCGCGGCCATGAGTGCGGTGGTCGCCGCGATGCCGGCGACGCAGGATGCGATGGCGAAGCAGGACCGCAACGCCCTGGTCGCTCTGTTCGGCCCCGTCTTCGCCGCGACCAAATCGGAATACGGCGTCGAGCAGTTCCAGTTCCACGTGGCGCCGGCAACCTCGTTCCTGCGCGTCCACCAGCCCGCCAAATTCGGCGACGATCTCTCCGGCTTCCGCAAGACCGTCGTGGTCGCCAACCAGGAGCGCAAGGTCGTCGTCGGCCTCGAGGGCGGAGTCGCCGGGCTCGGCATTCGCGGCGTGGTGCCGATCGTGCAAGCGGGCAAGCAGCTCGGCTCGGTGGAGTTCGGCCTCACTTTCGGCCAGTCCTTCCTCGACGATTTCAAGCTCAATCGCCATGTCGACATCGCCTTCCATCTCGCCGACGGCACCAGCTTCAAGCTGTTCGGCACGCTGAAGGGGCAGAGCTTCTTCGAGGCCGCCGATTACGGCCGCGCCTCGGCCGGCGACTTCGCCTTGCGCCAGGCCAAGCTCAACGGAGCGCCGATCGCGGCGCTACTCGGACCGATCAAGGACTTTTCCGGCAAGCCGATCGGCGCGGTCGAGCTGGTGATGGACAATGCCGATTATGTCGCTTCGGCCGATCGCGCCTGGATGCTTTCGCTCGGCATCGCTGCGCTCGGTCTCGTGCTCGCCGCCATCGTCGGCTATCTCATCGCGCGGAGCATCTCACGGCCGATCCTGTCGATCACCTCGGTGATGCGCGAGCTGGCGGATGGCCGCCTCGACGTGATCATTCCCGCCGGCAGGTCCAAGGACGAAGTCGGCGAGATGATCAAGGCGGTCGCCGTGTTCCGCGACAATGCCGTCAACTTCAACCGCCTGCAGACCGAGCAGGCCGATACCAAGGCGCAGTCGGAACAGGAGAAGCGCAGGGCCTTCGCCGCGCTCGCCGACAGTTTTGAGGCGAGCATCAGCGAGGTCGTGGCGACTGTGTCCGCCGCCGCAGTCGAGATGGAACACACCGCGCGCTCGATGTCATCGATCGTCGCGCAATCGAAGGCGCAGACCCATGCGGTGTCGTCGGCCTCCGCTCTCGCCTCGGAGAACGTACAGACCGTGGCGGCCGCCGCCGAAGAACTGTCGTCATCGATGACCGAGATCAGCCGCCGCCTCGCGCATGCCACCGAGGTGGTCGGCAAGGCCGCCAGCGACGGCCAAAAGTCCAACGCGCGCGTGCAGAGCCTCGCCGACGCCGCGCAGAAAATCGGCGACGTCGTCTCCTTCATCAGCGGCATTGCCGGACAGACCAATCTGCTGGCGCTAAACGCGACCATCGAGGCCGCGCGTGCCGGCGAAGCCGGTCGCGGCTTTGCGGTGGTGGCGTCCGAGGTCAAGGCGCTGGCCACGCAAACCGCGAAAGCGACCGAGGAGATCGGCGCGCAAGTGACGGCGGTGCAGGGCGAAACGTCAGGCGCGGTCGACGGCATCCAGGCAATGTGCGCGACCATTCAGCAGGTCGACGAAATCTCCGCCGCGATCGCCGCCGCCGTCGGCCAGCAAGGCACGGCAACGCAGGAGATCGCGCAGAACGTCCAGCAGGCCGCCGCCCGCACCGGCGAAGTCTCGCAAAACATCGCAGGCGTCACCGACGGCATCGCCGCCACCGGCACGGCCGCGGAGGAAGTGCTGGGCTCGGCTGTCGAGCTCTCCCGGCAATCGCAGCGCCTGCGCGACGAGGTGGATCGCTTCCTGGCGCATATTCGCGCGGCGTAGGGACGCTCACGGCCACACCCTTGGTGTCGTCCTGGCGAAAGCCAGGACCCATTACCCCGGCGCGTTATTGCCGCGCGAAGTGGTCACTCCAAGTCTTCGCCAAACCGAATTCGGTGGCTATGGGTCCTGGCTTTCGCCAGGACGACAGCGGAGGGTTCGGCTAGCGGAGCGGCTAACTCTTACTGCCCACCATCACGTCGATCGCACCCTTCACGATCGCCTCCAGCTCCTTGCGCGGGACGCGCGCGCGGGAGCGGATGGCGATGGTGTGGACGGTGGCGGAGGCGATCTGCGCCAGCGCGCCAGCATCAGTGCTGGCGGGCAACTCGCCCTTCTCCCTGGCGCGGCGGAAGCAATTGGCAAACGCCTTGTCGAGCTCGGTGAGGCCGTCGATCACCATGGCGCGGATGTCGGGATCGGCAACGGCTTCGGAGGCCGCCGTCACCACGGTGAAGCAGCCGCGCGGACCGGTCTCGCCGGAGAGATAGATGCTCAGTGCTGCGGCGAAGATGCGCTCCAGCCGCTGCCGCAGCGGCATCTCCTCGCGAAAGATCTCGACCATCGCGCCGCGCGCTTCCTCGCGATAGCGCTGATAGCTCTTGATGTAGAGCTCGCGCTTGTCGCCGAACGCACCATAGAGGCTCGGCCGGTTCATGCCGGTGGCTTCGCTGAGATCGTCGAGCGAGGTCGACGCAAATCCCTGCGTGCGGAACAGGTCGAGCGCCTTGCCGAGCGCGACGTCAGGCTCGTAGGCGCGCGGCCGGCCACGGCGCTTCGGCTGCCCGGAATTGGCAGCAGGAGTGTCAGCAGAACTTGCAGCAGACGGGCCTTTTCTTTTTTGTACCATTTCGCAATTTATTCCTTGACCGCATCCATATTATGCAAGATGGTACAAAAATCAATCTGGCCAGGTTGAGCGAAACCAAGAGGAATTTGCCCAAGGAGGCTACAGATGGATCTCTATTTCTCGCCGCTCGCCTGCTCGATGGCGACCCGCGTCGCGCTGTACGAAGCCGGCGCCGAAGCGAACTATCTCGAAGTCGATTCTCCCACCAAGATCGTGCTGACGGACGGCTCTGACTTCCGCGCCGTCAATCCGATCGGCCTGGTGCCAACGCTGCGCACCGACGAAGGCGTTGTGCTGACGGAGAACGCCGCGATCCTGCAATATGTCGCTGATCGTTTTCCGCAGTCCGGCATCGGTACCGCAGCGGGCATCGACCGCACGCGGCTGCATCAATGGCTGTGCTTCATCGGCACCGAGCTGCACAAGGGGCTGTTCATCCCCGTGCTCGACCGCAAGTCGCCGCAGGAGAGCAAGGCCTACGCGCTGGAGAAGAACCTGTCGCGGCTCGATTATGTCGACAATCATTTGAAGGGCCGCGAGTTCCTGCTCGACCATTTCACCGTCGCCGACGCCTATCTGGTCACGGTGATCAACTGGACTATGGCGACGCCGCCGATCGAGCTCGCGAAATGGCCGAACCTGAAAGCCTATTACGAGCGGCTGCGCCAGCGCCCCTCCGTTGCCAAGGCGATCGCCGAGGAGTTCGAACTGTACAAGGCCGAGCAGGCGCGGAAGAAGGCGGCGGCGTAACTAACGCCATTTGACGTTTGGCGACGCCGTTCCGAAAGGGACGGCGTCGTCCGTTAGAGCTGCTCGGCTATTTCGGCGCCTGCAGCACGATGCCATAGCGGCTGTAGATCCGATCAATCGTGCCGTCGCTGCGCAGTTTGTCGAGCGCGCCGTCGATAGCTTCGCGAAGCGCATCATCGGGGCGGATCATGCCGACGGCGACGTTCCAGTTGAGATCGGCGATGCTCTCGTCGCGATCGAGGATCCGGAGCTTTTTGTCCGGGTGTGTCAGATTGAAATAGCTTGCCGCAGTCGGCGTGACCGCGGCGGCGGCGATCTCCTGGTTTGACACGGCATCGAGGCTGTCGGTCTCGAAGCCGAACGTCGATATCGGCACGCGCCGTTGACCGATGATCATGGCTGCGACCGATCCGACCTGCACGCCCACCTTGGTCGAGCCGTCGAGGCTGCTGAAAGAGGTCAGCGCACTGGAGGACGGCACCGCGAGCGCGACGCCCGTTCGATAATACGGCTTCGATATCCTCAATCGCGTTTCGCCTTGCGCTTCGCGGTCGGCGATCACGTCCAGAAGGAAATCGCAGCCGGCGCTGCGCATCTGGTATTGCGTGATGATCCAGTCGAGCCTCAGCGTGACACCGAGCTCGCGCGCCAGCGCCTGCCCCAGCTCGACCTGAAAACCGGGCGGATCGCTCGCCTTTCGCGCGAAGGGAAGCGAGTTCGGATGCGCGCACAGCCCGATCGCGCCGCTCGCGCGGATCGTATCCAGGGTTCGCGCCTGCGCTGGCCCGGACATCCCGATGGCGGCACCGACAATGACCGCGACAATTGCCTTCATTCCGCGTCCTTGTCTGGTTCACCCCTCGCGCGGTTTCAAGGCGCGGATGTATTTGAGGATCTGATCGATCTGGGGATCGGTGAAGGCGCCGTCGAAGGCCGGCATCGCCCCCTGCTTGCCGTGCTTGATGCGATTGCGGAGAAAGTCGTCGTCGCGCGGCGAATTCATCAGCTGCGGCCCCTTGCCGACAGCCCGACCGCCATGGAGTGACAAAAGCCGCAAGTCCCCGCGAACACCTGCTCGACCTCGAACGTCCCGTTCTCGGGCGCCGCCGTTGCTGACTGCGCTCGCGCAATCCCGGCGCACAGCAAGGAGGCGACGAGCACAGCCGGCACCGTCTTCAAATCAAATTTCAACACGCTCCACTCCCGAAATCTCACGCCGCCGCTTCGATTGACCGAGGAGCACGCTTACGCGCACTCCCCGGCGGATCGTTGCGAGAGGCTATTTCAGGGCGAAGACGACGAGAGCGCCGTCGTCACGCGGCATGCTCTTGTAGACGCCTCCGAAGTTCGGCGCATACTCATCCGCCAGCATGCCGCCGAAGCCGGCGACCACGGCGATGTATTGCTTGCCGCCGACGGAGTAGCTGACGATGCCGCCCTGGTGACCGGTGCCGTTGTTGTGCTTCCACAGCTCGGCCCCGCTCTCCGCGTCGTAGGCGTGCAGGATGCCGCGCGAGTCCGGCACGAACACGAGATTGCCCCCGGTCGACAGCACGCTGCCGAGCGGCGGCTCAGGGAAGCGAACCTCCCATTTCTTCGCGCCCGTGATGGGATCACGCGCGTCGAGGTGTCCATAGATCTCGCCGCCCGGAGGAGGCACCATCTTGAAGTCGGCACCGATGTTGAGCTGGACCTGGGGCGACGTGATCGGCGTCGTCTTCTGGATATCCAGCGTCATGCACCATTCCTGGCCGATCTTGTAGTAGAGGCCGGTCTTTGGATTGTACGAGCCCGCATTCCAGCTGATGCCGCCGCCGATGAACGGACACAGCGGTGGTTCGGTGACTTTCCCCGCGCTGAAGTCGCGACGGCCGATCAGCGCGCCGGTCTTGGGATCGATATCCTTGACGAAGTTGATGTTCTCAACCAGCCGCCAGACGTTCTTCACGCCGAGATTGCGGTCGTAGACGAAGACGAATCCGCCCTTGTTCGGATGAACCACGTATTTCTGGCCGTCGCGCTCGAGCATCACGAACTCGCCGACGGAGCTGTCGAAGTCCCAGGCGTCGTGCGGCAATTCCTGATGATAGGATTTCAGCTTGCCGGTATCGGCATCGAGCGCGATCACTGATGTCGTATAGAGATTGTCGCCCGGACGCGCGCCCTGCGTCTTGTAGTCGGGGCCCGACCAGTCGTAGAGCGGCGCCGGATTCGCAGTGCCCCACAGGATGGAGTTGGTCTCGGAGTCGTAGGTGCCTGGCATCCAGCCGCCACCGCCGCCGGTGCGCCAGGAATCATTGCCCCATGTCTTCATGGCTTCGTCGGTGCCGGCGACTGTCAAGAACTCCCACTTCTTCTTGCCGGTGGTGGCATCGACGGAGAAGATGGGACCACGGCCCGGCCATTCACCACCTTGCGAGCCGATGATCACGCTGCCCTTGGCGTAGAGCGGCGCGCCGGTGAAACCGACCGTGAGCTTTTGCGAGTCGATCAGCCTGGTTTCCCAGTGGACTTTTCCTGACTTCGCATCCAGCCCGAACAGACGGCCATCCATCGTCCCGACGAAGACCTTGCCCTCGCCGAGCGCGACGCCGCGGTTATAGGGCGAGTGGGTCTGCCGGGCGATGAGCGCCTCGTCCAGCTCCGGAGAGAACGACCAGATGACCTCGCCCGTTGCGCCGTTGAGCGCAAAGACCCGGCTGTACGAGCCGGAGTAATAGAGCACGCCATCGGCCACCAGCGGCATCGACTGCAGGCCGCGCGTCGATTTTCCGGGAATATGCATCCACGCGACGCCGAGATTGCCGATGTTGCTCGCGTTGATCTGCGCGAGCGGGCTGTAGTGATGGGACTTGTATGAGCCGTGATAGGTCAGCCAGTCGTTCTGACCGGCGGACTCGATCCGAGCCGTGTCCACCGATTGTGCCAACGCCGCCGAAGCGACCAAAGTCGCGCCAGCAACAAGAGGTAGAGCAGAAATGCACCAACGCTTCTTCATCCGTTCCTCCCGCTATTATGTTGGTTGAACTTGCGTCTTGCCGACGTCCTGCGAGGGATGTCCGCACCTCGCCAGGTGTCGGCATTCCATCGCACAGGGCGGCCAACAGATTTCGATTTCTCCCGGCTGATATCGCCGAGAGAGCTGCATTCACTGGCTGGCTGCTGTCACACCCCTTCTCGCACGCATAGGCTACGCCGCATGCATAGGAGTGCAAGATGGATTGCGCGCGTGGCGTGAATTTGACGCGCTTGGCAATTTAAACGTCAGTCGCGCTGACCGTTCGCATCCCGCCCACGGATGGGACGATGCGCTTACAGCAGGAACGCGAGCGCCGCTTCGCAGCGGTCTTCGACCTTGAGCGCGAGCAGATCGTCGGCGCGGGTACGGCCGAGATTGACGGCGGCGATCGGAATGCCGTTCTTCGCGGCCG
>JAEWBW010000038.1 GCA_023390955.1 Pseudomonadota bacterium
CGCGCGGATCGCGCGCCTCGATCTGCCTCGCCAGATCGGTCGACGGTTTGGCGGGGCCTTGCGTCTTCGCCTCGGTGAGATGGCTGTTGAGCCATTCGTCGAGGGCGTGGTCCCAGGAGATCACAGCGCCGGTCACGCCGGAGAAGAACAGGAATGCAGCGGTGACGAGGCCGGCCCAGCGGTGAACTAATCCAAATGCGGCTCTCATCGGGCATTCCCAGTCACGTAATTTCAGCGCCGCCATATCATGGATGGCGCCGGTGACCTAGGTCCATACGGTCGCAAGGTGGCCGGGCCTGGAGCCGGGGAACATCGTGATCGCGCGAGATATCGACGAACCCCACGTCGGTGCGATGCCGGCAGGGACTAGCGCGCGACCGTCCCGCCGCCGTTCAGCGCGAGGCGGATCATCTCGGCGAGCTGGTTGCGGCGGTAGGGCTTCGTCAGCAGCAGCACGCCGTTGTCGAGCTGGCCCTGGTGCACGATGGCGCTGTCGGTGTAGCCGGAGGTGTAGAGCACCTTCAGGTCGGGACGGCGCTTCGCCACTTCCTGGGCGAGGTCGGGCCCGCTCATCCCGCCGGGAATGACGACGTCGGTGAACAGCAGGTCGAACGGCTCGCCGCCCTCGATCAGCGCCAGCGCGCTGCGGCCGTCGGTGGCGGCGATGGTCTTGTAGCCGAGGCTCTGCAGCTGCGCGGTGACGAAGTTGCGCACCAGGCCGTCGTCCTCCACCACCAGAATCGTCTCGACACCGCCGGTCGCAGCCGGGGCTGCCGCGGCCGTGGCCTGTGCGGCGCCTTCGCCGGGCGGCAGATAGAGCTTGATCGTGGTGCCGTGGCCTTCCTCGCTGTAGATCTTGATGTGGCCGCCGGACTGCTTGACGAAGCCGTAGACCATCGAGAGCCCGAGGCCAGAGCCCTTGCCGATCTCCTTGGTGGTGAAGAACGGCTCGAACGCCTTCTCCTGCACCGACAGCGGCATGCCCGTGCCGGTGTCGCTGACCGCGAGCATCACGTAGGGGCCCGGCCGCACATCGGGGTTGGCCTGCGCATAGGCCTCGTCCAGCACGACGCGGTGGGTTTCCAGCAGCAGCTTGCCGCCACCCGGCATCGCGTCACGGGCATTGATCGCCATGTTGATCACGGCGTTGGTCAGGCGCGAGGGATCGATATGCGTGGTGATCGGACCCTGCTCGAGCGCGGTCTCGATCTGGATCTGCTCGCCGAGGGTCGGGCGCAGCAGCTTTGCGAGATCCGTGATCGCCGCGTTGACATCGACGTTGCGCGGCTGCAGCGGCTGCTTGCGGGCAAAGGCGAGCAGATGCTGGATCAGCTCGGCGCAGCGCTTGGCGGCATCGTCGATCAGGCGCGCGGACCGCTGCAGCTCGGGCTGGCCGTCGAGCTTGGCGACCAGCGTCTCGGTATTGCCGGAGATCACGGTCAGCATGTTGTTGAAGTCGTGCGCGACGCCGCCCGTCAGCTTGCCGATGGCGTCGAGCTTCTGCGACTGGTGCAGTTGCCGCTCGGTCTCCCGCGAAACCGTGGCGTCGTGATAGACCAGCACCGCGCCGCTGATTTCGCCCTGTGCATCGCGCATCGGCCGGCCGCTGACGAGGAGCTGGCGCGGCGGCTTGCCGTTGTGCGGGCGCACGATCATCTCGAGCTCTTCGAACTCGTCGCCGCGCAGCACTCGCGCCGAAGGCATCTCGTTCGCACTGAGGAGCGTGGTGCCGTCGCCCTGGAAGACGTCGGAGAGCGAGCGCAGGGTCTGCAGATTGCCGCCGACACGATGCAGCAGGATGCGCTCGGCGGCCGGATTGGACAGCAGGACATCGCTGTGCTTGTCGATCACGAGCACGGCCTCCGCCATGCTGCGGAAGGTCGATTGCAGCACGTTGACCGAGAGGCGGAGCTCGTCATGGGCGTTGACGAGGTGCTCGGTGCGCTCGGCGACGGCAGCCTCCAGGGCTTGCTTGGCGGCGGCGGTTTCGTGCAGCGAGCTCTGCAGCTCGACCTTGGTGCGCTGGCTCTCGCGCATCAGCAGCATCACCAGGAGCAGGATCAACAGCACGCCGGCGATGTCGATGCCGAGCAGGACGATTCCGGTGCGGCGCGAATCCGCGGAGCGGGTGGCGAGCAGCGACTGCTCTTCCGCCGTCATCCGGTCGAGATTGAAGGTGACCAGCTCCATCAGGCTGCGGCCTTCGCCCTTGCCGCGCATCACCTCGAGGCCGGCCTCGTCATCCGTGGCGCGGAGCCGGATCGACCGGGCCGCGATCTCGACGCGGTGGTCGATCAGCGTCGCCGTGCTGTCGAGCAGGGCGACCTCGTCATGATCGTCGCGCAGCGCAATGCGGAGATCGGCGACCGCAGGCGCGATCCCGGCGCGCGCGGCCTCGAACTCATCGGAAAACACCTGCGTGCGAAAGATCTCGTAACCGCGCGCGGCGCTCTCGGCGCGTCGTACCAGCAGCCGCAGATCCGAGATCTTTTTCTGGACGTCGATGGTGTGGTTGACCCAAGCGGTATCGGACCTCGACTTGACGTCGAGGCCGATCGAGGCGGCGGTGATGACGAGGAGGATCGCAAGACCGGCTGCGAGGATGACACGTTGCGAAGGAATCAAGATGATGACTTGTCCTTCAGCGTGCCTTCGCCCGATGCGGTGAGGCACTCACGTATCGCGGTCAGTAACGCGTCCGGCGTGAACGGCTTGCGCAGGCAGCGTGTGGCGCCGAGCTCCAGCGCCATGCGGAGAAAGTCCGGGGAGGGCGATGCGGACGCCGCGAAGGCGTAGCCGGACATTGCGACCAGCGGAATCGTCGGCGCACGCTCGTGAAAGATGCGGATCGATTCATAGCCGCGCATGTGGGGCATGAAGATATCGACCAGCATCACGTCGAACGTCTGAGATTCCAGCGCAGCCAAACCCGTTTCCCCGCCATCCGCCAACACGACATCGAAGCCCTGGCGTTGGAGCAGGACCTCGATGGTCGCGCCGACCATCGGATCGTCATCGACCACGAGAATGCGCGGCATCACTTTGCCCGACCAAATCGAAGTCCCCACAGCTTTGGTGATATAGGCGAATCGTGCGGCGGGTCAATTTTGGATTGGAAATTGTGGGATATGCACGGTGGGGTGCACTAAGACGCATAGCGCGCGATGGTAGCGCGAGCAGCGCAGGCGACGCGCCAGCGATGCCCAGCAAAAAGGCGCCGCATGAAAGCGGCGCCTTTTTCGTCATGTGCTCTTTGCGTGCGGCTTATGGGCAAGGATGCCGCTGACCGTCGTATCCGAGATAGGTGCCGGACGCGACGTCGTAGGACTTGTAGCGCTGCCGGCAGTACGCGACGGAATCGCCGCCGCTGTCAGGCACGACCGCGACGGTGCTGTCGTCGTAGTAGCCGTCGTCGTAATAATAGGGATCGTTGTAGTAGCCGTTGCCGTAATAGGCATACGAGCCCAACGCGCCCACCGTGGCGCCGACTGCGACGCCGGGCCAGAAGCCGCCGTGGCGATGACCGCGCCAGCCGCCGCCATGCCAATGGCCGCCACCGCCGGACCAGTTACGGGAAGGGGCTGCGGCCGCGACGCTGCGGCCGCCGCCCATGGCCGTGATTGCCGATTGGGGCATACCGGACGGACGCGCGGCGATGCTGGCACCGCCGCCTCGGAAACCGCCGCCGCCGTGGAAGCCGGCTGCACCGCCGTGGAAGCCGCCTCCGCCGCCGTGGAAGCCACCGCCACCACCGCCGGCACGTGCGCCACCGGCGCCCATCGCGGCCATGCCGCCCGCACTGACACGGCCTTGCTGCGCGAAGCCGGCGCTCGGGATCGCCAGCGGCAGGACCAGCGCCACCGCAGCAGCCGCGCCTAATACTCTGAGACTATTCATGTGTTGAGCTCCTTATTCCAGTAGGGCAAACCCGCTGACAGGCCTGCGGTTCCTGGGCCGCGCCGTTTGCGCGCGATCAT
>JAEWBW010000288.1 GCA_023390955.1 Pseudomonadota bacterium
GCTGCTCTCGGGCTTCGTGTTCTTCGCCTGGGGTGAGATCTACTCGTTGTTCCCCTCGACCTGCACCGACACGTTCGGCGCCAAGTTCGCGACCACCAATGCCGGCCTGCTCTACACGGCGAAGGGCACCGCCGCGCTGCTGGTCCCGATCGCGAACTACATGCAGCAGTCGTCGGGCACCTGGGACAGCGTGTTCATCATCGCAGCCGGCGCCAACATCCTGGCCTCGCTGCTGGCGATCGCAGTGCTGAAACCCTGGCGCAAGGTCGTGGTCGAACGCTCGACCATCTGATCCCAGACCCAAGAGTCTCCAATCTGATTGCGCCCGGCCCCTTGTGGCCGGGCGTTTTCGTTTTTGGAGAAGGCGCGCCCTACCCGCGAGGCCGACGGGAACCCATCCGTTTTGGTGCGCTGCGTCACAAGTTTCGGCTTGCTTTGTGGAATAACGTATACCAACTTCCCTTCGACGCCTGCGACGATAAGCCACAATATTCGCGACACTGGGTCATCTTGCCATCCCAGGTCCTAGCCAATCAGGCGCATGGGAGGTTGTTGATGATTTCAAGCCCGGACGGCGCTGTCACCGCCGCACCCCTTCGTACCGGTTTCCGCTGGCTCCAGCTCGGTATGGGCATCGTCTGCATGGCGATGATCGCCAATCTGCAATACGGCTGGACGCTGTTCGTCGATCCGATCGACGCCGCGCATCATTGGGGCCGCGCCGCGATCCAGCTCGCCTTCACCATCTTCGTCGTCACCGAGACCTGGCTGGTGCCGATCGAAGCCTGGTTCGTCGACAAATACGGCCCGCGCATCGTCATCATGTTCGGTGCCGTGATGATCACGCTGTCCTGGATCCTCAACTCCTACGCCGACTCGCTCCCCCTGCTCTACACGGCGGCCGTCTTCGGTGGCATGGGCGCGGGCGCGGTGTACGGCACCTGCGTCGGCAACGCGCTGAAATGGTTTCCCGATCGCCGCGGCCTCGCCGCCGGCGCGACGGCCGCAGGCTTCGGCGCGGGCGCAGCGCTCACCGTGGTGCCGATTGCGCATATGATTGCAGCCAGCGGCTATCAGAGCGCGTTCTTCGAGTTCGGCATCGGCCAGGGCCTGGTCGTCTTCATCCTCGCCTTCTTCATCCAGCCGCCGCGGATCGCGGTGCCGCCGAAGAAGAAGCAGCTCAACCTGCCGCAGACCCGGATCGACTTCACCCCGCCGCAGGTGCTGCGCAGCCCTATTTTCTGGGTGATGTACGCGGTTTTCGTCATGGTCGCCTCCGGCGGACTGATGACCGCGGCACAGATCGCGCCGATCGCGCACGACTTCAAGATCGCCAACACGCCCGTCACGCTTGCCGGCTTCCAGATGGCGGCGCTGACATTCGCGATCTCGCTCGACCGCATCTTCGACGGCTTCGGCCGCCCGTTCTTCGGCTGGGTCTCCGACACGATCGGCCGCGAGCACACCATGTTCATCGCCTTTGGCACGGCCGCATTGATGCTGCTGACGCTGTCGGCTTACGGGCATGTGCCGGTCGTGTTCGTGCTGGCGACCGCGGTGTACTTCGGCGTGTTCGGCGAGATCTATTCGCTGTTCCCTGCCACCTGCGGCGACACGTTTGGTGCGAAGTTCGCCACCACCAATAACGGCATGCTGTACACGGCGAAGGGCACGGCCTCGCTGCTGGTCCCGCTCGCGAGCGTGATCTCGGCCGCCTATGGCTGGAAAGCGGTGTTCGTGGTCGCGGTCGCGCTGAACGCAACGGCGGCGCTGATGGCGCTGTTCGTGATCAAGCCGATGCGGCGCTCCTTCATCCTCGGCAGCGAGGCCGAGGCGCCGGAGGCGACAGCCGGAAATCCCAAGACGGCGTGATCGGTGTCGATCTTGTCATCGCAAGGGGCGCAGAAATGCGCCCCTTTTCTTTTGGTCCCTCCGCCGTCCCCGTAACCAGCAGGGCTTAAACGTCAGCACTCCTGCCCCAAGAATTTTCGGGAACCCCGCATCCATCGTTTGACAATTGGCATTATGTATACCACACTTTTCGCACTGAAGTTCACCCCAGGGAGGTTGCAATGCTGGTCGGAGACATTCTGCGCAAGAAGACGTCGCGCGTTGTCACGGTGCGGATGAACGAAACGGTGGGTATTGCCGCCAAGCTGATGCGCGCCAACAACATCAGCGCGCTGGTGGTGAAGGACGTCGTTCGCTCCGAGGGCAACACCGCGGTCGGCATGTTCACCGAGCGCGACGTGGTGCGCGCCGTTGCCGAGCACGGCGCCAACGCCGTCAACGTCAAGGTCTCCCAGCTGGTCTCCGTACAGCAGCTCGTCTCCTGCACCTCGACCGACACGATCGAGCACGTCCGCCATCTGATGAACCGGCACCACATCCGTCACCTGCCCGTCATCGACAATTACAGCCTGATCTCGGTCATCAGCATGCGCGACATTGCGGCTGCGGTGGACGAGGCCACTCACGGCACGCCGCAAGCCGCCTAACCGATCCAATCAACGTTCCCCTGCGACTACCGGCCCCGGCTCGGACCTCATCCGAGCCGGACCGGATCTTTCGTCCAAAATTCCGAATGAGCCGCGAGGACTGTCATGAAGATCTGCATCTACGGCGCCGGCGCAATCGGCGGATATCTGGGTGTGCAGCTGGCGCGTGCCGGCGCGGACGTCAGCCTGGTCGCGCGGGGGGCACATCTGGCCGCAATGCGCGAGCGCGGCCTCACCTTGCTCATCGGTGGTGAGGAGCACACGGTGCGGCCGCGCTGCACCGACAACGCCGCCGAGCTCGGGGTGCAGGACTACGTCATCGTCACCCTGAAGGCGCACTCGATCACCGGCGTGATCGAGAAGATGCAGCCGCTGCTCGGCCCCAACACCCGCATCGTCACTGCGGTGAACGGCATCCCCTACTGGTACTTCTACAAGCACGGTGGTCCCTACGAGAACGCGACGCTGGAGAGCATCGATCCCGGCGGCCGGCAGTGGCGCGAGCTCGGGGCCGCGCGCGCTATCGGCTGCATCGTCTACCCCGCCACCGAGATCGAGGCGCCCGGCGTGATCCGCCACGTCTACGGCAACAATTTTCCGCTCGGCGAGCCATCCGGCGAGGTCACACCGGACGTGCAGCGCCTTTCCGACCTCTTCAACCGCGCCGGCATGAAGGCCCCCGTGCTCGACCGCATCCGCGACGAGATCTGGCTCAAGCTCTGGGGCAATGTCTGCTTCAACCCGATCAGCGCGCTCACGCATGCGACGCTGGACGTGATTTGCACCGATCCCTCCACCCGCGCGCTGTCGCGCGCGATCATGGTGGAGACGCAGTCGATCGCGGAAAGCTTTGGCGTCACATTCCGCGTCGACGTCGAGCGCCGCATCGAGGGCGCCCGCAAGGTCGGCGCGCACAAGACTTCCATGCTGCAGGATCTCGAACGCGGCCGCGCCATGGAGATCGATCCGCTCGTCACCGTAGTGCAGGAGATGGGCCGGCTCACCGGCATTGCCACGCCCGCGCTCGATTCCGTGCTGGCGCTGGTAGCCCAGCGCGCCCGCCTCGCCGGCCTCTATGACGGCGCCTCCGCTCCCGTGCTGGCGGTGGCGTGATGGCTGCCGAGACGCAGAAGTGGATCCGCTTCCGCCACGCAGGCACCACCGGCTTCGGCACGCTCACGCCGGTCGGGATCGCCGTGCACGACGGCGAGATGTTCGGCCGCAACACGCCGACCGGCAAGCAGCTTTCACTCAGCGAGGTCGAGCTGCTCGCGCCTTGCACGCCGAGCAAGATCGTCGCGCTCTGGAATAATTTTCACGCGCTGGCGGCCAAGCTGAACCAGCCCGAGCCGCCGGAGCCGCTCTACCTGCTCAAGGCCACCACCACCATCACGAGGCCGGGCGCAGTGATCCGCCGCCCCTCCTATTATGACGGCAAGACGACATATGAGGGTGAGCTCGGCATCGTCATCGGCAAGACGTGCGCCCGTGTCTCGCCCAGCGAGGCGGATCGATTCATCTTCGGCTACACCTGCGTCAACGACATCACCGCCAACGACATCCTGACCAGCGATCCGACCTTCCCGCAATGGGCTCGCGCCAAGGGCATCGACGATTACGGCCCGTTCGGCCCGGTGATCGCCACTGGTCTCGACCCGGCAAAGCTCGTGGTCCGTACCATCCTCAACGGGGCCGAGCGGCAGAACTATCCGATCTCCGACATGATCTTCACTGCGCAGGAATTGGTCAGCAGAATCTCCCACGACATGACGCTGCTGCCCGGCGACCTCATCGCGGTCGGCACCTCTGTCGGCGTCGGCGTGATGAAAGATCCGGTGAATAGTGTCACCGTCGCCATCGATGGCATCGGCGAACTGACCAACGAGTTTCGGCTGTAGCGGTTGTCATTCCGGGGCGACGACGTCGCGCGCTCCGGAACGATTTCCGTGAGACGTGCACCGGAATTGATCCAGCGCAATTTCAAGCTTGGCAACCTTCGCTACCGTTCTTCGCGAAAGAACAGTCGTGTTCTCGATGCGAGGGAGTGAGCCATGTCAAATGCTGGTAATACCCTGGTATGGGCAGGCGCGTATTTCGCCCTGTCGTTCGGTGCGATCTTCGTGGTCTGGTTTGCGGACAAGATGCGATCGGGCCTGATGGGCAAGTGATCGTCGCGTCTGGCATGATCCGGGCAAGCGCTCAGCGCCTTTTGCGAAAGGATCATGCCCGGGCTGGCGCCTGCAGCACGGTGGCGATCATCCCGACCTCATCGCGCTGAGGGCTCCTCTGCCCGCGCCTGCCGGGACGAGCCGGCATCGTTTCGCCGTTGGCGGTCCCAATTATGGACCGCGGTGCCGCAGTGCAATCTGCGCCCCGCACCCCCGCGCCCCTTGATCTCGGTTGCACGTTCCAATAGCAACAACGGAGTAGTGTGCGCTGGGGAGCTTGCACGATGTGGCTGGTTTTCGTGGTTGCCTGGCTTGTCCTGGTGGCCGCCATCGCGGCTTTCGCCCAGCTGGCCCTCGGGCTCGACGTCATCAATTTCCCCGCCTCGTTCATGGCCTTGTCCGCGCCGCAGCGCATCGCGGCTGGATTGATCCTCGCGATCGCCCTGGCGCTGGTCGGCGCCACCGCCTGGCGGCTTTCTCGCCAGGACCGGCGGCTCGACAAGCTGCGGGAGCGGCTGAAAAAGACCCGGGAGGACGTCGTCGTCGCCCACGCCCTGCAAAGCCACCTCGACGCCACCGTCACGCACCTGATCGAGAGCGACCCTCGGGAGGCGGTCTCCGCGCTCCACGACAAGCTGGGCGAGACCGAGCAGCGGGCCCTGCAGCAGCAGGGGCATAATCAGGCGACCGACATGCACGACCAGCTCGCCGAAATCCGCCGCCGTCAGCAGGGGCTGCGCGACATGGTCGGCAAGGTCGCCGATCAGCGGCGGGTGGTCGAGCCCGTCTTTACCGAGATCCGCGACCGCCAGAACCAGCTCGAACGGTCCCTGCTCGACCTCGAGACCGACGATCGCAAGAACAATCTTGCCGACCGGCTCAGGGATATCGAGCGCGACGTCTCGAAACTGCTGGGCCGGGTCAATTCGGTGCAGACCACCTTTGCGACACTGAACCAGTACAGGGACGATCTGGCGAAGTCGCATGCCGAGCTGGTGCCGCTGCGTTCATCAGACGCCGGCATCAATGCCCTCATCGGCGAGCTCAGTCTCAGCCACGACGGCCTCGCCAAGTCCATCGACGAACTCGAGACCGGTGGCGAGACGCCGCTCGGCACTCGGGTCGAGGCGCTGTCGAAGAACAAGATCGAGATCGAGCAACGCCTCGCCCGCATCGACGACAGTTTCAACATCCTGAAATCGATCAGGCTCGACTTCGAGGAGCTTGGCCAACGCCAGGCGCAGCTCGAGCGTTCGCTGTCTGAGGTCGAGACCGCGCCCGACGGCACCACGCTTGCCGACCGCCAGAACGCGCTGAACGATTTCGTCATCAAATCGCGTCAGCGCCTCGGCGCCCTGCAGGAGACACTGACGACGCTGAACGGCTTCAAGGCCGACATGACGAAGTCGCAGGCGGATCTCGTTCCGCTGAAGGCGCCGGTGTTCGGCATCGAGGCCTTGATCGCAGATGTCAGCGCCACCCGCGATCTTCTCGCCAGGACCGTCGGAGAGATAGAGGCGAACGGCGACGTCACGCTGACCTCGCGCGTCGAAGCGCTGACCACCAGCAAGCGCGAGGTCGAGGAGCGGCTCACCCGCATCTTCGAGAACTTCAACGCGCTCGATGCCCTGCGCAAGGACATCGGCGGCGTCTTTGCGACGATCCGGAACAGCCTGAACCGGATCGGGTGAGACCGAGCAGCGCCGCGTTCAGCAACGCATAGAAATACGGCACCCCACGCCCAGCAAACATATGCCGCCAACATGCCGCGTGTGCGCCGCACTGTGGGCGCATTCGGACGCCCATCTTGCGGGCGTGTCTGGGGGCACGGCAGTGCCGTGTTTGGACCAAACCTTCAGGGGAAGTCACAGTGAAGAAAATCGTGTTTGTCGTGGGTGCCACATTTGCCATGGTCTCGGTCGCGAGCGCAGCAGATCTGCCGCGCCGTCAGCCGGTCTATGTTCAGGAGCAGGCGCCGATCGGCAAGATGCCCATTGGCAAGAGCCCGGTTGGCAAGGCCCCGATCGGCAAGGCGCCCGGCCCGGTCGTGTCGCGCTACTGATCTTTGTGTGACCGACAGCCGGGGAATGAAGCATGGCAAATAGATTTGCGCGTCGGCGAGCGAGCTTGCTTGCGAGTTTCGCTCTCGTAGCCACGGTCTCATGTGCCATGCAATCGGCCTCGGCTCACGAATCCAGCAAGCGCATCGCTGATGCAAATGCGCTTGCTTCAAACGACACCGCACCGAGACCGTCGCAATCGACACGGAAGTCGATCACGCGCGCGGAGAAAGGCCCCTACTACGTCGACTTCCGTGCGCGGACAGCGGCGAGCTGGGGCCATGCCTTCGTCTGGTACGGCAAGACCAGCGATCGCGCCGTCGAAGTCGCAGGCCTGACGCCCGCGGGCGACACATGGGCCTATGTGCTCGGACATCTGACCTGGGTGCCGTCGGAGACGGGCGCGAGCTACGGCGATCTCGATCCCGAATATCTGACCGCGAACTACCGCGTCTATCTGAGCGAGCCCGACGCCAAACGCGTGTTCGCCTTCATCAAGAAATTGCAGGCAAGCTCCCCGGTCTGGAAC
>JAEWBW010000290.1 GCA_023390955.1 Pseudomonadota bacterium
GAGCAGGCCGGTGGCGCCGAGCGCATATTTGAGCGTGTCACGTCGGGCGGCGACGAACAGCGCGAGCGCGCCGAAGAAAATGCCGAACACCACCGATGCGGTGACCGTGCCGACGCCCCAGCTGATGCGCGCGGGCATCTCCAGCGCCATCATTCCGGTGTAGTGCATGGCGACCACGCCGCTGCCGACGATGGCGCCGCCGAGCGCGGCGAATTGCGAGCGTGTCGACGACACCGCGATGCTGAGACCGACAAAGGTGATCGAGATCGCGAAGATCAGGGACAGCAGCGTCACAGGGACGCTGTAGGCGGCCGTGCCGCCCGGACCGTAGGCAAGGATCGCGATGAAATGCGTCGCCCAGATGCCACCGCCGCTGACGGCGGCGTCGAGCCCGATCCAGGCCACGCGCGCAGATCCCTGCGTCGCGCGCGCCCGGTGAAACAGGCTGATGGCCGCGGCACTGGCGAGCAGGCAGACCGCGGCGGCCAACGCCACCAGGCTCCAGTCGTGCTCATCCGTCAGGCAGTAAAGAACTTGGTACATTGCAAATCCCTGTCCGAACCTGCACTCAAACCAAGAGAGGTGGACAGGAGGTAACCGATGACGCCTTTCCTTGGCGCATGGTGAATCAATGACGCCCAGATTTACGGACTCAGGATTTGTTCACCATGCGCCGGCCGCCCTGCCAGCTCGCGGCCGCCGCCAGCAGCAGCACGATTGCCGCGATGACGAGCGACATATGCAGGCCGGGCACGAATGCGCCAGTCGCGATCAGCGAACCGAACAGCGCGACGCCGAGCACGCTGCCGGTCTGCCGCGTCGCATTGAGCACACCCGCGGCAATTCCCGAACGCGCCTTCTCCACGCTGCCCAGCAGCGTCGAGGTCAGGGGCGGCACCAGAAGACCAAGCCCGGTGCTGATCGCGATCATCTGCGCAAAGATCGCCGTGTAACTGGTGCCTTGCGCGACGCCGAGCAGGCCGAGACATCCCAGTGCCGAGATGCAGGCGCCGACGACCATGGTGTTGCAGGCACCGATGCGCTCGGAAACGCGCGGCGCCAACAAATTGACCGGCAACACCGCCGCCATCATCGGCACGAAGGCGAGCCCGGTCCACCAGGCCGACAGGCCGTTGACCTGCTGGAAGTACAGGCTGAGCACGAAGATCAGGCCGTAGATCGCGACGTTGACCAGCAGGCCGATCAGCGACGTCATCGCGAACAGCCGATTTCGAAACATGCTCAAAGGCAGCATCGGTTGCGCTGCACGCTGTTCGCGCCAGATGAACAGCGCGGCCAGAATGATCGCGGCCAGGGCAGCCGCGAGCACCGCCGGATGCATCCAGCCGAGCGCGCCGCCCTCGATGATCGCGCCTGCGAGCGCGCCGAGCGCTCCGATCGCGGCAAGCTGGCCCGGCAGGTCGAGCTCGCGGGAGGTCGACCGGGTCGTCTCCTCGGCGTAGCGCCAGGTCAGCCAGAGGCCGGCGAGCCCGATCGGCAGATTGACCAGGAAGATCGCGCGCCAGCCGACCAGCGTGATCAGGGCGCCGCCGACAAAGGGCCCCGCGGTCAAGGCAAGGCTCGCGCCCGCGGCCCAGATCGCGACCGCACGTCCGCGCTGCTTGTCGTCGCTGTAGGCATGGTTCAGCAGCGCCAGCGAGTTCGGCACAAGAATCGCCGCCGCGAGCCCCTGAATCAACCGCGCGCCGATCAGGATTGCGGCATTCGGCGCCAGCGCGCAGCCGAGCGAAGCCGCCGTGAAGATGGCAAAGCCTGCCATGAAGACGCGCCGCGCACCGATGCGGTCGCCGAGCGCGCCCGCGGTCAGGATGAAGGCGGCAAAGGCAATGGTGTAGGCGCTGACCACCCATTGCAGCTCGGCGACGCCGCCACCGAGCGCCGCGCCCATCGCATGCAGCGCGGTGTTGACGATGGTGACGTCGAGCTGGACGACGCCATAGCCGAGGCTCATCGCGGCGAGCGTGAGCGAGGTGGCCAGGCGCGAACGCGGTGCACCGCGTGATCCGGTGCAAGAGGCAGGATTGATGGTGGTGGTCGTGCGCATGCTGCTTGTCCGATTGCAGCCCCATGCGGAGACTACACGCGAAACATGATATCATGCTTCGATAATGGTCGAGTTATGGATGTTGGTATGTCGCCGCCTGCGACTTGCGATCAGCTCGCGGCGGCCCATATCCAACCAACCGGCGGCGTGTGGCGACGTTCCGAAAAGGCCGCTTCGAGCGCCTTCCCGAACACCTTGGAACAACCGTTCACATGGGCCGCTCGAGACCACCGATGAGACCGAATGCCGCCGGTAAAAACGAGTCGCATGCTTAACGTGCCGCAATGTGTAGGACTTATGACGAAGGGGCGCGCTGAAATGCCCGCCGCCCCTCTGTCAAGGGCTGCACAAGCTGTCGTTTTTGCCTTAAGGAACTAGGATATAGCTGGCGATCGGCGCCAACCTTTGGCAGCGATCGCGCTCAGTTGGCTCCCCGCTCGATTGAGTAGGTTTCCGCCCCGCCGGGAGGATGAATGCAGGACGTGCTGCCCGCGCTGAAACGCGGCTTCAAGAGATGGATCGGCTGGCGACGGCTCGGCATTGCTGCGAGCGTGTTCATCATCGCCTTCGCGATCACCACGCTCGTGCGCACCCTCAAGGGGATCGATACCGGCGTCATCCTGACCGCGCTCACCGAGATCCCCCGCGGCAATATCGGCCTCGCGGCGATCTGCGTCTTCTTCGCGTTCTGCACGCTGACCTTCTACGACTTCTTCGCACTGCGAACGATCGGCAAGCGGCACGTCCCCTACCGCATCGCGGCGCTGTCGAGCTTCACGTCCTATTCGATCGGCCACAATATCGGCGCCACCGTCTTCACCGGCGGGGCGATCCGTTTCCGGATCTATTCGGATTACGGCCTGAACGCGATCGACGTGGCAAAAATCTGCTTCCTGTCGGGCCTGACCTTCTGGCTCGGTAACATCTTCGTGCTCTCGATCGGCATGGCCATCCATCCGGATGCGGCGTCCTCGATGGATCAGCTGCCGTCGTCGATCAACCGGCTGATCGCGCTCGGCGGCCTTGCCTCGATCGGCGCCTACCTCGTCTGGCTCACCATGGGCGAGAAGCGCCGCGAGCTCGGCCAGAAGGGCTGGAAGGTGGTGCTGCCGTCGGCGCCGCTGACGCTGGTGCAGATCCTGATCGGCGTGGTCGATCTCGGCTTCTGTGCGCTGGCGATGTACCTGCTGGTGCCGGCCAATCCCTCCATCGACTTCATGTCGCTGGCGGTGGTGTTCATCCTGGCGACGCTGATCGGCTTTGCCAGCCATGCCCCCGGCTCGATCGGCGTGTTCGACGCCGCCATGCTGGTGGCGCTGCCCCAGTTCGGCCGGGAGGAGCTGCTGGCCACGCTGCTGGTGTTCCGCATCCTCTACTTCATCATCCCCTTCGGCATCGCCATCTCGATCATGGGCGCGCGCGAGCTCTGGATGAACGTGGTCTCCCCGTGGAAGGAGCGCCGGCGGCTGGCGGAAGCCTGCGCGCGCGGCAACCTGCCCCAGGACGTGACACCGATGGAACGGCCGCTCAAGCAGGCGGCTCAGCCGGCGCGGCAACAGGCACGGCGCTAGCTTCGGCGGCTCGTTCGAAAACCGCTGCAAACCTGCCGGGATCCATGCTCTAACCCAAACGTCGCAGGCGGGACCGCCCTCTTATTTCCGCCTCAACTTTGACGTTGAAAACGCGGGCCATGATCCGTTTTGACCTCCGCATCCTCCTCGCAGGCGCCGTGCTTGCCGGGGCTTTCAGCTCGTTGACGCCCTCCCCTGCGGCCGCGCAGGATTCCGGCGGCTTGCAGATCTCGTGGGAAGTGCGCAACCGCTTCCGCCTGTTCCGCGAGGAGCGCGACTTCCAGCTCCATGTCGAGAACGCGCGCAACCGCAGCATCCTCGCCGCCGAGCAGTCGCTGGAGATGCAGAGCGAGGGCCGCGGCTGGGCGCGCAACATGGTCAACCGCCTCTGCATCGACCTGCAGGGCCGCCTCAACCAGCCCTGCACCCGCGACAACGTCAAAGAGAACTACATCACGCCGATCGATCATCCCGTCACCGTGCGCCTGACCGGCGCGGTGCCGGTCGGCGCCACCTGCGCCTGGTCGTTCGACGATGGCGACGGCCCGCAGGCCTCGACCTTCGACTGCGCCGAGCCGGTGAATTTGCGCGTCCGCTACGGCAGGCAGACGGTGGCGACGGTGGACGTCTCCGCCGGCGCCGATCCGGCAATGCGCGTCCAGACCGAGATCCGCGTGCGCGACATCTTCATCGCCGGGCTCGGCGACAGCATCGCCTCGGGCGAAGGCAACCCGGACAAGCCGCTGTCGCTCGCCGACGACGGCTTCTGCTTCCGCTCCTATCTCGGGACCGCAGGCGGCGGGCAGTACTACCGGCCGAGCCGCGCCGGCTATAAGGGCGGCCGCGCCTGCGAGGCGCCGGACACGCTCGCCAACTGGCAACGCTACAGCGCGCTCTGGTTCAACGCGGCCTGCCACCGCTCGCTCTACAGCTACCAGACCCGCACCGCGCTCGCGCTCGCGGTCCGCTATCCCCACATCGCGGTGACCTATCTGACGCTCGCCTGCACCGGCGCCAGCATCAGCGACGGCCTGCTCGGCTCGCAGCGTGCGCGCGAGTGCCCGCCCTCCAAGAGCGGCGGCTGCAATGTCACCGTGTCGGCCCAGGTCGCCGAGCTGCGCGAGGCGCTGAGCGCGGCGAAGAAGCGCCAGCCCGACCGCACGCTCGACCTCGTGCTGCTCTCGATCGGCGCCAACGACGTCTATTTCTCCGGCCTCGTCGCCGACGTCATCGTCGACACCGCGACCGAGCGCGCGCTGTTCCGCCGCTCCGGCGTGATGGCAAGCGTCGACGAATCCCGCGATGCGCTGGCGCGCATTCTGCCGCAGAGCTTCGTCAAGCTGCGCGAGGCGCTGAAACCCCTGGTCGGCGGCGACCTCTCGCATGTGGTCTACGTCTCCTACGCCAATCCGGCGCTTGCCGATGGCGGCGTGCCCTGCCGCGGCGGACGCGCCGGCTTCGACGTTCATCCCGCCTTCAGCGCCGATCCGCAGCGGCTGGCGCGCGTCTCGACCTATGTCGACACGGAATTCCTGCCGCAGCTGAAGGGGCTCGCCACCTGCACGCGCGGCGCGCTGTGTCGCGATCCCGAAGCCGACCGCATGACCTTCGTCGATGCGCATCAGGCCCCTTTCGCCGATCACGGCTTTTGCGCCCATGCCGGCACCGATCCCGAATTCGACCGCGCCTGCTTTGCCGAGAACGGCAAGAGCTTTGATCCCGACATCGTGACGGCGGCGAGCCAGCCGATGCTGTGCGGCCGCGGCGCTTCCGAATACCGCGCCTATCTGCCGCGCGGGCGCTGGATCCGCGACGCCAATGACAGCTATTTCGCCGCGATGACCTATCCGCAGGGACTGCCGGCCGCGAGCCAGCCGACCGACATCCACGACGCCACCTGGGGCGTGCTGTCAGCCATCTATGGCGGCGCCGTGCACCCCTCCGCCGAAGGCCACGCCGCCATGGCCGACGCCACCCTGCCCGCTGCGAGCTCCGTGCTTGGGCTCGATGCCGTGCCGCCGGGCTTCACCCGCGGCGGCCTCCTCGCGCCACTCGCTCCGCTGCTGCCGGGGCAGCAGCAGTAGGGCACGCTGCCGCTATAGGCTCGGTGTCATCGCCCGACTTGATCGGGCGATCCAGTATTCCAGAGGCCTGCGTGGGATGCGGAGAGGCTGCGGCGTACTGGATTCCCCGCCTTCGCGGGGAATGACAGCGGTGGTTTTGGCGAAACCTCCCACCCCATCAATTCAAAATCGGCATCGATCGATACCCCCTTGAACTTGGACACTCCGCGGCCCGCGCCTCTAGGACTCGGCGCGAGGGAACATTCGAATTTTGAGGCCGCGCGGCGATGTCCGTTCGACGGGTTCGTCGGCATCAGGCGCGCTGGCCGGCCGCCTTCCTCCTGAGCGCTCCGGTCAGTCCGGAGCTGGATCAGGCAACTTGCGGCGGCTTCGGCCGCCGTCTTTGTTTCGGAGGTAATCGATGCTAGAAGTGCCAGGAAAGCGCCTTATCCATCCAAGGCATGTATCGATGTTCGACCTCAACCAGCTCCGCTGCTTCGTCACGGTCGCGGAGGAACTGCACTTCGGCCGTGCCGCCACGCGGCTCAACATGACCCAGCCGCCGCTGTCGCGGCAGATCCAGGTGCTGGAGCACATCATCGATGCAGCCCTGCTGGAGCGCACCAGCCGCTCGGTGCGGCTGACGCCGGCAGGCCGCAGCTTCCTCCCCGAAGCCCGCCGCATCCTCAAGCTCGCGGAAAGCGCCTCCCAGGTCGCCCGCCGCATCGCACTCGGCAAGACCGGCTCGGTGAAGATCGGCTTCACGGCCGCCGCCGCCTACGGCTTCCTGCCCGAGCTCGTCGCCGCCTGCCGCGCCAAACTGCCGGAGGTCGACTTCTCGCTGAAGGAGATGGTCTCCGGTGACCAGTTCGAGGCGCTGACCTCCGGCCAGATCGATGCCGGCCTGCTGCGGCCGCCGATCGCGCGGCCCGAGCTCGCCAGCCGCCGCGTCGTCGCCGAGCCCCTGCTCGCCGCGATCCCGAAGAAGCATCCGCTGGCGAATGCCGACGGCATCACCATCAAGGATTTCGACGACCAGCCCTTCGTGATGTACTCGCCCTATGAGAGCCGCTACTTCCACGATCTGCTGGTGGCGCTGTTCACCCGCGCCGACGTGCTGCCGCGCTACGTCCAGCATCTGAGCCAGATCCACTCGATCCTCGCGATGGTGCGCGCCGGCCTCGGGCTCGCCATCGTGCCGGCCGCGGCCGCCGGCCTGAAGATCTCCGACGTCCGCCTGCGGCCGCTGAAACTGCGCACGCGCATTCCCGTCGAATTGTTCATGGCCTGGCGCCGCGACGACGAGAATCCGCTGCTGTCGGCGCTGGTGAAAATCGCGGGCGAACTCAGCGCCGCCGAGATGATCGAGGATTGATGCGGAATCCGCATCATTCGATATAGGCTTTGGCTTGGACCCGCATCGAACGCTTGCCTAAACACTGCTCATGGACAGCGCGCCTGCCGCGCGTCCCCCTCAATCCGACAATTCGAGCGAGCAGCGCGCATGAGCAAGATGACCCCGCAGGAGATGGCCGCCAAGATCGGCTCGGGCCTCCTGTCCTTCCCCGTCACGCCGTTCAAGGCGGACTATTCCTTCGACGAGGCGACCTATCGCGCCAACATGGACTGGCTGTGCGGCTATGACGTCGCCGGCCTGTTCGCCGCCGGCGGCACCGGCGAGTTCTTCTCGCTGACGCCGAGCGAGGTTCCGCACGTCGTCAAGATCGCCGTCGAGGAGACCAAGGGCCGCGTGCCCGTGCTGGCCGGTACCGGCTATGGCACCGCGACCGCGCGCGAGATCGCGATCGGCGCGGAAAAGGCCGGCGCCGACGGCCTGCTGCTGCTGCCGCCCTATCTCACCCATTCCGAGCAGGACGGCCTTGCCGCCCATGTCGAGGCGGTCTGCGCTGCCGTGAAGATCGGCGTCATCGTCTACAACCGCGACAACGCCATCCTGCAGCCCGATACGCTGGCGCGCCTTGCCGAGCGCTGTCCGAATCTTGTCGGCTACAAGGACGGCATCGGCGACATCGAGCTGATGACCCGCGTCTACACCAAGCTCGGCGACCGCCTGACCTATATCGGCGGCCTGCCGACCGCCGAGACCTTTGCGCTGCCCTATCTCGACATGGGCGTGACGACCTATTCGTCGGCCGTGTTCAACTTCGTCCCGGAATTCGCGACGAAGTTCTACGCTGCAGTGCGCAAGCGCGACCACGCGACGATCCACGCCGGACTGAAGAACTTCATCCTGCCGCTGATCGCGATCCGCAACCGCAAGAAGGGCTATGCGGTTTCGATCATCAAGGCCGGCATGAAGGTGATCGGCCGCGATTCCGGCCCGGTCCGCCCGCCGCTGACCGATCTCACCTCGCAAGAGGTGGCGGAACTGACCGCGCTCGTGCAAAACTTGGCCGCCGCACAATCGGCACAACGGGCGGCAGAATAACAGGGCCCACAGGGAGGAGCAGGCGATGGTTCAGAACGGAGTTTCCGGCACACCCATCGCCGGCGCACCCGTCGTGACATCGATGCAGGTGATCCCTGTCGCCGGCCGCGACAGCATGCTCCTCAATCTGAGCGGCGCGCATGCGCCGTTCTTCACCCGCAACATCGTCATCCTCACGGACAATTCCGGACACACCGGCGTCGGCGAGGTGCCGGGCGGCGAGAAGATCCGCAAGACGCTGGACGACGCACGCGAGCTCGTGATCGGCAAGACCGTCGGCGCACTCAACAACATCCTGGCCGATGTCAGCGCCAAATTCGCCGACCGCGACGCAGGCGGCCGCGGCAAGCAGACCTTTGACCTGCGCGTGATGATCCACGCGGTCACGGCGATCGAGGCGGCACTGCTCGATTTGCTGGGACAGCATCTCAATCTGCCGGTCGCAGCCCTGCTCGGCGAGGGCCAGCAGCGCAAGAGCGTCGAGACGCTCGGCTATCTCTTCTTCGTCGGCGACCGCAGCAAGAGCAAGCTCGACTATGTCACCGGCGAGACCGGCAAACCCGAATGGTTCAACCTCCGTCACCAGGTCGCGATGACGCCGGAGACGGTGGTGCGCCTCGCCGAGGCCACGCAGGACCATTACGGCTTTGCGGATTTCAAGCTGAAAGGCGGCGTCTTGCGCGGCGAGCAGGAGATCGAGGCCGTCACCGCGATCGCAAAGCGCTTTCCTGACGCGCGCGTCACGCTCGATCCCAACGGGGCCTGGTCGCTCGATGAAGCGATCAGCCTCTGCAAGAACATGCATGACATCCTCGCCTATGCCGAGGATCCCTGCGGCGCCGAGGCCGGCTTCTCCGGCCGCGAGATCATGGCCGAGTTCCGCCGCGCCACGGGCCTGCCGACCGCGACCAACATGATCGCGACCGACTGGCGCCAGCTCAGCCACGCGCTGAGGCTCGGCGCGGTGGACATTCCGCTGGCCGATCCCCACTTCTGGACCATGCAGGGCTCGGTGCGCGTCGCCCAGACCTGCCGCGACAACGGCCTCACCTGGGGCTCGCACTCCAACAATCATTTCGACATCTCGCTCGCCATGTTCACCCATGTCGGCGCCGCCGCACCCGGCAAGGTCACCGCGATCGATACGCACTGGATCTGGCAGGATGGGCAGGCGCTCACAAAGGAGCCGCTGCTGATCAGGGGCGGCAAGATCGCCGTTCCCGATCGCCCGGGCCTCGGCATCGAGATCGACCGTGCCGCGCTCGAGGCGGCGCACGGCCTCTACAAGCAGCATGGACTTGGCGCACGGGATGACGCTATTGCCATGCAGGACCTGATCCCCGGCTGGACGTTTGACGACAAGCGTCCCTGCCTCGTGCGTTAAGACGTGATCCCGGAAAAGTGGACACCGGTTTTCCGATCAGGATCACGTCAAAAAACAGAACCAAACCTTCCTCGGAGGAATAAGAGATGACTGCGATCCTGAAGAACTTCATCGGCGGCGAATGGGTCGATGGCTCCGGCATCACCAAGAACATCAACCCCTCCAACACCAACGATCTCGTCGGCGAATACGCCAAGGCCGACAAGGCGCAGACCGAGAAGGCGATCGCTGCCGCGAAAGCCGCGTTCCCCGCCTGGGCGCAGTCGACACCGCAGGTGCGTTTTGACGCGCTGAACAAGATCTCGCTCGAAATTCTCGCCCGCAAGGAAGAGCTCGGCCGCCTGCTCGCCCGCGAGGAAGGCAAGACGCTTCCAGAAGGCATCGGCGAGGTCGCCCGCGCCGGCCAGATCTTCGCGTTCTTCGCCGGCGAAGCGCTGCGCCTGATCGGCGAGAAGGGTGCGTCCGTGCGTCCGGGTCTCGATGTCGAGCTGACCCGCGAGCCGGTCGGCGTCGTCGGCATGATCACGCCCTGGAATTTCCCGATCGCCATCCCGGCCTGGAAGATCGCGCCCGCGCTCTGCTACGGCAACACCGTCGTGTTCAAGCCGGCCGAGCTGGTGCCGGGCTCGGCGCACGCGCTGTCCGAGATCATCACCCGTTCCGGCATTCCCGCCGGCGTGTTCAACCTCGTGGTCGGCTCCGGCTCCGTCGTTGGCCAGACCCTGCTCGATCACCCCGATGTCACCGCGATCACCTTCACCGGCTCGGTGCAGACCGGCCGCAAGATCGCGCAGGCCTGCGTGCTCTCGAATCCCATGAAGAAGTTCCAGCTCGAGATGGGCGGCAAGAACCCGCTGGTCGTGCTCGATGACGCCGATCTCAAGACCGCCGTCGAAGTCGCAGTCAACGGCGCCTATTTCTCGACCGGCCAGCGCTGCACCGCCTCCTCGCGCCTGATCGTCACTGAAGGCATTCACGACCGCTTCGTCGCCGCGGTCGCCGAACGTCTCAACAGCCTGTCGGTGGACGACGCGCTCAAGACCGGCGTGCACATCGGCCCCGTGGTCGATCAGAGCCAGCTCGACCAGGACCTGCGTTACATCAAGATCGGCCAGGATGAGGGCGCCAAGCTCGCCTTCGGCGGCGAACTGCTCAAGCGCGAGACGCCCGGCCATTACCTCCAGCCGGCGCTGTTCACCGAAGCGAACAACAACATGCGCATCGCGCGCGAAGAGATCTTCGGGCCGGTTGCCGCCGTGATCCGCGCCAAGAACTACGAGGAAGCGCTCGCGATCTCCAACGACACCGAGTTCGGCCTCGCCTCCGGCATCTGCACATCAAGCCTGAAATACGCCTCGCACTACAAGCGCAACAGCGAGTCCGGCATGGTGATGGTCAATTTGCCGACCGCCGGCGTCGACTATCACGTGCCGTTCGGTGGCCGGAAGGGCTCGAGCTACGGCGCGCGCGAGCAGGGCTCCTATGCACGCGAGTTCTACACAACGGTGAAGACCGCCTATACCTATCCCGGCTAACCACGGGGACGACACATGGACCAGGACGTCGCAGCGAAAGAGCAGCCTCGCTATATCAAGCTCAACGAGCGTGACAACGTCGCGATCGTTGTCAATGATTTCGGGCTTCCCGCCGGCTCCCGCTTTGCCAGCGGGCTGACGCTGCGCGCCTTCGTCCCGCAGGGACACAAAACGGCGCTGGTCGATATCGCACAAGACGCGCCGATCATCCGCTATGGCGAGGTGATCGGCTATGCATTGGCGCCGATCGGCGCCGGCGAATGGGTCGACGAGGCGCGCATCCGCATGCCGGAGGCCCCTGCCCTCGACAAGCTCGAAATCGCCACCGCTGTGCCGGCGCCGTTGCCGCCGCTCGAAGGTTTCACCTTCGAAGGTTTCCGCAACGCCGACGGCTCGGTCGGCACGAAAAACATTCTGGGCATCTCCTCCTCCGTGCAATGCGTCAAAGGCACGATGGAGTACGCGGTGAAGCGCATCCGCGCCGAGCTGCTGCCGAAATATCCGAACGTCGATGACGTCGTTCCGCTGACCCACGCTTACGGCTGCGGCGTCGCCATCACGGCGCCCGATGCGGTCGTGCCGATCCGCACGCTGCAGAACATCGCTCTCAACCCGAACTTCGGCGGCGAGATTCTCGTCGTCGGCCTCGGCTGCGAAAAGCTCGCGCCGGAGCGGCTGGTGCCGGAAGGCGTCGACAATGCCATCGTCCGCATGCAGGACGAAGCCTTCGACGGTTTTGGCGCGATCGTCGATGCCATCATGACCCAGGCCGAGACGCGCCTGAAGGTGCTCAACGCCCGCAAGCGCGAGACCTGCCCGGCCGCCGATCTCGTGATCGGCCTGCAGTGCGGCGGCAGCGACGCGTTTTCAGGCGTCACCGCGAACCCGGCCGTCGGCTTCGCCGCCGACCTCCTGGTGCGCGCCGGCGCCACCGTGATGTTCTCCGAAGTCACGGAGGTACGCGACGCGATCCAGCTCCTGACCCGCCGCGCCATCAACCAGGATGTCGGCCGCGCGCTGGTGCGGGAGATGGCCTGGTACGACTCTTATCTGGCCCGCGGTGGCGCCGACCGCAGCGCCAACACCACGCCCGGCAACAAGAAGGGCGGCCTTGCCAACATCGTCGAGAAATCGCTCGGCTCGATCGTGAAGTCGGGATCGTCGGCCATCACCGGCGTGCTCTCGCCCGGCGAGAAGGCGACGCAGAAGGGCATGCTGTTCGCGGCGACGCCGGCCAGCGATTTCATCTGCGGCACGCTGCAGCTCGCCTCCGGCATGACGCTGCAGGTCTTCACCACCGGCCGCGGCACGCCCTACGGCCTTGCGGCCGCACCCGTGATCAAGGTGGCAACCCGCAGCGAGCTGGCGCGGCGCTGGAAGGACCTGATCGATTTCGATTCCGGCAGCATCGCCACCGGCGAGAAGACCATCGAGGAATGTGGCTGGGACCTGTTCCGCCTGATCCTCGATGTCGCCAGCGGCCGCACGAAGCCGTGGTCGGATCGCTGGGGCATCCACAACGATCTCACGCTGTTCAACCCCGCGCCGGTGACGTAGTCCCTCGCTGCGCTCGCAATGACGAGTGTGTGGGACGCGCGCGCCGCGCGCTTGCACCTGAGCGACAAGCGACGAAACGCTCCTGAAACAAATGCGCTGAACGTTTCCGCTTCGCTTCATCGCGCGTCCGCTCGCAACCAAATACTTGCATCGGCAACGTTCGAATGTTCGCACACAAGCGAACCTGTTGCCGCAACGCGGCGACCAAACCTCCGAACGCCCTCTTCCAAGGAGATTTGGATATGCGAGTTCTTTCGATGATTGCCGTTACCGCTGCGATGATTGCGAGCAGCACGAGTGCATTTGCCGGCGAGCTTCCGACCTACGAAGTGCAGTCGTTCCCGATTTCCGCCATGCAGGTCCAGGTGCTGGGCGGCTCCGGCGTCCAGGAGCAGACCAACGTGCCGACGATGACAGAGGTCGGCATGCCGGCTTCACCGGCGCAGATGACGGTGCTGACGCCGCACGCCAAGCGGTTCGCCAGCGTGACGTCAGAGACCAACTCGCACTGAGCACGTCTCGTCATTCCGGGGGCGACGCTGCCACGTCGTCCCCGAATGATTCATCGTATCAGGTCATGCTGCCCGGCATGAAACACCGCACGCGTGGATGACCGTCGATATAGTGCTTCCACACCATGGTACGACCGATCTTGTTCGGCTCGGTGATCACGGCGCCCTCGGGCACGACGACCCACTCACCGTCGAGTTGCACGCGGTAGCGCCCCTTGTCCGACTCCCAATCGGCGTCGGCAACGACATAGCCGTCGGCATCCGTGCAGCACTGCCCGAACTCGCTGTGCAGGCTCTCGAACCACGGCTTGAGTGGCGAGTTGGCGAAGCGCCCGTCGTCGCGCGCAATCGCCGATGTCGCGAACACTGCCATCACACCGAGCAGCAGCGGCGCGCTCAATCTTGCAGCTAACATGTCTTCTCCGCGGATGTTGCTATCCGCCGCGGCAGCAAACGATACCTTTCGTCCGCAGCTCACAAGCAGCGAGACGTCAACTATCGAATCCCTCAGCGGCCCTTGCGTTCCAATATGCAAAAGCAACGCCAGGACGCAGTCCGGGAGACTACTGTTCGTCTTTAGGTGGTTACCGGGCTAGGCCCGGAAGCATCCACATCGTCATTGCGAGGAGCGTAGCGACGAAGCAATCCAGACTGTCTCTGTAGAGTCAATCTGGATTGCTTCGCTGCGCTCGCAATGACGGTGCGTGAGGGAAAGGATTCTCTTCCCATCGTCGTCTCGCTTTCGCGAGGACAATACTGAGGGCGCAGCGCCTTACTGCTTGATCGGCGCCATCGTCCCGCCGGTCTTCTTCGCGGGCGGCGACTTTGCGGTGGTGGTGGCCTGCGCGGGCAGGTACTTCGCGATGATGGCGGGATCGATCTGCGCCATGTTGGCGTCCGGCAGGCGGCTCCAGGCCTCGTCCTTGCCGAGCAGCGAGAAGCCGAGATAGCCGCGCAGGGTCAGCGTCTGGCCATCAGGGCTGACCTTCATGTTGGCCTTCCAGATCTGGCCGTCACGCGGATTGAGGACGTTGCCGCCCTCATACTTCAGGCCTTCGCGCTTCATGTTGCGGACGAAGGAAATGCCGAGCACGGGCGCGTTCTTGCGGTCGTCGGTGCACTTGGCGCAGATCTCGTTCGGATCGTCGGTCGGACGCGGAAAGGTCTTCGCGATCACGCCTTCAAAGATGCCGTTGCGGTCGATAAAGAGAAACCAGCCGACCGGCTTGCCGTCCTCGATCTTCTGCCAGAGACCGGCAGCGGTCGGCTCCGTCGATTGCGCCGCCGGCGCCGCGGTTTGCGCAGCAGAAGGCGTCGCCGTCACCAGAGGCAACGCGAGTGCGAGGAGCGAGAGCAGCCGAAAGCTCGAAAACAGATTCCGCATTATGATCACCTTGCTAAGTCACGACCCGGAATGACCGCAGACTACGGCGATTTCGCGAACGGTTCCAGCACCAGAAACATGGTGTAACCGTTCCCCGTTGTTCCGCGGTCAGTTGACTCCGAGCTTTTTTTGCAGGCTGGACGACGAGGTCGTGTACTGGAACACCAGCCGCTTCTCCGGATAGACGTAACGGTGGGCTTTTTGCGACATCAACGCGCCCTCGTGGAAGCCGCACAGGATCAGCTTGATCTTGCCGGGATAGGTGTTGATGTCGCCGATCGCGAAGATGCCGGGCACGTTGGTCTCGAACGCCGACGTCTCGACCGGCACCAGATTGTTCTCGAGCGCAATGCCCCAGTTGGCGACCGGACCGAGCTTCATGGTCAGGCCGAAGAACGGCAGCATGGCGTCGCAGGCAATATCGCTCATGTTGTTGTCGTTGCCCTTGACGGTCGCGCCGGTCAGTTGGCCATCAGCGCCAGCGAGCGCGGTGACCTGGCCGAGCCGCAGGTCCATCTTGCCGCCGGCCACCAGCGAGCGCATCTGCTCCACGCTGTGGGGCGCGGCGCGGAAATCGTCACGACGGTGCAGCAGCGTGATGCGCTTGGCCAGCGGGTGCAAATTGAGCGTCCAGTCGAGTGCGGAATCGCCGCCGCCGACGATCAGCACGTTCTTGTCGCGGAATTGCTCCATCTTGCGCACGGCGTAATGCACCGAGGTGCCTTCATAGGCCTCGATCCCCGGCACCGGCGGACGCTTGGGCTGGAACGAGCCGCCGCCGGCCGCGATCACCACGACCTTGCACTCGAACACCTTGCCGGCATCGGTGGTGCAGCGGAAACCGGGATCACCGATCTTCTCGACCGTCTCGATCATCTCGCCGAGATGGAAGGTCGGATGGAACGGCTTGATCTGCTCCATCAGCGCGTCGGTGAGCCCCTGCCCCGACACCTGCGGAATGCCGGGAATGTCGTAGATCGGCTTTTCCGGATAGAGCTCGGCGCACTGGCCGCCCACCTTGTCGAGGATGTCGACGAAATGCGCCTTCATGTCGAGAAGGCCAAGCTCGAAGGCGGCGAACAGTCCGCAAGGGCCGGCGCCAATAATCAGCACATCGGTTTTGATCACGTCGCTCATGTCGTCTCTTTATCGTTCGTTATCGGTTGGACGGCGCCCGGCGGGCATGATGGGCCCCAACTGTCTAGCCAACAGGGACGGATCAGGGAAGGCAGAAAAGCGCTAGCCGCCTTCCGGCCGGGCCCCTTGTCGGGCCGGATGAACTGCGCTGTAACGGGGCAAGCAATGAAGGAGATCGATCGGTGAACGCACCAAGCCGTCTGGATTCGACGCCGCGCCTGGAGGACTTCCCTTTCCGGCTGAGCGACAACGTCCGCTTCGGCGATCTCGACCCGAACCAGCACGTCAACAATGCTGTCTACGCCACCTATTTCGAGACCGGCCGCGTCACGCTGATGAAGAGTCCCGAATACGGGCTGACGCCGTCCGGCCTCGCCTGGATCATGGTGCGGCTCGACATCCACTTCCGCGCCGAGCTGCATTGGCCGAACAAGATCGAGCTCGGCCTCGGCGTGGTGAAGCTCGGGCGGACATCGGTGACCTTCGAGCAGGTCGTGTTCTCGGAAGGAAAGTGCATCGCGTCGGCGACGTCGGTCGGCGTCATGATCGACGAGACGTCGCGGCGTCCGACCCCGCTCACGGCGGAAGTGCTCGCGAAGCTGAAGCCCTGGCACAAGCGCGGCATCGAGGTCGCGCCGCCTGCAACATAGATCTTAGAGAGAAGCGCTCAGGCCTGACGTTCCGGCGTCGACACGACGAGACCGTCGAGTTCGTCGGACACCTTGATCTGGCACGACAGGCGCGAGCTCGGACGCACGTCGAAGCCGAAATCGAGCATGTCCTCTTCCATCGGCGTCGGGCTGCCGACCTTCTCGCGCCAGGCTTCGTCGACATAGACGTGGCAGGTGGCACAGGCACAGGCGCCGCCGCATTCAGCTTCGATGCCGGGAATGCTGTTGCGGATGGCCGCTTCCATCACGGTCGCGCCGTTCTCGATTTCCACCGTGCGGGTTTCGCCCTTGTGGTCGACAAAGTGAATTTTGGCCATGTCTGCTCGTGCTGCCGAGATCTGGAATGAAGGAGGGTCCGGGCTGTCCTATAACGGGTCGCTGCACGCCGCGCCATAGCGTTTTCGGGCGAAGTGAATGCCTGTCCGCGTGGAGAACACACGGCAAAACAATCAGCTACCCCCGGTCACCGGGCGGAATTTGGCGGTGATTTCAGCCCCGGCGCGCCGCGATCGCGGCTCGCACATCGGCCACCGCCTCCTTGAGCTCGGCGAAGGCGCGGAGCGGGTTGTCCCCAGTCCTGAGCGCGCATTCGAGCTGGGCTGCAGCGTCGGCCACGGCGAAGGCGCCGATGCCGCGCGCCGAGCCCTTGAGCTTGTGCGCAAGCGCCGAGGCGTCGGCCGGCAGCGCCGACATCGCCGAGATCAGCCTGATCGACTGCTCGGCGAACATGGCCAGCACCTCGTGCTCGAGCTCGGCATCGCCGAGCGTCATGCGTGCGAGATGGTCGAGATCAATGGGGCTGTCGAGCGGTGCAAGCGGCGGCGAGGGCATCCATTCCATCCGTTGCAGGTCAGGCGTCATGGTCAGGCCCCGGCTCGGCACGCTATTCGCCGACCGGCGGCGAAGCTTCGAGCGTTCACCCAACCATAAGAATGGTTAACGGAACGTTAGGCCTGTTTTACCCAATTCTGCCCGTATCTTGACTCAAAGTCGCCGCATTCGGCCGGGTTCCGTGGGGAATTTCATTTATTGCTAAGGCGTTACGCCGCGATCCTGTTAACGATGATTAAGAATGTCTTAATCGCAAGCATTTCATTCGCGACGCTCTGCCAATAGGATGTTTGAGGAAATTGGCGGACAAGCCGTCTGGGGTGGAGACGGGCTTGGCGATCCGCAAGATGCGGCATGGGAACCGGCCTGTAGGCTTGCGAATGCGCGAGCCTCGCGGGGGACGTGTACTAGTAACGAGGGCTCAGACTGAACATGGCGAACACTCCCAAGAAGGTCAAAGATCCCACGGAAGTCGCGCTTTCTGCAATCCAGGAAGCCCTGAACATCAGCGACACGGCTGCCGATACCAGCCGCGCAGCTTCGTCGGCACGCAACGAACCGTCGATGCCGCCTGCAACTCCCATGTTCGACGAACCGGCCTTCGAGGCGCGCCCTGCCGCGACCGACCGCCCGGTGTTCGATCCGATCGAGGAGCCGCGCACGACGCACCGCGCCGCCAATGACGATCGCGAGACGATCGGCCAGCTGCTGCAGGCGCTGCAGAAGAACCGTCCCTCGCGCAACGTCTACACGATCGCGACCGTGTTCGCGGGCATCTGGCTCGCGGCCTGCGCCGCACTCAGCTTCGGCTTCCTCGGCTCGATCCAGGCCGCGATGGGCCAGAGCGGCGGCGTGCTGGTGCTCGCCGGCCTTGCGGCGCTGTTCTTCGCGCCGATCATGCTGTTCTACTTCCTCGCCAGCCTCGCCTGGCGCGGCCAGGAAATGCGCATGATCGCGCAGGCGATGGCGCAGGTGGCGATCCGCTTCTCCGAGCCCGAGGGTTCGGCGTCCGACTCCATGGTCACCGTCGGCCAGGCCATCCGCCGCGAGGTCGCCGCGATGGGCGACGGCATCGAGCGCGCGATCGCGCGCGCCGGCGAACTGGAAACGCTGGTCGCCAACGAGGTCGCCGCACTCGAGCGCGCCTATTCCGACAACGAAGTGCGCATCCGCGCCCTGCTCCAGGACATCGCCCATCAGCGTGACAATTTGGTCGGCCAGGCCGAGCAGGTCCGCAGCGCCATCTCCGGCGTGCAGATCGACCTGCGCCACGACATCGCGCTGATCTCGGACGCGATCGCCTCGCGCGTCGACGAGGTCGC
>JAEWBW010000338.1 GCA_023390955.1 Pseudomonadota bacterium
GGGAAGAGGTGGCCGAGGAACGCGCCGAGGCCGGCGATCATCGCTGCGTTGGGACCGCCGAGATAGCCGGCGAGCACGACCGCAGCGGTGCCCTTGAGCGCGTCGAGAATGAGGGTTGCCGCCGCAAGCCCCTTGCGGCCGGTGCGCAGCACGTTGGTCGCGCCGATATTGCCGGAGCCGATGGTGCGCAGGTCCTGCGTTCCCGCAAGCTTGGTGAGGACCAGCCCGAACGGAATCGAGCCGAAGAGGTAGCCGATCACGAAGGCGACCAGCAGGAAGGCTTCAAATCCCATCGCCGTAGCTCCCTGTCAGATCAGACATGCTCGTACACGGTGCGCCCGCCGACGATCGTGCGGACCACGCGCCCGGAGAAGCGGGCCTCGTCGAACGGCGTGTTCTTGCAGGGCGACTTCAGATCGGCGGGATCGACCACCCAGGGCACGTCGGGATCGATCACGATGACGTCGGCCGGCGCGCCGGCGCGCAGGGTTCCACCTGCTAGCCCGAGCAATTCCGCCGGTCGGGTCGACATCGCCTTGATCAGCGTCTTCAGTTCCAGCTCGCCATTATGAACGAGCCGCAGGCCTGCCGGCAGCATGGTCTCAAGACCGATGGCGCCGGGAGCGGCCTCCGCGAACGGCAGGCGCTTGACCTCGACGTCCTGCGGATTGTGGTCGGACATGATGACGTCGACGAGGCCCGTGGCCATCGCCTCCACCAGCGCGCGGCGGTCGTCCTCGCCGCGCAGTGGCGGTGACAGCTTCAGGAACGAGCGGTAGGGCCCGATATCGTTCTCGTTCAGCGCGAGATGGTTGATCGAGACCGAGGCGCTGACCGCGAGCCCCGCATCGCGGGCGCGCTTGAGGATTTCGAGCGATTCGATGCAGGACAGCGAAGCTGCGTGATAGCGGCCGCCGGTCAGCGCGACCAGGCGCATGTCGCGTTCGAGCATCACGGCCTCCGCGGCCTTCGGGATGCCCATCAGGCCGAGCCGCGAGGCGAACTCGCCTTCGTTCATCACGCCTTCGCCGACGAGATCGGGGTCCTCGGTGAAGTGCACGATCAGCGCGTCGAAGTCGCGGGCGTAGGTCAGCGCTCGGCGCATCACCTGTGCATTGGTCACGCTCTTGTCGCTATCCGTGAAAGCGACGGCGCCGGCGGCCTTGAGCAGGCCGAACTCGGTCATCTCTTCGCCGCGCATCCCCTTGGTCAGCGCGGCCATCGGCTGGATGTTGACGATCGCGGTGTCGCGGGCGCGACGCATCACGAAGTCGACGGTCGCCGAATTGTCGATGACCGGCGAGGTGTCGGGCTGGCAGATGATGGTGGTGATGCCGCCGGTCGCAGCCGCCCGGCTGGCGGATGCAAATGTCTCGCGGTGACTGAAGCCGGGCTCGCCGACGAAGGCGCGCATGTCGATCAGGCCGGGGGCGACGATCTTGCCGGAGCAATTGACGATGTCGGTGCCTTCGGGGACGCCGGCCGCGCCAATGCCGCGGCGGGTCTCGCGAATGGTGCCATCGGCGATCAGGACATCGCCGATGCCATCGAAATCCCTGGAGGGATCGACGACGCGGGCGTTGGCGAGCAGGAGAGGGCGGCGGTCGGTCAACATCGGCATCACGCGTTCGGCAGGTTGCGGGCGAGCGCTTCCAGCACCGCCATGCGAACGGCGACGCCCATCTCGACCTGTTCGCGGATCAGCGACTGCGCGCCGTCGGCCACCGCGGTGTCGATTTCGACGCCGCGGTTCATGGGACCTGGATGCATCACGAGTGCGTCCGGCTTGGCGTAGGCGAGCTTCTTCTGGTCGAGCCCGAAATAGTGGAAGTACTCGGACGAGGACGGCACGAAGGAGCCGTTCATGCGCTCTCGCTGGAGCCGCAGCATCATCACGATGTCGGCGCCGTTCAGACCCTCGCGCATGTCGCGCGCAACCTCGACGCCCATCCGCTCGATGCCGGGCGGCAGCAGCGTGGAGGGGCCGACGACGCGGACGCGGGCGCCCATGGTATTGAGCAGGATGATGTTGGAGCGCGCGACGCGCGAATGCAGCACGTCGCCGCAGATCGCAACCACGAGGCCCTCGATCCGGCCCTTGTTACGGCGGATGGTCAGCGCGTCCAGCAGCGCCTGGGTCGGATGCTCGTGCGCGCCGTCGCCGGCGTTGATCACGGAACCGTCGACCTTGCGCGCCAGCAGTTCCACCGCGCCGGAGGCGTGATGGCGCATCACCAGGATGTCCGGGTGCATCGCGTTGAGCGTCATCGCTGTGTCGATCAGCGTCTCGCCCTTCTTGATGGACGAGGAGGCGACCGACATGTTCATGACGTCTGCGCCGAGGCGTTTTCCGGCGAGCTCGAACGAGGACTGGGTTCGGGTGGACGCCTCGAAGAAGAGGTTCACCTGCGTCCGTCCACGCAGGACGGTGCGCTTCTTGTCAACCTGGCGGTTGAGCTCGACATATTCTTCGGACAGGTCGAGGAGGCCGGTGATGTCGGCCGCGGAAAGGCCCTCGATGCCCAGCAAATGCCGGTGGCCGAGGA
>JAEWBW010000345.1 GCA_023390955.1 Pseudomonadota bacterium
GTGTCGAGCACCCAGCCCTCAAACGCCTGCCGCTCGCCCGGCGTCCGCTCGTGGCCGGCTGACGCAAAATAGGCCATCAGGAGATTGGCGATGACGGCGCCGACGTCGAACGCGATCGGGCCATAGAAAGCGAATTCGGGATCGATCACCCGCGTCTCGCCCGCCGTCACCATGATCGATCCGGTATGGAGGTCGCCATGGATCATCGCCTCCGGGCTCGCCATGAATTTCAGCTTCAGCCGCGAGATCGCGACATGCAGTTCCATGTCCTCGCGCAGATCGGCAGCGAGGCCGTCGAGATACGGCGCGGTCCAGCGGTTCTGCTCGGCGACCCTATAAGGGTCCGTGAAGATCAGATCCTCGGTGATCTTGCAGAGTGCGTGATTGCCGGCGAAGGCTGCGATGCCGTCCTTCTTTTCCGCGGCGGTGCGCGCGAGATCGGACGTGAAGAACAGCGTCCGTGCCATGAAGGTGGTGACGTCGTCGACGAAGCGCGGATATTGCGTGCCGGCCACCAGCCCCTTGCGCATGAAGATATGGGGCTCAAGGAGCTCCATCACCGTCAGCGCCAGCGTATCGTTGTGATGCCTGAGCGCCGGCACGAGGCCGGGCGCGAGCTCGGCCTGCTTGGTGAGAGCCAGATATTCGTAATGGGCCCGCGACAGCGGCAGCGGCCAGCTCTCGCCGACCAGTCGCACGTAAGGCAGCGCCTGTTTCACGGCGACCCCGCCCCGCGCGCCCTTGACGATAAAGACGAGGTTCAGGTTGCCGTCACCGACCTCGGTGATCGACCAGGACGCAGGCTCGCCGCCGATGATAGCCACAAGGTCCGGAATGCCCGCGAGATAATCCCGCAGGGCCGCCTCATGCAAAATCCGGTAGTCCCCCGCGCGCGCCTCGGCCATGACGATCCCACCCCATGTTCATGGCCGTATCAGTCACTCCCGTTCCAGGAAGCTCGAGCCGATATCGGCCTTTCTTTTGATCGGATCGTAATCGCAATAGACGCCGTCCGCCACCAGCGTGTAGCTGGCGACCACGGTGTATTTGTCAGGCTTGACCGAATTCAGGCCGACGATCGCGGTGCTCTTGCCACCGTTCCATTTGAACGGCGTCGAGCTCTGCGCCCGCTCGCAAGCCATCACCGCTTCGTTGAAAACGTAGCCCTCGACGAAGGCCTTCAAGGTCCGGACCTGGACGGCCATCTTCCATTCGAAATAGCCGATGGCCGCAATCCCCGCGACGATCAGCACAAGAAGCGCAATGACGACCCGCTGAAAAGTCATTCGTCCCCCCAAAACCCCAAAGAACTAGAACGGCATCCCCATCAGTTTCGACAGGCGCTCGATCGAGAGATAGCCGGCGTGATAGGCGACCATGCCGAGGCCATAGAGGATTGCCGAGATGATCGTGGTCCAGATCAGCTTGCGGCCCATCCGCGTCAGGATCGGCGCGCCCGGATCGGTGCCGGGCTCGCCGACGCCGTCTTCGTGCTGGCTGCGCACACCGAACGGCAGCGTCACGAACAGCACGACCCACCAGATGATGAAGTAGATCGCGATCGCGGTTGATATCTGGATGGCCATGGCCCGGCCTTACGCTTGCTCGATTTCGACCAGCGCGCCGGAAAAATCCTTCGGGTGCAGGAACAGCACCGGCTTGCCGTGCGCACCGATCTTCGGGACGCCGTCGCCGAGCACGCGCGCGCCTTCCTTCACGAGGGTGTCGCGCGAAGCGATGATGTCGACGACCTCGTAGCAGACATGGTGGATGCCGCCGTCGGGGTTGCGCTCGATGAACTTCGCGATCGGCGACCCCTCGCCGAGCGGCTCGATGAACTCGATCTTCGTGTTGGGCAGCGTCGCGAACACGGTGGTGACGCCGTGCTCGGGCAGCGGCACGGCCTCCGAGATCTGCGCGCCGAACGCCGCGCCATAGATCTTCGCAGCCTTGATCGCATCCTTGGTCGCGATCGCGACATGGTTGAGCCGCCCCAGCATATTCCTACTCCCGTTAGACTGTCAGGACATGTACCAGACAGGGGGGCTTTTTGCCCCAATGTTCGTTGATGACCGCCCGGACAGCACGTCGCACCGACTCGGCCAGAGCATCCGGATCGCGCCGGCGCGGCTTTGGCAGGCCTTCGACGGTGGAGACCACGGCGTCGAAGACGATGTCGTCAAAGGCTTCCCCCGCCCTGTTTTTCTCAGGGATGCCGACGAGATCGACCTCGGGATCGTCGGCGAGCTCGCCCTGCTCGGTCATGGCGATGGCCACGAAGGCGCAGCCGGAGAACGCCATGCGGCGGCGCTCGACCACGGCGCGGGACTTGGAGTCCTCCAGGATCGTGCCGTCCTTGTAGAGACGTCCCGACGGCACCTCGCCGACAATGCCGGGATCGCCCGGGCCGAGCTTGACCAGATCACCGTTGCGAACGACGAGTACGCGCGGCACGCCGGCTGCACGCGCAAGCTTTGCGTGTTCGTTCAAATGCAGTGCCTCGCCGTGCACGGGGATCAGCAACTGCGGCTTGGTCCAGGCGATCATGTCGCGGAGCTCGTCGCGGCGCGGATGGCCGGAGACGTGCACCAGGTGGTCGCGATCGGTGATGATCTCGACGCCCTGCATCACCAGATTGTTGATGATGGTGCCGACGGCCTTTTCGTTGCCGGGGATGGTGCGCGAGGAGAAGATCACGCTGTCGCCGCGGTTGAGCGTGATCTCGGGATGGTCGTCATTGGCGATGCGCGCCAGCGCCGCACGCGGCTCGCCCTGGCTGCCGGTGCAGAGCGCCAGCACCTTGTCCTGCGGTAGATGGCCGTAGACCTCGGGCGAGCGGAAACTCTGCACGCCATCGAGATAGCCGGTCTCGCGCGCCACCTGCACCACGCGCTCCATGGCGCGGCCGACCACGACGACCTCGCGGTCGGCGGCCTTGGCGGCGGCCGCCACGGCTTTGACCCGCGCGACATTGGAGGCAAACGTCGTCACAGCGACGCGGCCCTTGGCTGATTTGACGAGGTCGCCGTTGCGGACGACCAGCACCCGCGGCACGCCGGCGGCGCGCGCGAGTTTTGCGTGCTCGTGCAGATGCAGGGGCTCGCCATGGACGGGGATCAGGAGCTGCGGCTTCACCCATGAGATCAGGTCGCGCAGCTCATCGCGGCGGGGATGGCCGGAGACATGGACCAGATGGTCGCGGTCGGTGATGACCTCGACGCCCTGCAGCACCAGATTGTTGATGATGTTGCCGACCGCCTTCTCGTTGCCGGGAATGGTGCGCGAGGAGAAGATCACGCTGTCGCCCTTGTTCAAGGTCACCTGCGGATGGTCGTCGTTGGCGATGCGCGCCAGCGCCGCCCGCGGCTCGCCCTGGCTGCCGGTGCACAGCGCCAGCACCTTGTCCGGCGGGAAATGGCCGTAATAGTCGGCGCTGCGGAAATTCTGCACGCCGTCGAGATAGCCGGTCTCGCGGGCGACCTGCACCAC
>JAEWBW010000060.1 GCA_023390955.1 Pseudomonadota bacterium
GGCCTATCTTGCGCCCTATTGCAGGACGGAGCGCGCGGCGCCATGTGTGGCGGCGATCCGGTCGATCGTGATCAAAACAAATATAACAGGACATCGCCGATGCAGACCTTCGATACCGACATGCACGATCGCATCATCAAGCTGGTGAAGGGCATCCTCGAACAGAATTCGCTGACCGCAGACCTCGCGCCCTCGACCCGCCTCGTCGAGGCCGGCCTGACCTCGATGGACATGGTCAATCTGATGCTGGGCGTGGAAGCCGAATTCGACTTCACCATTCCCCAGGCTGAAATCACGCCGGAAAACTTCCAGTCGATCGAATCGCTGCACCGGATGATCGCCGGCCAGCTGCAGCCGGTGAAGGCGGCTTAAGCCGCAGTCGCCCACTCCAGGGTCGTCCTGGCGAAAGCCAGGACCCATTACCCCAGGGAGTAGTTTGGCGAAGATCGGCCGCTTGGTACTGCGACCATCAACTCACCGATAGATCACGCGGTATGGGTCCTGGCTTTCGCCAGGACGACATCGTGGGTGAGGCAAAAGCCCACCTCAAACCACCCCCGTTTCAAATCCGCCGCAAAACTGGCATAGCTTAACCATGTCGCAGCGCGCGAACGGGGTTAACAAGGCATGACGCAGGCGGTACTGGGCATCATCGGCGGCTCCGGCATCTACGATCTGCCGGGTCTCGAAGGCGCACACGAAGAGGTGATCAAGAGCCCCTGGGGCGAGCCGTCGGCGCCGCTCCGGCGCGGCACCATCGCCGGGCTGCCGATCGTGTTTCTGCCGCGCCATGATAAAGGCCACCGGCTCTCGCCCTCGGACATCAACTATCGCGCCAATATCGACGTGCTGAAGCGCGCCGGCGTCACCGATTTGATCTCACTGTCGGCCTGCGGCTCCTTCAAGGAGGAGTTGCCGCCGGGCACCTTCGTGCTGGTCGACCAGTTCGTTGATCGCACCTACAAGCGCGAGAGCTCGTTCTTCGGACGGGGTTGCGTGGCGCATGTCTCGATGGCGCATCCGGTCTCGCCGCGCCTGCGCATTCATCTGGCGGCCGCGGCCGAAGCCGAGGGCATCGCGGTCGCGCGCGGCGGCACCTATGTCTGCATGGAAGGGCCGCAATTCTCGACGCTGGCCGAGAGCCTGACCTACAAGACGCTGGGCTATTCCGTGATCGGCATGACCAACATGCCCGAGGCAAAGCTCGCCCGCGAGGCGGAGATTTGCTACGCGACGGTCGCGATGGTGACGGATTTCGATTGCTGGCATCCCGATCATGACGCCGTCACGGTGCAGGACATCATCCGCGTGCTGACGTCGAACGCCGACAAGGCCAAGGCGCTGGTGGCGCGGCTTGCGAAGGACTTTCCGCGCGAGCACGAGGCGTGTCCGATCGGTTCGGATCGTGCGCTCGACACCGCGCTGATCACCGCGCCCGAGGCGCGCGATCCCGAGCTGCTGAAGAAGCTCGATGCGGTGGCGGGCCGTATCCTGCGGGCTTGAGCATGATCCGGAAAAGTGTGCAGCGGTTTTCCGAACAGATCATGCTCATAACAAAGTGCTCGAAAGGCGTTTTGCGATGAAGGTGGACGGCAAGCATTTTCGCAGCATCTGGCGCGAGCGTGACGGCTGGTCGGTCGGCGCGATCGACCAGCGCAGGCTGCCGCACGAGTTCATCGTCGCGAAGCTGGCGACCTGCGAGGACGCGGCGGTCGCGATCCGCGACATGCTGGTGCGCGGCGCGCCGCTGATCGGTGCGACGGCGGCCTATGGCATGGCGCTCGCCATGCGTGAGGACAGTTCCGATACCGGCCTGAAGCGTGCCTATGACACGCTGGTCGTGGCCCGGCCGACGGCGATCAATCTGAAATGGGCGCTGGACGAGATGCGCGCGGCGCTCACGCCTGTCGACCCGGTGGAGCGCGCGGAAGCGGCCTATGCGCGCGCCGACGAGATCGTCGAGCAGGACGTCGAGATCAATCGCGGCATCGCCGACAACGGCTTGAGGCTGATCGAGGCGATTGCGACGAAGAAGCCCGGTGAGACCGTCAACGTGCTGACCCATTGCAACGCCGGCTGGCTCGCCACCGTGGACTGGGGCACCGCGACCGCGCCGATCTATCTGGCGCATGAGCGCGGCATCAAGATCCATGTCTGGGTCGACGAGACCCGTCCGCGCAACCAGGGCGCCTCGCTCACGGTGTGGGAGCTCGGCCATCACGGCGTGCCGCACACGGTGATCCCCGACAACACCGGCGGTCACCTGATGCAGCACGGCATGGTCGATCTCGCCATCGTCGGCACCGACCGGGTCGCTGCCAATGGCGACGTCTGCAACAAGATCGGCACCTATCTGAAAGCGCTGGCCGCGCACGACAACAATGTGCCGTTCTACGTCGCGCTGCCGTCACCGACGATCGACTTCGCCGTTGACGACGGCATTCGCGATATCCCGATCGAGCAGCGCAGCGGCACTGAGGTCACCGACATGACCGGTCGCACAGCCGACGGCCGCCTGGAGACGGTGCGCATCGTGCCGGAGGGATCGCCGGTCGCCAATTACGCGTTCGACGTCACGCCGGCCCGTCTCGTCACCGGCCTGATAACCGAGCGCGGTGTGCTCAAGCCCGATCGTGCGTCGCTGGCAGCGGCATTTCCGGAACGGATCGCGCGCGCTGCGGAGTAGCTCTCTCTCCCTCACCCTGAGGAGCCGCGAAGCGGCGTCTCGAAGGGCGAGGGCCACAGGCGGGCCTGCATCCTTCGAGACGCGCGAAGACGCGCTCCTCAGGATAAGGAGTTGGCAGCGTCGCGAGCAGAACTACCCCAGCTTCAGCCCCGTCGCAGCCTCGAGCTCCGCAATCGCCTGCGCGCCGTTCAAGACCTTGATCGTGGTCATGCCCATCTCGCGCGCTGGTTTCAGGTTGACGCCGAGATCATCGAGATAGACGCAGTTCTTGGGATCGACCTTCAGCGTCTCGGTCATCATCTGGTAGATGCGTGGGTCGGGCTTGCGCAGGCCGATCTTGGCGGATTCGATGACGTGGTCGAACAGCACCATCACCTCGGCGACGTAGAGCGAGCGCCCGGTCATGCTGCCGATCGCGTTGGCTGGCAAATTGTTGGTGATGCAGCCGGTCTTGAACTTTGCCTTGATGCGCTTGAGCGCCTCGACCATCTCGGGCCTGAGATCGCCCTGCAGCAGCGGCAGCACATCGCGCCCGCGCACCTCGGCGCCGAGCGCGAGCGACTCGGTGGCGAACAACTTGTCGAACGTCTCGATGTCGACCTCGGCGCGCTCGAACTTGGCCCAGGCATTTTCGAGGTGATTGGCGGCGTTGGTGCGCCGGATGATGTCGGCGGGGAGCCCGCGCTCGGTTTCGAAGCGCGTGAACGCCTCGAACGGCGAAGTCGTCAATACGCCGCCAAAATCAAAGATCACCGCCTCGATCGCCAATGCCCTATCCTCGCTGCTGTTTTCCGCGAGAACGGCTAGCACGCGATGGAAACGAGGGCCAGCCTCGATGCGTGGCTTGGCCGGTGGCGATCCTTTCGCTACACCGGTGAGCATGAAGATGAGATCGTTCCCGTTTGTCGCAGCCGCGCTGCTGTTCGCCGCACCCGCCCAGGCCATCGTCAACGGCGGTACGCCGCAGACCGAGGGCGTCGCGCGTGCCGTCGTCACCATCGTCGGCTCGCGCGGCAATTTCTGCACCGGCAGCCTGATCGCACCGAAAATCGTGCTCACGGCCGCACATTGCGTGCAGCCCGGCGCCGACTACAAGATCGTTGCCTATGGCGCCGACAACAAGCCGCAGTTGCAGGATGTGCGAACGGTCGCGATCCATCCGAACTTCAACATGCAGGCGATGACGTCGCATCGCGCCACCGCTGATGTGGCGCTGCTGCAACTTGAAATTCCACTCAAGGGAAAATCGACTGTCGCCGTCGGCATGCCGCAGATTCCGATCCAGGTCGGCGGCCGCTTCACCATCGCCGGTATCGGCGTAACCGTGCGCGGCGACGGCAAGAGCGGCGGCGGCACGCGCGTCGCAGGCCTCATTGCGACAGGCAAGCCCGGCACGCTGCAGATCCGGCTGGTCGATCCCGTAACCAACGGCGTTCGTGACGGAATCGGCGCTTGTACCGGTGATTCCGGTGGTCCCGTGTTCGAGGACAAGCCGAATGGTCCCGCAATCATTGGTGTCGTCAGCTGGTCGACCGGGCCGAACGGCAGCGCCGGCTGCGGCGGTTTGACCGGCGTCACGCCGCTCACCCTCTATCGCGACTGGATTGTGCAGACCGCGCGGAGCTGGGGTGCGCCGCTGTGATTTGATTGCGGTTTGATCTATGCCATTTTGCAAGTGAAACGCGGCGGGCGACCATGCCCGTCGCGGAGGAAACGCGCCGTCCGGTCAAGGACGGCCACATAAAATGAGCAAGGCAAGAAGCAACAATGAATGTCGCTGTTCGCAGTCAAGCCACGACCAAGCAGGCCACTGAACATTTCGATGTGTTGATCGTCGGCGCCGGAATCTCCGGCATCGGCAGCGCCTATCACCTGACCAAGCAACTCCCCGGCACGAGCTACGTGATCCTCGAGACGCAGGAGACGTTCGGCGGCACCTGGAGCACGCATCGCTATCCCGGCATCCGCTCCGACAGCGACCTCCACACCTTCGGCTATCGCTTCAAGCCCTGGGTCGGCCCGCCGATAGCGACCGCCGAAGAGATCCTCGCCTACATGAATGAGGTGATCGAGGACAACGGCATCGCCAGGCACATCCGCTACAAGCACAAGATCAATTCCGCGCGCTGGTCGAGCGAGCAGAATCTCTGGACGATCGAGGCGATCACGACGGATACGGGCGAAACCAGGACCTTCACCGCAAACTTCCTCTGGATGTGCCAGGGCTACTACCGACACTCCGAGGGCTACACGCCGGAATGGAAGGGCACCGACAGCTTCAAGGGTCGCATCGTCCATCCCCAGACCTGGCCGGATGACCTCGATCTCACGAACAAGAAGGTCGTGGTGATCGGCTCGGGCGCGACCGCTGCGACGCTGGTTCCAAACATCGCGGACAAGTGCGCGCACGTCACCATGCTGCAGCGCTCGCCCACCTATTTCCGCCTCGGCCGCAACGCCATCGAGATCGCCGAGGAACTTCGCCGGCTCCAGGTGGATGAGGAATGGATCCACGAGATCGTGCGCCGAAAGATCCTGTTCGAGCAGGACGCCTTCACGAAGCTCTGCATCTCCAAGCCGGAGCAGGTGAAGAAGGAGCTGATCGACCAGATCCGCGCAGTGCTCGGCCCTGACTACGACGTCGAGCAGCATTTCACGCCGAGCTACCGGCCGTGGCGGCAGCGCATTGCCTTCGTGCCGGATGCCGATTTGTTCAAGGGCATCGCCAGCGGCAAGGCCTCCGTCGTCACCGACGAGATCGAGTGCTTCGTCGAGAACGGCATTCAGCTCAAGTCAGGCAAGGTGCTCGAGGCCGACGTCGTGGTCACCGCGACCGGCTTCAATCTCGCCGCACTCGGCGACATCGATTTCGAGATCGACGGCAAGCCGCTCGCCTTCGGCGACACCGTCACCTATCGCGGCATGATGTTCACGGGCGTGCCGAACATGGTGTGGGTGTTCGGCTATTTCCGCGCGAGCTGGACCTTGCGTGTCGATATCGTCGCCGACTTCGTCTGCCGCCTGTTGGCTCACATGAAGGCGCAGGGCGCCAAGAAGGTCGAAGTCGAGCTGCGGCCCGAGGACCACAACATGCCGATCCTGCCCTGGATCGATTCGGAAGACTTCAATCCCGGTTACGTGATGCGCGGCATGAACCTCCTGCCCAAGCGTGGCGACAAGCGCGAATGGCAGCACAGCCAGGATTATTGGGCCGAGAAGGACGAGATCCCGAAAACGGATCTGACCGACAAGGCGTTCGTCTATCGGTGAGACGTAGCAAGGCAGTTTCGCGCATATTGTCGTCCCGGCCCCGTGCGCAATTGCGCGCCGGGTCGGGGGCGACTGGGACTAGCGGCCGGCCATTGATGTGAACGCCGGTCCACACTGTGACCGGACAGCACACCTCACACATGCACGGCCTGATTATCCGCGGCTGCAAAGCGTGGCGCAGGTGCAACATGGCCGACTGAATCCACCCCGGTTGTGCCGTGGCCCGGCGATTCCGCTGATTCCGTAGTTCCACGTAGGGACCCGGTGGCCTAATTTACCGGCGGCGCCGGCGGGCGCGCCGTTGAGGGCATTGGGGTGGGCTTTCGGTTGCCATTGAGTGGACGTGGAGAGCTGCGCCTGGGCGCGGCGATGTCGTCCGTTGCGGCGCTGCTGGTCCTGTCGGCGACCTCGGCGCAGGCGGACTGTTTGCCCGATCCGGCGACGAGCGGCCAGACCGTCACCTGCAGCAGCGATGCCAACGGCTTTGACGCCGGCGGCGTCAACAATCTGACCGTGAACGTGCTTGCAGGCGCGACCGTCAACGACAACGGCGTGGCGGCGATCAGTCTCAGCGACACCAACGTCGTCACCAACAACGGGACGGTGGCGGCAGGCTCGGGTCTCACCGGCATCGGTGCTGGCAACTTCAACACCGTGACCAACACCGCCATCATCACGGCGGCGGACAATGGTCTCGGCATCTCCCTCCTGAACAACAACACGGTCGCCAACAAAGGTACGATCACCACGGGCGATGGCGGTGTCGCGATCTCGGTGCAGGACGACAATGTCGTCGGCAACAGCGCGGCGCTGTCGGTCGGCGCGAGTGCCACGGGCATCTTCGCCGGCTTTAACAACACCATCACCAATTCCGCCGCCGGTACCATCACAGGCCTCGACAACACGATCGGCATCTACGCTTTCAGCAATACGACCATTATCAATGCCGGTGCGATCACGGTCGGCGCGTCGGGCGGATTTCCCTCCGGCGGTGGCATTTTTGCGATCGGCGGCGGCAATACGGTCACGAATACGGCGACTGGCCGCATCACGGTTGGCGATGGCGCCACCGGCATCTTCATGCAAGGCAACTTCCAGACGGCCAACAACGCTGGAAGCATCACGACCGGACAGTTCGGTACGGGTGTCACGGTCGCCGGCGACGACGCCAAGGTCACGAACACGGAAACGGGCACGATCACGGTTGCCGGCACCGGCGCAGGCATGCAGGTACAGGGTGACCGTGCCGTCATCGTCCAGGCGGGAACGATTAATGTCGGTGCGGGCGGCCTCGGCGCAGGGATCGTCGGTCTGTCCGGCACGCTCACCAACACGGGCAAGATCATCGGCGCGGACGGCTCAACAGGCCTAGCACTGCTCGGTGACGACAATATCTTGACCAATCGCGGCACGATCACTGTCGGCGATGGCGGTACCGGCATCTTTGCGAACACAATCTCGACGACCAACCAGATCATCAACACCAACACCATCACTGTCGGCGTCAATGGCGTCGGCATCAGCGCGAGCGGCGGCCTCAGCGTCTTCAACTCCGGCACCATCAACGCCGCGACCGGCTTCGCCGCGATCGATCTCTGCGGCTGCGGCAACAACACGCTTACGCTCGGCCCCGGCAGCATCATCAACGGCCAGGTGTTCGCCTCCGGCACCGACACGTTCCAGCTCGGCGGCACCGGCAAGGATACGTTCAACCTCAGCCTGCTCGGCGTTGGTCTTCAGTACGACGGCTTCTCGACCTTCAACAAGATCGGCAGCTCGACCTGGACCGTCACCGGCACCGGCAACCAGGACTGGAACGTGCTGGGCGGAACGCTCAGCCTCGCCGGCACGATCAACGGCAATGTGACCATCGCATCCGGCGGCACGTTTGGCGGCGTCGGCGCGACCAACAATGTCGTCGTCAACAATGGCGGCACGTTCGCGCCCGGCAGCCCCACCGGAACGCTCAACGTGAACGGCGATCTCGCCTTCACGGCGGCGTCGACCTACATGGTGCAGGTCTCGGGTGCGAGCAACGGCATCGCTGTTGTCACCGGGACCTCCGCGCTCAATGGCGCCACGGTCACGGTCGTCCCGGTCGGCTCGATCGCAAATCACTACAAGATCCTGACCGCGGGCACGCTGCCCGACACGTTCAACCCGGTCGTGACGGGCCTGTCGCCGAACCTGAAAGCGACATTGAGCTACGATCCCAACAACGCCTATCTCGACCTCGTGCTCGGTTATGGCGGCGGTCTCAACATCAACCAGCAGAACGTCGCCAACGTCCTGACGCGGATCTTCAACGCGGGCGGCAGCCTGCCCGTGGCGCTCGCGAACCTCTCGCCCCAGGGCCTGTCACAGGCTTCGGGCGAGCCGGCCACCGGGACCCAGCAGACCACGTTCAATGCGATGAACCTGTTCCTGAGCCTGCTGACCGATCCGTTCTCGTCCGGACGCGGCATCAGCCCGACGGGTGCGACGCCGTTTGCCGCAGAGACCGGCGCGCGTAGCAAGGCCGCACGTGATGCCTTCGCCTCGATCTACAACAAGGCGCCGTCGCTCGACTTCGAGCAGCGCTGGAACGTCTGGGCGGCCGGCTATGGCGGCTCGCAGACCACGGACGGCAACACCGCGCTCGGCTCGAACAACACCACCAGCAACATCTACGGCACCGCCGTCGGCGTCGACTACCGCGTCTCGCCGTCGACGCTGGCTGGCTTCGCGCTCGCGGGCGGCGGCACCAGCTTCAACGTCAACGGGCTCGGCTGGGGCCGGTCCGACCTGTTCCAGGCCGGCGCCTTCGTGCGCCATGTCGCGGGACAAGCCTATGTCACAGCCGCGCTGGCCTATGGCTGGCAGGACGTCACCACCAACCGCACCGTCACCGTTGCCGGCTTCGACCAGCTGCGCGCGCAGTTCAATGCCAGCGCGATCTCGGGCCGCATCGAGGGTGGCCATCGCACCGTCACGCCGTGGATGGGCCTGACGCCCTACGCCGCGGTTCAGGCCACCGCGTTCATCCTGCCGGGTTATGGCGAGACCCTCGTCGCCGGCACCAACAACGCCTTCGCGCTGACCTATGCGGGCAAGACCGTGACCGACACCCGCACCGAGCTCGGCCTGCGCACCGACAAGTCGTTCGGGACGGTGGGCGGCATCGTCACGCTGCGCGGCCGCATCGCCTGGGCGCACGATTTCAATCCGGATCGCACCGTCGGCGCGGTGTTCCAGGCGCTGCCGGGTTCGGCCTTCGTCGTGAACGGCGCCGCGCAATCGCGCGATTCCGCGCTGACCACGGCGTCGGCCGAAATGCGCTGGATGAACGGCTGGTCGGCGGCCGGAACCTTCGAGGGCGAGTTCTCGAACGTCACCCGGTCCTACGCAGGCAAGGGCGTCGTACGCTACGCCTGGTAGTTCTTTCCGAAGCCCAGGCACAACATCTACTGTGCATGGGGTTGTTTTCGAAGTTTAGGTGAGAGCTCACCGCTTCTGCTGGGCCGGCGGTGGCTTTCGCGGCGGCCGCGGCGCCACCTGTATGCCGCTCATCTTGTTGGCGGCATCGCTGACATCGAGTAGCGCGCGACGGGTATCGTCGAGGAAGCTCGCGGACTTCTTCTTCATGGTGTCGGCCAGCTCGTGCAGCCCTCGCACCTTCTCGAACAGCTCGTCGGCCTTGCCGTCGACGAAGCCCGGGAAGATGCCCTCGATCTTGGTCACCGCGCTGTCGAAGCCCGCAAAGCCCTTGTCGACCTTGATCATGACGCTGTCGATGGCTTCGCCCTTGCCCTTCAAATCGGCCGTGTAGGCCTCGAACCTGGTCAGGCTGTCCTTGATCGCCGGCGAGTTGGTGACGATCATGCGGTCGACATTGTGCAGGGTCTCGACGATGGTCTCGGCGTCGCTGAGATCGGAGGTCAGCACGGGAATGCCGTCGACATCCAGCGGCACCGGCGGTGCCGATGGCGCGCCGCCGACCAGCGAGATCGCGGCAACGCCCGTCAAGCCCTGGAACTCGATGCCGGCCACGGTGTCCTTGCGGATCGGCGCGGCGTTGTCGAGCGTGACGAGAGCGACGATCTTGCTCGGACTGTCGAGCTTGATCGAGACGATCTGGCCGGCCGGTACGCCGTCGAAATTCACCGGGCCGCCCTTGCGCAGACCGCTGGCGGAACCGCCCTCGAACACCACGCGCAACTGGCTGCGGGCCTGGGCCGCGCGGTATTTCTGCACGGCAAGCATGCCGCCGAACCCGACGCCGATCACGAGCAGCGTCACGGTTCCGACCAACATATTGCTTGTTCGCGCCATAACTCTCCGTCTCGGCTCCGCGGTCCTGGTTCGCGAAGCAGAGCGCCGATTTTATGGGCAAAGTCCTTCCGGGGAAAGCCGATCAATGCTTGGCGGCACGCTTTGCCGCGGCATTGTTAAGGACGATCAGGGCATCCACCGCCACGCCGGTCCTGGTGTTGATCAGGAACGGATTGACGTCGATCGAGGCGATCCGGTCGCCGGCATCGGCGATGAGGTTGGACAGGCCGACCAGCGCCTTGACGGCGGAGGCCTCGTGCAGCGCCGGCTTGCCGCGATAGCCGCGCATCTTGACGCCGGCCTTGGTGCGGCCGATCAGCAGCCGCGCTTCGGCCTCGTCGAGCGGCGCGCCGGCAAGCGCCACGTCCTTCATCAGCTCGATATCGATGCCGCCGGTGCCGAACAGCACCACCGGTCCCATCTCCGCATCGAGGGAAGCGCCGACCACGAGTTCGAGGTCGGCCTTGACCTGCTGCGCAATCAGGATGCCGTCGAGCTTCGGCTTGCCCTTCAGCTTCTTCACCCGCGCGGTGATGTCGGCGAAGGCCTTCTTGACCTCGGCCGCGCTGTTCAGATTGAGCACGACGCCGCCGATGTCGGACTTGTGCAGGATCTCGGCGCTGACCAGTTTCGCCACCACGGGGAACCCGATCTGCTTGGCGATCTTTACGGCTTCGGCAGGCGTCTGGGCGATTCCTTCTTTGGAGATCGGGATGCCATAGGCCTTGAGCAGCTTCTTCGAGGCGACCTCGTCGAGTGCGGCGCCGGTCGCGGCTTTCAGCGTCTTCTCCAGGACAGTGCGAGCGGCGGGCTTTGAGCTTGCGACGAGATCGGGGACGTTTTTGCGCAGCTTCGCGTAGTCGAGCAGCGATTTGATCGCGGTGACGGCGCGGTCGAGGCCCTGCATCACGGTGAGATGCGGCAGCGATTTGCGCAGGCCCTTCGTGAACTCGGTGAAACCGACCGACATGGCGCTGACGTAGATCACGGGCTTTCCCGCCTGGCTCGCCATCTCGTTGACCATGCGCAGGTTCCGCTCGCGCTGCTCATGCGGTGCTTTCGGCAGCTCGGCATCGATGATGACGACGTCGATATCAGGGTCGTCGATCATCAGCTTGATCGACTTCATGTAGACGGAGGGATCGACCACCGCGGCAAAGCCGGCGTCGAGCGGATTGCCGACGATCGAGCCAGGCCCCAGCATCTTTGCAAGCTCGCCGCTGGCGTGCTTGCTCAGCGGCGCAAAGTTCAGGCCGGCCGCGTAGAAGGCGTCGATCAGCATGCCGCGCTTTCCACCCGAGAGCGAGACCGCGGCGAGCCGGTCGCCTTTCGGCACGCCGGCGTGGACGAAGCATTCGGTCGTTTCGATCAGCTCGTCGAGGCCGCGGGCGCGGATCACGCCTTCGCGGGTCGCGATCGCATCGAACGTCTCGATCGAGCCTGCGAGCGCGCCGGTATGCGCCATCGCGGCGGCACGGCCGCCTTCGGACGCGCCGAGCTTGAGCGCGATCACCGGCTTGCCCGCCGCGCGCGCGGCCTTGCAGGCCTCGCGAAAGGCCTTCGTGTTGCGCACGCCCTCGAGGTAGACGACGATGACGCGGATGCTAGGATCGGCCGCGAAATAACGCATCAGGTCCGGCGTCTCGAGGCCGGCCTCGTTGCCGGTCGTCACCATGTAGCCGACGCCGACGCCGCGGTCCTCCAGCGCCTGACGGATCGCCATGACGATGGCGCCGGATTGCCCGGCGATCGCAACCGCACCCTGTTCCATGGTCACGACGCGATCGTCGATATTGGTGAAGAGCCTTTCGCCGGCGCTGAGGTTTCCGAGGCAGTTCGGTCCGGTGACCGCGAGCCCGGTTTCACGCACCGCCTGCTGCAGCTCCGCGGCGAGCTTCTGGCTCTCCTCGTCCTGCAATTCACTGAAGCCGGAGGTGACGATGGTGGCCGATCGCGCGCCGGCGGCGGCGGCATCGCGGATCACCTGCACGGCAAAGCGCGCCGGAACCAGCACCAGCACGTGATCGGGCTTCTCGGGGAGGCTCGCGAAATCCTTGTAGCAGGTGACGCCCCAGATGACGTCGCGCTTGGCGTTGACGGGATAGAGCCCGCCAGCGAACTTGTACCCGACCAGGTTTTTCCAGATGCGCTCGGCATAATTGCCGGGCTTGTCGGTCGCGCCCACCAGCACGATGTTGCGCGGGTGCAGCATCGCGTGGATGCCCTTGACGATGTCGCTGGCGTCTGGCGCCGGAGACCATGGTTGCCGAGGAACAGACGTGTTGTTCACCTGAGCTTCCATGGCGTCATCCCCACCCTTGTTGTTCTTGGTAGCGCGCACGCTTTTGTAGGAGGAGTTTTCGCAGGTGGCAACCGCGCGCGCCGCATGTGCATGCCGCGCAGCGGAATGTGTCGGCACCGGGTGAACGTACTGGCGGACGCTCAGTAGCGCAGCAGGCCGAGCTTGTAGCCGAAATGATATGCCGTCTGTCGCATCAGATAGGGGGCGATCGCTTTCCTGATGTCCATTTGCGTCGGATCGAAGCCAAGCGCGCGCCGCCGCAGGATACCCATCTCCCTGACGCCGACCGCATAGGTCGCCGCGGTCTTCTGTGCGTCGTGGATACGGAAGCAGGCCAGGAAGCGGGGCAGCCGTGTGAACTTGAAGCCGGCCTGCTGCGCGCGCAGGATGAAGTCCCAGTCCATCGCGTAGTGAAAATTCTCGTCCATCTGTCCGATCCTGTCCCACACGCGCTTACGCCAGAACATGGTCTCCTGGGGGATATAATCGGCGTATCGCAGCGTCTCTCCGTGATGGCGCGGAAGCACGGCACGGCCGACCTCCAGTCCGTCGCGATCGATGAAGATGCGATGTCCGTAGACGATGTCGATGCCGGGATGCTTCGTGAAGTAGTCGGCGACATAGGCGAGCGTGCCGGGAAGCAGCATGTCGTCGCTGTTGAGATACGCCATGATCTCGCAATCGACGTCTGCGAAGCCGAGATTGATCGCGTGGGACTGCCCCCTGTCGGGTTCGCTGCGCCAGCTGATACGATTGCCGTGCGCCTTCAGGATCTCGACCGTCCCGTCGATCGAGCCGCCATCCTGCACGTGATAGTGCAGGTTCGGGTAGTTCTCGCCAACGATGCTCTCGATCGTGGCGTCAAGATAGCTTGCGTGATTGTAGCTCGGCGTCACCATCGCGATGCGCGGTGCGTCGACGGGCACCGGTGGAGCGGGTCGAACGTCACTGATATTGAGCAGGCGGGGCGGGTACTGCTCGAATGTCCACATCGGCGGACGACGCCAAAGGCTGCGAAGCGACGCCCGCCTTTGACCGGCGGCAATGAGATTCTGGTTGCGCTCCAGCAGCGCGATGCGGTTCTCGAGTTGCTCCAGCCGATCCGAAACTCTCCGCTTGAACTCGTCGTCCATCCGTTGCCCTGCCGTGGCGCTTGCAGTGAGGAGGCTCGCTCATTCCGACTCTTCCTCTATATGTCTGCGATCGGCAGCGCCAGTTCGGTTCCCGCGGAAAACAAGCCTGTGTGACGTGAGTGTGATGCCCTGAACTCAGCGGTCGGGAGCGATCAGAGTGGCGTGGAGAACGTAGCGCTCCGGACCCGGGGTCAGCGCGTCGAAGGGCCAGCAGGTCGACAGCACGAGCTCATGTCCCTGCGTTGCCGGGTCGATCCCCGAGGCGTCGAAACGCACGACGGTCGCGGCGTCGGCCCGGTAGTGGAATCGTGCACCGTCGCTGCGGGTGATCTCGATCTCGTCACCGATCGAGACGTCTTTCAGGAAGCGGAAATGGGTGTCGCGATGGGCGGCATAGACCGCGACGCCGCGTTCGCCGGCATCGGCCGTTGCTTCCACATGACCGGGGCCGAAGGCGAGCGCCTGGCCGCTGCTGCCGGCAAGCACGATGGCGCTGGCGCCGATCCGTTTCACCTCGATCCGTGCGACCGGCCAGGTATCGGCCCATGACCATGGCCTGATCGGATGGCCCGTCGCGATGGTCTTTGCAAAGGCGCGCTCCAGCAGCACCTGCGCGACCCAAGCCTTGGCGTGGATGTAAACGCCATCGCCGAGCAGGATGACGCCGACGATGGCAAGGGCGAGGGGTGAGATGAAGCGGAGCATGTGTTTCTCAAAAAAGACGCGCGCGGCTGTTTGGGCGGGTACGGGCAGCCGCGCGCGTTGAAGAAGAGGAGGCGGCTGAGACCTCCTCTTTCACCCGGCGTCAGTGAGCAAGAAGCTGACGCCGGTTGAACACGAACAGGACCAGGCCGAGGAACAGCAGGATCAGTCCTGAGAACATCTTCAATTCAGCAGAGGTCGCGGTCTTCGGTAGCTGGATCGCGTCCGCGCCCGCCGACAGTTGCCGTGTCGCAGGCCGCGCGCTCGCATCGGCATGGCGCTCGCGGAGCGGAGCCGGCCGGATCTGTTGTTGCTCGCCGAACACCTTCTCGAAGATCCAGCCGGCCGGCAGGTTGACCGGCAATTCGCTCAGCTTGAGCGGTGCGCCCTCGGGACGGCTCGGCGTCTTGTCGACGGCAACGAGGCTCGTCAGCCGCGTGACGATCTGGTGCTCCAGCGCCAGGGCCAAAATGGTCTTGTCGGCGGCTTCAGGCGTCACCTCACGCATGGTCCGTGCAACCTCGGCGTCGCCGATCTTGCGGTTGGCCCAGAGTTTTGAGAGGCCCTTGCCTTCGGCTGCATTCTGCAACGGCAGCGTCACGGACCACGGCCGGTCGCCGACGCGGCCCTTGATCTCCAGTGCTCCCGCGAGCTTGTCGAGCTTTGCGGCGAGCACCAGCGGCTCGTCGCGATAGACATCGGGGATGATCGCCGGCGTGACGTCGGCGGTTGCACCCGTGAACTTGGCGCTGAGGCCGGTCACGGCCGGATTCTCCAGCTTGGCGAACAGCCCGCGCATGCGCTCCTCCACCTGGTCGACCGAGCCGATATGGGTGAATGCGCCGCGCCCCAGTTCGGACGCACGGGTCATCAGGTAGGTGTTCGGCGCGGACCCGATGCCGACCATGAAGACACGCGAGCGGCCGCGCATCGCCGTGATCGTTTCGAACAATTGCTGCTCATTGCCGACCGCGCCGTCGGTCAGGAAAACGACCTGCCGCACCATGCCGGTGTCGCCGAGCCTGTCGGTCAGCGCCGCACGCATCGCCGGCACCATCTCTGTGCCGCCGCGGGCCTGCAGCGCATCCACGAAGGCGATCGCCTGCTTGACGTGCTCGGCATCGGCCGGCACCGAGGCCGTGAACAGCGTGTCCATGGTGTCGTCGAAGCGGATGACGTTGAAATGGTCGCCGGGTTGCAGCCGGCCGAGCGCGTAGCTGAGGCTCGCCTTGGCCTGCACGATCGAGGTGCCGCCCATCGAGCCGGAATTGTCGATCACGAACACCACCTCACGCGGCAGCGGCTTCGAGGTCGTCTGCTCGGCCGCGGGCGGGGTGACGAAAGCGAGCAGGTAATCGGCATCGCCGACGCGTTCGCGGAACAGGCCGACCGACGGCGCCTTCGCGGCGGCAGGCTTCCAGGTCAGCTCGAAATCGCGATCGGCGGGGACCACGCCGTCGGTGAGCGTCACGACGCGCGTTGTCGCGTCGGGACTGTCGACCTTGACGGCGTGATGATGGCTCTTGACCTCGCCGAGCGCGAAACCGGCCTGCAGGCGAACGGTGATGCTGGTCGGATTGACCGGCGCATTCCTGGCGGGATCGAGCACGGGCTGCGCGATGTGCTCGCGGTCCGGCACCGGGTCGGTGGTGGTCACGCCCCAGCCGGAGCCGTCGGGACGAAAACCGACGCTCTGCACGATCGGCGATGGATTGTAGCGGGGCCCGACCACGAGGGGCACGCGTAGCGAATACTCATTGCCGGACTGATGCACCGGCTCCTGATATTCGATCTGCACCAGCACGGTTTCGCCGGGGCCGATATTGGCGACCGAGTTCGTGAACATGTTCGGGCGCTGCTGCTCGGTCAGCGCCGCCTTCTGCCCGGTGCGGCGCGCCTGCTCGTAGATCGCGCGGGCCTGTTGCCGCTCCTTGATGTCGCCGACGATGATGCGGTCACCGACCACCATTTTCAGCGTGTCGACGGCGCCGTTCGTGGCGAGGGGATAGAGGTAAGTGGCCTCGACCCAGTTCTGGGTGGGGTTGCGGAACACCTGGGTGACCCGGGCCCGCAGCGTCGGGCCGGAGACCGTGATGTCGACGTCGATGCCGAGCCGTACGGCTTCGGTGGTCCCGCCGTCATCTTTCAGCAGCAGGGTGCCGGCGCGAGCCTCGCCCGGCTGCAGCAGGCCGATGGGCTCGGGCGTCGCCGACCAGGCCGGCACGAAGGTCACGAGCAGGGCCACGAACCCGATCACGATCACCGCGATGCCCTGCGCCAGCAGGAACAGTCCCACCCCGATCAGCTTCCGCAGCATCGGGTGCTCGTCACTGCCGGTCTCGTCATAGATGCTCATCTTGCTCGCTCCGAAATGCCCGTTTGGCCCGCTCCAATTCAGCCGGAGGGCCGTAATTTCGCGAGCAGAATGATCGGCAATGTTCCGCCGCCGCCCGCCGTGCGTGCGGTGCGGAGAGGGCGGGCCTGTCCGGTTTTGTGCTGGTTTGTCCGTCCTGCTAGGATGCCGCCCAGGAGCAGGGATGACGATGCACACGCCGGACAAGCCGCTTTCGGACGAGCAAAGCCGGGAGGTCGGCGAGAAGATTCGCGAGGAGCTGGCAAAGCGCCGGATCTCCCGGCAGGCGCTGGCCGAGCAGGCCAAGCTCAGCCTGTCGACGCTGGAGAAGGTGCTCGGAGGCCGCCGCCCGTTCACCCTCGCCACCACGGTGCGGCTGGAGCAGGCGCTCGGTGTCTCCCTGCGCAGGAATTCGCCCGCACCGGTGTCGCCTCCAGCCGGGAACGATGTCGCGCCCGACAGCCTCGGCTCCTATTCGCATCGCGCGGTGACGTGGCTCGAAGATCTCTACATCACGCTGCGTCCGTCATTCGGCGACAAGGACGCGATCTTCGCCTACCGCACCGAGATCGTCTGGGAGCCGAAGGTGTCGTCGCTGGTGTTTCGCGAGGGCGAGCGCACGGACGCGGCCTACGAGCACACCGGCGAGGTCGCGGTGCCGCATCAATCCGGCTTCATCTATCTCGTCATCAACAAGCACGGCCAGCATCGCGTCATCACGGTGTCGCGGCCGACCGTCGACGGCTCGATGTACGGCATCATCTCGACGCTGCGTGCCGGTCCCGGCTCGCAGCTCACGCCGGTCGCGGCGCCGATCGCTTTCGTGCCTGCGAAGAATATCGATAGCCCCACCGTCGGCCGGATCGCACCTGACAACGTCCACTATAAGCTTTATCGGGAGCACCTCCGACGGACGGTCGAGGAGTCCTTCGCACTGCTATTGCCTGCCTAGCCGACTGGAATCCCCGACGAGGTTGCGACTGCGTCGACGATAGGATCATGCTGCGTGCCGCAAGCCGAAATGCAAGCCAGCGCCGATCGGCCATTGTTCTCAGTCATCATCCCGCTCGAATATCACCGCGGGCAGTGGGAGCAGTCCTGGCTCGGCTGGATGTCGCAGACCGTCGACCGTTCCCTCTATGAGGTCATTCTGATCGTGCCGCCGGACTTCTCCGCGCAAGCGGAACTGACGGCGTTGGCCGGCGACGCTGCGCGTTTCGAGTTCACGGGATCATCGCACGATATCGGGCTGTGTGCGTACGGCGCGACCAAGGCGCGTGGCCGGTATCTGTTCTTCACGGAGTCGCACTGCCGGCCCGAGCCTGACGTCATCGAACTCTGTGTCCGGGCCATCGCAGAACATCCGGAGTGGTCGGGATTCTCCTGCCAGTCGATTCCGATCTGCCACAACCGCCTGTCGGAGGCGGAAGCCACGATGTATCAAGCCGACATCGAATTCGGCATGAGGGTGCATCCCTGGCGGAAGGTGCTCGACCAATGCTTTGTGACCCGGCGCGATGTCTACGAGGAATGCGGCGGCTTGCGCGAGGAGCTCGGCCATTTTGCCGAATGGGTGCTTGCCGCCGCCTATCACGCGCGCGGCCATGCCATCGGTTATCTCGAGGAGGCGCGCTTCCACCATTATTACGTCGGCGAGATCGGCGACCTCAAGAGGTTCACGCTCGATTTCGTCCAGGGAGAGATCCGCTATCTCAGTGAGAGCCGACAGGGACCTGGCAGCGAGCTCCTGGAAGTTCCCGTTGAATGGAGCTGCCAGGACAATTTCGATTCTGGCCTCGCGCGTGCTGCGTTTGCGGCGCTTCTGCGCGAGGGCTTATCGCGTCGAGGCCCGCGCAAATCTGGCGAGACGTGGTCGGGGCTTCGGCGCTGGGCCGGGCCTGCTCTGTTCGGCGATCGTGCCGCGCGCGCGACGGCATGGCTGGCCGCGGTGTACGCGCGTTGTTCCCTGTCGGTGATGGTGAGGGTCGGATCAACCGCGAGCCTCTCGCGGGAGCTGAAGAATTACATCGCGGCGCTGATCGACCTTCAACGTCTCAATTGTATCACCCCCCTTCGCTCGATCAGCGGAAATGCCTTGCCGCGCCTCGGTGAAGGAGTGGCGGCCCAGGCCGGCTTTCACGCCATGGAAACCTGGCAAGGCCGCGACTTTCGCTGGAGCGAGCCGGAGGCTGCGGTCCGAATCAACGTACGGTCCAGCCGCAAAATTGTCCGCATCGAATGCCTCGACGTGCGCGAGCCGCTGGATCGGATCGGTGTCCGCTTCTATTGCGACGGTGTGCGTATTCCGGAGACGTCGATCTCGGTTCTTGGCAATGCTTTCGAAGTGAGTCTCGAGCCGTCCCCATCGTCGACGCTCACCCTGGCGTGGACCTGTCCACGCTTTGCGGCCGTGGGAGATGTGCGCCGCCTGGGCTTGCCGGTTGCGGCCATCGACGTCGACGCAGGCGCTCCGTCGAGCGAGCGTCACGCCGCGCGGCTGGCATCCGCCAAAGCCAGCTGACGCTCAACCGAGCCGCAGTCGTGCGATGGCGAAGCCGAGCTGCCGGGCATCGGGAGAGTTGGGGTCGAGAGCGCGCGGACTTCCCATCACCGGACATTGGAACGACAGAATGGCGCGGACCGCGTCGGGCCCCCAGGCGCTTAGGGGGATGTCGCTTTCGACGAGAATGCCGTCATCGTCTACGCGCTTGCGCAACTGCAGTGGCTGACCATTGATCGCGATTTCGAGCTGGTTGAGCGCGTCCTCGTTGAAGACGTGCGATAGCAAGATCTGGAATCGCCCGGGCGTGGATGTCGCCACCTTCAGGTTCAGCGTGGCTGACGGCGCGGAGCTCCAGCACAGCCAACGTCCTTCGTGGCATTCGCGCTCGTGCCAGCCGTCGCCGTGCAGGGGCTGATCCGGTGTGAAGCCGCCGGCTCCAATCGAAGTCGCCAGCTTCGCCGCCTCCTTGCCGGACGGCAAATCGGCGAGTTTGCCTTCGAACAGCCGGCATGCCTCGTCATAAAGCCGCAGATCGAGCTCATTCCATGAATGCAGGATTTTGAGCGACTGCGGATCGAGTTCGGCGATGCTCTCTCGCGGGGTGCGGTTGAGATGGGGGAGGGGGCCGATTGGTCCCCAGCCCATCATTCGTCCGAGCAGCCTCAGTGTCTCCGTTTGCCGTTCCAGAATGCCGGTGAGATCGATCCGGGCGAGATTGGTCAGTGCCGCGTCAAGCAGGCGCGGATCGTCATCGCGAAGAGCGGAGAATGAGGCGCCTGCCAATTGCCGCGTCTGGACATTGGCGAGCCAGTAGCGCGCGAGCGCTTCCTCCTCGTTGAGAAAACGCGCTGGCTCGAGGGCGCGTGCCCGCTGCTGATAGCAACGCCGCGCCGCGTATTCCTCGGCGCTCAGCTCAGTAGCGAGCGTCTGGAAGAAGGGCTCGCTGTGGCTCTGGAAAAAGTCAAAGGCCGAGACGCAGCGCGACATCGGTTCGCGCAGGATTGTGAAGATGGTCGGGCGGGTCGGGAACGTGTCGGCATAGTCGAAACCGACATGTCCCGTCGCAAACAGCGCATTGCCGGGCTGTTGCGGGCCGCTCCGGGAATGCGCCTGAAACAGGACTCTGTCCACGGGGAAGCGGTTTGCCAAGATTCCCCGAAGCGAGACGCCCGCGGTCTTGCGGATGTGAAGAAAGAAAAACGGCCTTTCGGCCGTGGCCCCGTGTGGATCGGGAGCCGCCCCTGCGGACGGCTCCCGATGTTCGTGTTGTGGTGTAGAGACGCTAGCCACCGGTCTCAGCGCTGATGATGTCGCCGAACAGCTCCCACTGGCCAGCCTTGAACCGCATCATCTTGAGCTGCTCGATCGGCGCGAAATCATTGGCGCCGGTGTTGACCTTGATGCCCGGGATCAGGGTGTCGGGCGTGAAGTCCTTCAGGCTTGCGGCCTGCTTCATCACGTTCTCCCGGGTCAGGTTGTCGCCGCACTGCTTCAGCGTCTGCACCATGGTCTGCGCTGCGGCATAACCATAGACCAGGTTGGCGTCGGCGATGTTGGCGCCCGGCATGTACTTGTCGACGAACGCCATGAACTTCTTCATGCCTTCGTCATCCTTCCACTGCGGGTCGGAGGCGTCCTTCAGGTAGCCCGCCGAGAGCACGCCTTCGGAAGCGTCGAGACCGGCCGGCTTCATGACCGCGCCGATCGAGATCGACACGTCGGTCATGACATGCATCGGCTTCCATTCGAGCTCGGCGATCTTCTTGATCGCTTGCGCGGCGAACTTCGGCGTGGAGATGTTGACGAAGACGTTGGCGCCGGTGCCCTTCAGTTTGACGATGTGGGAATCGATCGAGGGCTCGCTGGTCTCGTAGCTCTCCTCGGCGACGATGATCGAGGACGACTTCTCACCGAACACGTCCTTCAGGCCGACGAGGTAGTCCTTGCCGAAATCGTCATTGGCATAGAACACCGCGACCTTGGCGTCGGGCTTGGCCTGCATGATGTACTTTGCAAAGATCCGTGCCTCGACACGGTAGCTCGGCTGAAAGCCCATGGTCCACGGAAACGCCTTCGGGTCGTTCCACTTGCTGGCGCCGGTGGCGAGGAAGAGCTGCGGCACCTTCTTGGAGTTGTGATACTTCTGCACAGCGGTCTGGGTCGGCGTGCCCAGCGCGTTGAACACGAGGAACACCTCGTCGCTCTCGATCAGCTTGCGGACCTGCTCGACGGTTTTCGGCGGCGAATAGCCGTCGTCATAGGAAATCCAGTTGATCTTGCGGCCGTTGATGCCGCCCTGGTCGTTGATCATCTTGAAATAGGCTTCTTCGGTCTTGCCGATGACGCCGTAGGCAGACGCCGGGCCCGAATAGGCCTCGACGTTGCCGATCTTGATCTCGGTATCGGTGACGCCGGTGTCATAGGCTTTCTGCGCGGAGGCCTGGGTTGCGAGCAACGTCAAAGCAGTTGCCGCGGCAAACAGGGACAGCTTCTTATTGTTCATGAATATTTCCTTGGGATTCTTCTTGTGATGAGGCAGGCACTTCAAGGCAAGGCACTTCAGAGAAAAGGCAATTCAAGGCACGTCAAACAAGAAAGCGCCCGCGAGGGGCGCTTTGGTCAGGCATTGGCGGCTCTCGCCTGGTCGACCTCCGAGGCGACGGAAAACTCCTTTCGCAATGTCGGCTTGTGGATCTTTCCGGTGGCGTTGCGCGGCAGCGCGTCGACGAAGCGGACCTGGCGCGGGCATTTGAAGCGCGCGAGGTTGGCCGCGCAGTGCGTGAAGACATCGGTCTCGCTCAATCGCTGCCCCGGCTTGAGGGCGACGATGGCCAGACCAACCTCGCCCCATTGCGCGTCGGCAATGCCGATCACGGCCGCCTCAGCGATGGCGCTGAGCTGGTGCAGGACGTTCTCGACCTCGGCCGGATAGACGTTCTCGCCACCCGAGATGTACATGTCCTTCCAGCGGTCGACGATGTAGTAGAAGCCGTCTTCGTCGACGCGGGTGGCGTCACCCGTGTGCAGCCAGCCGTCGGTGAAGGACGACTTGTTAGCCTCGGGCCTGTTCCAGTAGCCGGGCGTGATGTTCGGTCCCTTGACCCAGAGCTCTCCGAGCTCGCCGATTGCGGCATCGGTGCCGTCAGGCCGCACGATCCGCACTTCGGTGTGAAGCACCGGCTTGCCGGCCGAGCCTGCCTTCCGCGCCGCATCCTCGCGGTCGAGCACGAGCACGGCGGGCGAGGTCTCGGTCATGCCGTAGCCTTGCTGAAGCGCGACGCCGCGGGCCTCCCACACCTTCAGCAACGGCACCGGCATCGGCGCGCCGCCGACGCCGCAGACGATCAGGCGGGTGAGGTCGGTGGTGGCGAAGGCCGGATGCTGCGCCATGAACTGGTAGATCGCGGGCACGCCGAAGAAGACGTTGATACCTTGCGCGGTGTCATGGATCAGCTGCAGTGCCTGTCCGGGATCGAAGGCGCGCATGATCTGCACGGTGCCGCCGGCATGCAGCACGGGGTTGGTGTAGCAATTGAGTCCGCCGGTGTGGAACAGCGGCAGCACGGTGAGCAGCACCGAGGCCGGTCCGATGCAGGCCGGTCCGCCGAGATTGACGCAGTTCCAGAACGTCATGCCATGGGTGATGGTTGCGCCCTTGGGATGACCCGTGGTGCCCGACGTGTACATGATGGTCGAGATATCATCGAGCGAGACTTCCTCGGCGCTCGCGAGCGGCTTTGCAGCAGCGATGCCGGCCTCATAGGCGCCGCCGGGGCCGAGCAGCATCGACG
>JAEWBW010000461.1 GCA_023390955.1 Pseudomonadota bacterium
GTGTTCGAGAACGGCGTCTACACGGCCTGCGCGCCGTGTAAGGACGATCCGAAGAAGCCGCCGCTCTGGCAGGTCAAGGGTGCCCGCATCATCCACGACCAGCAGGAGAAGATGCTGTATTTCGAGAACGCACAGCTCGAGTTCTTCGGCGTGCCTCTCGCCTACATGCCCTACTTCTCGACTCCCGATCCGACCGTGAAGCGCAAGACCGGCTTCCTGATGCCGGGCTTCACCACGAACTCGAATTTCGGCGTCGGCGTCGAGGTCCCGTTCTACTGGGCAATCGCGCCGGATTACGACGCGACCTTCAATCCGCGCATCACCACCCGCCAGGGCGTGCTGTTCCAGGGTGAGTTCCGCCAGCGCCTGCTGGACGGCGCCTACCAGATCCGCGCCTATGGCATCAACCAGCTCGATCCGGGCGCCTTCGCCGGCCTGCCGGGCGACAAGGACTTCCGCGGCGCCGTCGATACCAAGGGCCAGTTCGCCCTCAACGACAAATGGGTCTGGGGTTGGGACGGCGTCCTGATGTCCGACTACTACTTCTTCTCGGACTACCGCCTGTCGGCGTATCGCGATCCGTTCTCGTCGTTCCTGCTGCTGCCGACCGAAGCCCTCTCCCAGCTCTATCTGACCGGCGTCGGCAACCGCAGCTTCTTCGACGCGCGCACGATGTATTACCTGAGCTATTCGGGTAACCAGGGCCAGGTGCCGATCGTCTGGCCGGTGATCGACTATTCGAACGTGCTCAACTACCCCGTCTTCGGCGGCGAGTTCAGCTACAAGACCAACTTCCTGAACCTGTCGCGCGACACCGCCGTGTTCGACCCGATCACGACGCTCGCCAACACCAATGGCCTTTGCACCACGGCCTCGGCCGATCCGCTGGCGCGGATGCCGTCGCAGTGCCTGTTGCGCGGCTTCCCCGGAACCTACACGCGGTTCACGGCGGAAGCGCAGTGGCGGAAGTCGTTCACCGATCCGTTCGGTCAGATCTTCACGCCGTTCGCGATCCTGCGCGCCGACGCGATCAACTCCTCGGTCTCGAACCAGCCGGGCGTGTCGAACTTCCTGCCGGTCGGCGACACCCAGGCGCTGCGCCTGATGCCGACGGTCGGCCTCGAATACCGCTACCCCTTCATCAACGTGCAGCCTTGGGGCTCCACCACGATCGAACCGATCGCCCAGGTCATCATCCGTCCCAACGAGACCTACGCCGGCAGGCTTCCGAACGAAGACGCACAGAGCTTGGTGTACGACGCCAGCAACCTGTTCAGCGTCGACAAGTTCTCCGGCTACGACCGCGTCGAGGGCGGTAGCCGCGCCAATGTCGGCGTGCAGGCCACCACGCAATTCGACCGCGGCGGCGCCATCAAGTTCGTGTTCGGGCAATCCTACCAGCTGTTCGGCATGAATTCCTTCGCGGTCGCGGACAGCATCAACACCGGTCTCAATTCTGGCCTCGACAAGCCGCGCTCCGACTACGTCACCAGCCTCGCCTACTCGCCCAACCGAACCTATACGTTCAGCGTCCGCGGCCGGTTCGACGAGCAGACCATGAACGTGCAGCGCTTCGAGGCCGAGGGCCGCGCCAATTTCGACCGCTGGTCGGTCGCCATGATCTACGGCAACTACGCGGCGCAGCCGGAACTCGGCTATCTGACGCGACGTGAGGGCATCCTCACCAGCGGCTCGGTGAAGGTCGCGGCCAACTGGGTGGTCCAGGGTTCGGCGCGCTGGGACCTCGAGGCCAACAAGATCAATCAATATGTGATCGGCGCCGGCTACGTCGACGACTGCTTCGTGCTGGCGGCGAACTATGTGACGTCCTATAGCTATTCCGCGGGCACGGCCCCGCCGACGCTGAGCCACGCGTTCATGTTCCAGTTCGGCCTGCGGACACTGGCGAATTCTTCGGCAGCGGGCAGCTCCGCCGGCATGCAGTATTAATTGCTGCGCGGAGCCTGGTCCGTTTCGCAAATTCAATTCGCCTCGGCTGATACGCGAGCGACAATCATGACGACCCCTATGCCACTCTCCCGCCTTCTCGTTCCCGCACTCGCAGCCTGCCTAGTGCTGGCCGGCACGGCCGCCCCGTCGCGGGCGCAGAACATCGTCGTGATGGTGAACGGCGACCCGATCACCGATTTCGACATCGAGCAGCGCACCAAGCTCGACCAGCTCACCTCGCAGAAGACGTCGAGCCGGCAGGACGTCATCAATTCGCTGATCGACGACCGGGTGAAGATCAAGGAAGGCAAGAAGTACGGCGTCGATCCCGGCGTGTCCGACATCGAGCAATCCTATTCCGGCATGGCCTCGCGCATGCGCATCTCGACCGATCAGCTCACCAAGTCGCTCGAGGTCAAGGGCGTGCGTCCGGAGACGCTGAAGCTGCGCATGCGCTCCGAGATCGTCTGGACCAGCCTCGTGCGCGGCCGCTACAAGGAGCGGCTCCAGGTCGGCGAGCGCGACGTCGCGACTGCGGTGCAGGCGCAGGGCGGCGAGAAGCTGCAGGTGGAAGGCACCGAGTACAAGATGCGTCCGATCGTGCTGATCGTGCCGCACGGCTCGCCGGACTCCACCATCGAAGCGCGGAAGAAAGAGGCCGAAATGTACCGCAGCCGCATCGCGAGCTGCGACGAGGCCATGTCGCTGTTCCGCGCGACGCCCAACGCCGCGATCCGCGACAGCGTGACCAAGACCACCGCCGATCTTCCGGAGGCGCTGCGCAAGGTGCTCGACGACACGCCGGTCGGCCGTCTCACGCCGCCCGAAGTCACCAAGCAAGGCATCCAGATGGTCGTGCTCTGCTCGCGCAATCCGACCCAGATCGACACGCCGAAGAAGCGCGAGATCCGCGAGAAGATGTACGCCGAGAAGTTCGAGAAGACCTCGAAGAACTACCTGGCTGAACTCCGCAAGGCGGCGATGATCGAATATCGCGACCGCTGATGGGAAAGCCTCTCGCGCTGACATTAGGCGAGCCGGCCGGCATCGGACCCGACATCACGATCTCGGCCTGGCTGCGACGCAATGAGCTCGGCCTTCCTCCGTTCTATCTGCTCGGCGACGAGGCGCTGATCGCGCGCCGTGCGCAAGCGATGGGCGTCGCCATCAGGACCGCGCCCGTACGCAGCGACGAGGCCGCGTCCGTCTTCAACGACGCACTGCCTGTGGTCCCAACCGGCACGGCGGCGACCGCAGCGCCCGGCACGCCCGATGATTCCAGTGCGCCTGCAGCGCTTGCCTCCATTCGCCAGGCCGTCGCAGATGTGCGCGAGGGCCGCGCCAGCGCGGTGGTCACCAACCCGATCGCCAAGAGCGTGCTCTATCGCGCCGGCTTCCGTCATCCCGGCCACACCGAGTTTTTGGCGGAGCTTGCCGCAAACGGCCGTGCCGTACCGCAGCCGGTGATGATGCTGTGGTCGCCGCGGCTCGCGGTCGTGCCCGTGACGATCCATCTTTCGCTGCGCGACGCGCTGACCCAGCTCTCCAGCGAGCTGATCGTCTCGACGGTGCGCATCGTCGCCGCCGAGCTGAAATCCCGCTTCGGCATCGCCCAGCCGCGCATCGCGATCTCCGGCCTCAACCCGCATGCCGGCGAGGACGGCTCGCTCGGCCATGAGGAATTGACCGTGATCGCGCCGGCGCTGAAGACGCTGCGCAATGACGGAATCGAGACCCGGGGTCCCTTGCCGGCCGACACCATGTTCCACGACGCTGCGCGACAAACCTATGACTGCGCCGTGTGCATGTATCACGACCAGGCGCTGATCCCGATCAAGACCGTGGCGTTCGACGACGCGGTCAACGTCACCCTCGGCCTGCCCTTCATCCGGACCTCGCCCGATCACGGCACCGCCTTCGACATCGCCGGCACCGGCAAGGCCAATCCCGCGAGCCTGATCGCGGCGCTCAAGCTCGCAAGCCGCATGGCGGCTGCGACAAGCTGATGAGCGGGATCGACGACCTCCCGCCGCTGCGCGAGGTCATTCGCCGGCACGCGCTGTCGGCCCGCAAATCGCTCGGCCAGAACTTCCTGCTCGACCTCAACCTCACCGCCCGCATCGCGCGCGCGG
>JAEWBW010000475.1 GCA_023390955.1 Pseudomonadota bacterium
GATGGTCCTTCAGGCCGTCGAGATGCACGGAGAAGAACAAATACGGGGAGGGCGTGAACAGATCGAGCTTCTTCTCGAGCAGCAGCGCGTTGGTGCAGAGCGAGACGAACTTCTTGCGCTCCACGAGACCGCGCACGATCTCGCCGATCTCCTTGTGGATCAGCGGTTCGCCGCCGGGAATCGCCACCATCGGCGCGCCGCACTCGTCGGCCGCATCCCAGCACTCCTGGGCGGTCATGCGGCGGTTGAGGATCGCATCCGGATAGTCGATCTTGCCGCAGCCGACGCAGGCGAGGTTGCAGCGAAACAGCGGCTCCAGCATCAACACGAGAGGATAGCGTTTGCGGCCAAGCAGTTTCTGCTTGATCAAATAACCGCCAATACGCATTTCCTTGAAGAAGGGTATAGCCATTACAAGTTTCTTTCTGGGCTTAGGAAGTCAGGTCAGTCAGCTTGCGGCGAGCTCTGCCGGAAGCCGGAATTCGATGTTTTCCTCGCGGCCCGGCAACACCGAGACCGCAACTGGTCCGATCCGCCGTAGCGCTTCGATGACGTCATCCACCAAAACCTCGGGCGCTGAGGCTCCGGCGGTGATACCGACGGTCCTTGCACCTTTCAGCCATTCTGGATTGAGCTCGCTGCCATCGGCGATCAGATAACTCGCGACGCCGGCCTCAGTGCCGATTTCGCGAAGCCGGTTCGAATTCGAGCTGTTGGCGGCGCCCACCACCAAAATCACGTCAACCAGCTTGCTCAAGTCCCTTACCGCAGATTGGCGGTTCTGTGTCGCATAGCAGATATCCCGGATGTCCGGGCCTTGAATATCTGTAAAACGGGCCTGAAGGGCCAGAATTATGTCCTTTGTGTCATCACCGACAGAGTGGTCTGGGTGATGTAGGCCACTGGCGTATCCGTGGGCAGCGTCAAGGCCTTAACCTCCTGGACGCTCTGGACCAGCATGACGGGCCCAGGGACCTGGCCCATGGTGCCCTCGACCTCGGGGTGGCCGGCATGGCCGATCAGGATCAGGGTACGGCCCTTGGTGATGTAGCGCTTCCCCTGATTGTGAACCTTCGTGACCAGGGGGCAGGTGGCATTGAGCACCGGAAGGTCGCGCGCGGCGGCCTCTTCCTCGACGCTGCGCGCCACGCCATGGGCGCTGAACACGGTGACCGCCTTGGGCGGGACCTCGGACAGCTCCTCGACGAAGATCGCGCCCTTGGCCTTCAGGCTCTCGACCACGTATTTATTGTGCACGATCTCATGGCGCACGTAGACGGGCGGGCCGTACTTCTTCAGCGCCCGCTCCACAATTTCGATCGCACGTACCACGCCCGCGCAAAAGCCGCGCGGCTGCGCTAGATAAACTTCCATTGGACGCCCATCACGCAAATTGCACCAAATCGCTCAGAAGTCCCCGACGGCACCCTGTTACTTACCAATGAGTGCAATATCCGCACCATTGGGTTTCGCGTCCCCGGATACCGCCAGTCCTTTTTCAGGTTCCAAGCGCATGGAGGTACAACGCTTTGTGTCAAAAAATCGGCTGCGAGGAAAGGGTGGGTCGGAGAGGGTTTCGCAAGTAGGGTTGATTGACGGTATTATGATAGTGAGCCTCTGCCCGATTGACAGGTGGAACGCGCTCACTCCTTCGTCACTTTACCGCCTCGGTCGCCCGGCTATACCGGCCGCCGACAGGTCAAATAGTCCTTCCTTACGTTTCTTCGAACCTTCCCCCATCTGAAACCACCCAAAACAGCGATAGGTTTCGTCGGGGAACTCCGAAAAAGAGCGGGCGTTTCCGGCATGCGGTAAACGCCAGAAAGAAAAGAAGTGCTTCAAAGTACAGTCGTTGCGATCGTCAGGGTTTGTACCCGGTTTGCCACCTTCGTTGTCGTCGCCGGGCTGCTGCTCTCGGTCGCGGCGGGCTATTACGCGTCCGAACATTTCGCGATCAACACCGACATCAACTCGCTGATCTCGCAGAAGCTCGACTGGCGTCAGCGCGACCAGGCGTTCGACAAGGCCTTCGACCGCGACGCGACCATCCTGGCTGTCGTGGAGGCCTCGACACCCGAAATGGCGAATGCCGCATCGGATGCATTGTTCGAGAAGCTGAAGGACGACAAGACCAACTTCCAGTCGATGCATCAGCTCGGCAGCGGTGAGTTCTTCGAGAAGAACGGCCTGTTATTCCTGCCGACCGAGGAAGTTGGCAAGATCACCGGCCAGTTCGAATCCGCCGCGCCCCTGATCGAGATCATGGCCGGCGATCCCTCGATCCGCGGTCTCACCGGCGCGCTGGAAACAGGTCTTGCCGGCGTGAAGCGGGGGCAGGTGAAGCTCGACAACACCGAGCGGCCCTTCAACCTGATCGCGCAGACCGTCGAGACCGTCCTGAACAAGGGCAACGCCGTCTTCTCGTGGCGCGAGCTCGTCAGCGACAAGCCGCTCACCGATTCGGACAAGCGGACCTTCATCGAGTTCAAGCCGATCCTCGACTACAACGCGCTCGAGCCCGGCAAGGGCGCGACCGACGCGATCCGGAAGGCCGCGGCCGATCTCGATTTCGCCGGCAAGTATCAGGCGCGCGTGCGTCTGACCGGCCCGGTACCGATCGCCAACGAGGAATATGCCACCGTTCAGGAAGGCGCCGTTATCAACGGCGTCGGCACGGTCCTGGTGGTGCTGCTGATCCTGTGGCTGGCGCTGCATTCGGCCAAGATCATCTTCGCGGTGTTCGTCAATCTCTTCGTCGGCCTTGCGATCACGACGGCCGCCGGTCTGATGATGGTTGGCTCGCTCAATTTGTTGTCGATCGCGTTTGCGGTGCTGTTCGTCGGTCTCGGCGTCGATTTCGGCATCCAGTACAGCGTCCGCTATCGCTCCGAGCGCTACAAGCATGACGACCTCACAGGTGCGCTGGTGCTTGCCGCCAAGCGCTCGGCGATCCCGCTGTCGCTGGCAGCGATGGCAACCGCGGCCGGCTTCCTGTGCTTCATGCCGACCGACTACAAGGGCATCTCCGAGCTCGGCGAGATCGCCGGCGTCGGCATGCTGGTGGCTTTCCTGTCCTCGATCACCGTGCTGCCGGCACTGCTCAAGCTGCTCAACCCGCCCGGCGAGAAGGAGCCGGTCGGTTACGCCTTCCTGGCTCCGGTCGACCATTTCCTGGAAAAGCACCGCGTGCTGGTCGTGGGTGGCACGCTGCTCCTGTCGATCGCCGGTCTGCCGCTGCTCTTCCACATGAAGTTCGACTTCAATCCGATGAACCTGCGCAATCCGAAGGCCGAGTCGATCGCGACCTTCCTCGACCTGCGCAAGGATCCGAACACGGGCGCCAACGCCATCAACGTGCTGGTCAAGTCCGAAGAGGAAGCCAAGCAGGTCGAGGCCAAGCTGGAAAAATTGCCGGAAGTGCTGCGGGTGATGTCGCTCGACAGTTTCGTGCCGCCTGACCAGGCGCCGAAGCTGAAGCTGCTGGCGCAGGGCGCCAAGGTACTGAACCCCGCGCTCAATCCGGACCAGGTCGATGCTGCGCCGACCGACAAGGAGAACGTCGAGTCTCTGAATTCATCGGTCGAGGCTCTGCGCAGGACCGCCGGCGACGACAAGGGACCGGGCGCGGTCGCCTCGCGCCGGCTTGCCGACGCGCTGGACAAGCTCGCCAAGGCCGACGAGGCCACGCGCAACAAGGCGCAGGACGTCTTCATCACGCCGATGAAGATCGTCTTCGACCAGCTGAGAAGCGCGCTGCAGGCTGCGCCCGTGACCCTGGCGACGCTGCCGGCTGATCTGGTCAGCGCGTGGAAGAGCAAGGATGGCGTGATCCGCGTCGAGGTCCTGCCGCAGGGCGACCCCAACGACAACGACACCTTGCGTAAATTCGCCGCAGCCGTGCTGGTGGCCGAGCCAATGGCGATCGGCGGGCCGGTGTCGATCCTGAAGTCGGGTGACACGGTGGTGCGGGCGTTCGTCCATGCCGGCATCTATGCGCTGCTGGTGATCGGGCTGCTGCTGTGGCTGACGCTGCGTCGTTTCGTCGACGTGCTGATGACGCTGGTGCCGCTGCTGGTGGCAGGCGCCGTCACGCTCGAAATCTGCGTGCTGATCGGGCTGCCGCTCAACTTCGCCAACATCGTCGCCTTCCCGCTGCTGCTCGGTGTCGGCGTCGCGTTCAAGATCTACTATGTCGTGGCCTGGCGCTCGGGAAGAACGAACCTGCTGCAGACCAGCCTGACTCGGGCGATCTTTTTCAGCGCGCTGACGACCGCGACGGCCTTCGGCAGCCTGTGGCTGTCGAGCCATCCCGGTACGTCGAGCATGGGCAAGCTGCTTGCGTTGTCGCTGGTGACCACGCTCGCCGCGGTGCTGCTGTTCCAGCCAGCCCTAATGGGCAAACCCCGCAATCTCAGGGAGTAGGCAGATGTCGCCGACGGTGTCGGCGGCACCCTTCTGACCGGATTTCGGCAGCGCTCCGGTCGTCTTGGGCGCGCCGGGCGGAGGCAATGGTGCGGCCGCGGCCGTCTTCGGCGCCGCGCCGGTGGTCTTCTGGCCCTTGGCCGCGGTGTTGGTGGGGCTGGAGGGAATCGGCGGGCCGACCCGGGTCCAGGTCTCACCGCCGCACAGGAAACCCATCACGCAGCCCTTGATCTCGAGCTGATCGGTGCCAATCGGGGTGATGTACGAGGTGTACATCTGGCCGTCCTTGGCATTGTAGACTTGGCCTTCCCACTGATCGACGCCGGCCTTCTTCTTCATGTCGAACAGGATGGTCATCCCGAGCGTCGGCCTGTTCTTTTTTGAGACATCCGGATTGTATTCATCGCGGCCGCCCGGGGTCTTTTCCCAGGACACAGCGCCCCACATGCTGCCGTTACATTGGGCGACCCGAATGTTGGCGACGCCGTCATTGACCCGCCAATCGCCGGTGGGATCGGCAGCCAGTGCCGGGGTCAAACAGGTGAAACCGCTTACCAGTATAATTCCGGTGGAAATGGCCAAACGCATGGGTGAGTTCCTCGGCAGTGCAACATGACGAAAGCTGTGCTTGCGAAGATGGTCCGAAAAAGGGCAAAAGGCCGCAACGACCGTTTTCTGTTGACGAAACAACCATCAACCGAAGTATGTAGCGGATGCACGATCAAAATCCAGACATGGCACAGCTCTTTGCTGACCGCCAGGCGCAGCGCAGCGCGCTCCATACGCGTCACCTGAACGAGCAGTTCGTTCGGGTCCTCAAGACCATCGGTTATGACGTCGGCTTCCAGAAGGGGCAGGGCCAGTACCTGTTCGATCGGGAAGGGGCTCGCTATCTCGATCTGCTCTCGGGCTTCGGCGTGTTCGGCATCGGGCGCAACCATCCGGTGATGCGCGAGGCGCTCAAGAGCGTACTCGACGCCGACCTGCCCAATCTCGTCCAGTTCGACGTCTCGACGCTTGCCGGCGTGCTCGCCGAGCGGCTGCTGAAATACGTGCCGTATCTCGACAAGGCATTCTTTTCCAATTCCGGCGCGGAGACCGTCGAAGCCGCGATCAAGTTCGCGCGCGGCGCCACCGGGCGTCCGGGCATCGTCTATTGCGCCCACGGCTATCACGGCCTGACCTATGGCGCGCTGTCGCTCACGGGCGATTCGAATTTCCGCACCGGCTTCGAGCCGCTGCTGCCCGGCTGCACCTCGATCCCGTTCAACGATCTTGCAGCGCTCGAAAAGGCGCTGTCGTCGCGTGAGGTCGCGGCCTTCGTCGTCGAGCCGATCCAGGGCAAGGGCGTCAACATGCCCACCGACGAATTCCTGCCGGGCGCGGCCGCGCTCTGCAAGAAGTACGGCACGCTGTTCGTCGCGGACGAGATCCAGACCGGCATGGGCCGCACCGGCCGCTTCCTCGCGGTCGAGCACTGGAACGTCGAGCCCGACATGGTGCTGCTGTCGAAGTCGCTGTCCGGCGGTCATGTCCCGGTCGGGGCGCTGCTGACGCGCAAGAGTATCTTCGACAAGATCTTCAACCAGATGGATCGCGCGGTCGTGCATGGCTCGACCTTCTCCAAGAACGACCTCGCGATGGCCGCCGGCATTGCCACGCTCGACGTCATGGAGTCGGAAAAGCTGATCGACGCCGCTGCCAAGCGCGGCGCCGAGCTGCGCCTCGCGCTGACGCGCATGGTGCCCGGCTACGAGCTGCTGAAGGAAGTGCGCGGCAAGGGCCTGATGATCGGCATCGAGTTCGGTCCGCCGAAATCGCTGCGGCTGAAGGCCTCGTGGAACGTGCTGGAGACCGCCAACAAGGGCCTGTTCTGCCAGCTCATCACCGTGCCGCTGTTCAAGGATCACAAGATCCTGACGCAGGTCGCCGGCCACGGCAGCCACACCATCAAGCTGCTGCCGCCGCTGACCATCACCGAGGAAGACTGCAGCTGGATCGAGAAGGCGTTCGACGACGTCATCGCGGGCAGCCACAAGGTTCCCGGTGCAATCTGGTCGCTCGGCAAGACGCTGGTCGACAATGCTGTGCGGCGTTCGGCGTAACACGCCCGCCGCGGCTTGATGTCGCGACGTGCGACCTGCTGAAGCAGGTCGCCTGAGAAATCCCCAAATCAGCACTTAACTCTCCCGGCATTGACCTGACCGGGAGAGGACTGCGCGATGGGTGTGACTGGCGGCTGTCATTGCGGAGCAATCCGCTATGAGGTGAATGGCGACATGATGGTCCACGCGCTCTGCCATTGCGTGGATTGCAGGCGTCACTCCGGCGCACCGATGGTCGGCTGGGCGATGTATTCGTTCGACGCGGTCAAGGTGGTGCGCGGCCAACCGAAGATCTATCAATCCTCCGAGCATGGACGACGGCACTTCTGCGCGGATTGCGGCACGGGGCTGTTCTACGTCAACGAAAGCCTGATGCCCGGCATCATCGATATCCAGACCGCGACCTATGATGACCCCGGTGCCGTTCCGGCCCAGATGCACATCCAGGTCGCCGAGCGGATCGGCTGGATGGAGCAGGCGCATGCGCTGCCCGTATTCGAACGATTTCCTCCGCTCGAGTGATGGCATGTGCCGTCGCTGCGCAAGCACGGCGCGAGGGTGACTTTCCTGCCGACCTTATTTCTTCAGAAATACCGCGTTGAACAGCGGCAGGACGTCGCCATCCTTTTCGACCGCGAGAATGGCGCGGCGCTGTGTCCCGTAGAGCATCGGGATGTCTATCCAGGCCCGGCTTCGGATCAGAAGTGAGTTGTTGGCCGCGTCCTGTGGGACGGCGGACAGGCCCATCAGGAAATGTCTGTCGTCGACCCTCACCGACAGCGCGGCGATAGCCGCGCCTTTGGCCGCCTCGCTGGTCTTCATCGTCAGACCCATGACCTGTTTGATGCTGCCGCCAGCGAAATCGAGCGACGGCGCAAATTCCATCTGGATGGTGTGGCTGGCGGGCAAGGTGGATTCGAAATTGCGCCGGATGGAGAGCGTCATGCGCAGGTCGCGTGACGGTACCTCGACGTCGCCGAGGATCGTGATGTCGCCGGGCGGGGCGGACGCGTCGGTGGTGGGCACGATCCGCCAGGTGACTTGTCCGTCTGCGCGTTTGCCTTTCGGATTGCCCGGGTCCTCCTCATAGAGGACGGCGCGCATCGTGGTCGCCTGCCCGTTACGGGCCGCTGCCGGTCCGGATGAGGCGATCGTCCAGGTGAGGATGGCTGCGAGGAAAAGGATGCGCTGCATGGCACTGAGTTAGCAGTGCCATTCGTGCGATGCAATCATAACGTGTAGGATCGCTGTTGGCCCGTCTACCCCTCCACATTCGCCTTCATCGCCGCCTCGAACTTGCCGGTGAACTCCGCGAGTTCGTCGGCGCCGAGGTCGCTCACCGCCCAGAAGTTCAGGCCGCGACTGCCCCAGCGGCGGCAGTTGAAGCCCTGCATGGTCTCGGTCCTCGGCGCGCGATATTCCGTGCTCGATGTCTGCGACACGAACAGATTGATGACGTGCTGGCGGCGCCGGTAGACCACCGCGCCGATGGCACGTGCGTCGATATAGTCGAGCCGGCCGCCGACCAGCGTAAAGCCTTGCGCGGTGAGGTCGATCACGGGTGGAGCGACATCGAGCTTGCCGTTGAACCAGGGCTTCACCGTGTGCTGATCGGTCGAGATCACGTCGGTGAGGTGACCCGCCTGCAGCGAGCGCAGATGGGCGGAGACCACCTCCGACAGGATCCGCTGCTGGTCGTCCTGGCGCATCACGATGGCGACGACGCCAGTGGCCGCGAGCGCAGAGACGGCCGAGCCCATCGCAAAGCCGCGCAGCACCGAGCGGCGGCTCGGCTGGCGCTGCGGTCGCGGCAGCGACGCTTCGATCCGGGCACGCAGGCTGGCCGGCGCGCCATAGCGCAGGTTGATATCAGCGAGCACGCTCTTCATCTCGCGTTGCGCGGCGAGTTCGGCAGTGCAGGCCGGGCAGGTGGCGATATGCGCCTCGACCTCGCGCGCGTGGCCGGCATCAAGCTCGTTGTCGAGCAGCGCGTGAAGCAGGATCCTTGCTTCGTCGCAGGTCATTTCGCTTGCTCCTCTTCCGCCGTCCAGGCCGCGCGCAGCATGGCGCGGGCGCGTGCGAGGCGGGACATCACGGTGCCGATGGGGGCGCCGACCGCCTCGGCGATCTCGCGATAGGACAAATTGTTGATCTCCCGCAGCACAAAAGTCTCCCTGAATGGCTCGGCGAGCGCATCGATCAGGTTGCGGATCGCACTGGCATCGCGCTTGCGCAGCATTTCGGTTTCAGGGCTTGCCTCCGTCTCCTGCCAGATCGGCGCCTGTTCGACAGCCTCGGGCATATTCTCGATCGTGGTGGGCGAGTGCGCCCGCCGCGCATATTCCGCGTTGCAGACGTTGCGCAGGATCGCGAACAGCCACGGCTTCATCGCGGGTCCGCGATAGCTGTCGAAATGCTTGAGTGCACGCAGATAGCACTCCTGCACGGCGTCCTCGGCGTCGGAGGCATCACGCAGGAGATAGCGCGCGAGCGTATAGACGTCGTCGAGATGGGGCAGTGCCGCCTCGCGGAAGCGCTGTGCCTTGTCCGGATCGTCGCTGGTCGATGGCATCGCCGCTCGCTTTGCCGTTTCGCCTGATGTGGCTGAAGACGCAGGAGCCCGGCCGGCGTGGGACCACCGGCCGGGCAAGACGTTGATGCCTTGGTTCGAGATGTTACTCAACCTTGATCATCCCCGTCATATGCGGGTGCAGCGAACAAAAATATTTGTAGTCGCCCGCACTGGTGAAGGTGAACGAAAACTTGTCGTCGGTGTCGAGGGTCTTGGACCTGAACTTGCCGGCGGACACCACGGTGTGGGGGATGTCGTCCCGGTTGGTCCAGGTTACGGTGGTGCCGACCTTGATCTTGAGCTCGGCCGGCTGGAAGACGAAGTTGTCGATATGAACTTCGAGGTCGTCTGCACGCGCATTCGTGATGGGCAGCAGGATGGCCGCGGCCAAGGCGAGACCGAGATCGACAGCGAAGTCGCGGCGATTGAGCGTCTTCATATTTGCTTCCCATTCAACCCTGCAGCGGCGTGTCGATGATCGCGAGCCGCTGCTCGTTCTGCTTGAAGTTGATGCTGGCGACGCCGAGCATGGAGCGCAGTCTTGCATCCTCGACCTTCATCGGTCCGGGCGAGGGGGCGGCACCCGGCGCGGGCTGCGGGAAGGCGGTCGAGCGTGCGGTATGGAAGGTGACGTTGCCCTCGACCTTCTGCATCACCTGGTGGATGTGGCCGTTGAGAACGGTGACAGAGCCAAAACCCTTGACGAGCTCGAGCGCGCGACCGCCGTCTTCGGTGCCCCAGCCCCATTCGGGATAGACGGTCCAGAGCGGAATGTGCGCGAAGAGCACGACAGGCGTTGATTTCGACTTGCCGCGCAGATCGTCCTCGAGCCAGGCGAGTTGCTCCGCGCCGAGATTGCCGAGCCCGCCGCCCTTGAGGTCGACGACATTGACGAGGCCGACGAAATGCACGCCACCGGCGTCGAAGGAATACCAGCCCGCGCCCTTGGTGCCGCGGCCGTAGCGCTCGCGATAAAGCTTGACCTCCTCGTCGATGAAATCATGCTCGCCGGGCACATAGTGAACGTCCAGCTTGGTCTGGGAGATGATGCGCTCGGCATTGTCGAACTCCGCCGCCTTCGACAGATGCGTGATGTCGCCGGTGTGGATCATGAATGACGGCTTGACCGGCATCGCGTTGATCTTGTTGACGGCTTCCTCCAGCGTGCCGATCGCGTTGGGATTGGCGGGCTTGTCGAATCCGACATGGCTGTCGCTGATTTGCATGAAGGTCATGCCAGGCACGGTCGCGGCCTGCGCGGAATCGATGATGCCGAGCGAGCGTGGCACGCCGCCTGTGATGGTCCAGAGCACCCCGGTGCCGGCCCAGGTCATGCACTCCAGCACCTTGCGGCGGCTGACGCCGTCTTCCCCATGATCGTGTCCGCTCATCGCGCATCTCCTCGCGCCCGGAATTGGGCTTCGGAGAACGTGATTGGAGGAGGGGGAGGTTTATTCGCAGGGGGCGATGACGTTTCCGTGAGGACGCCGGGGCTACGCGCCTGACGTCGCGAATTCCCTGATGGCCGCGGCGACACGCTCCGGCGCTTCCTGTGCCACGCTGTGGCCGACGCCGCCAAAGACCAGCGTGCTTGCGTGCGGGATCAGCGCCCCTGCGCGCGCAGCCATCTCCTTGTAGATCGGCCACGACTTCTCGGTGGTTGCGATCCGCACCGGACAATCGATCTCGGAGAACCACATGAACGGATTGCCGCGCTGATCGCCGCTGTAGATCTGCTCCATCGCCTCGAAGATCGGCCGAAGGATCGCGGACTCGATCTCGGGCGTGCAGCATAGCCGCACGCGGCCATCATCCAGAGTCGCAAAGCCGTTCGTGACATAGGCGCGCAGCGATGTCTCGGTCCAGGCCGCGAATGCCGGCGCGGCGCGGTATCGCGCGAAAACGGCGTCGTGACTGTCGAACTCGGCCTGGCGGCGCAGCACGCCCTGTACGCCGGCGGCGGCCCATTCGCTCAATCCAGCCGCGTCGCGTGCCGTGTGCGGATTCATCACGGTCGGCTCCATGACGAAGAGCCGCGAAAATCGCCCAGGGCGAAGTTTTGCAGCGAGCAGGAGATCGGTGGCGCCGGCGCTGTGGCCGATGCCGTAGATGTCGTGCAGGTCGAGCGCCTCGATCACCCGGCAGAGATCCTCGGCATAATCGGCGAAATGATACGAGCCGGGCTTGTGGCTTGCGCCATGACCGCGGCGATCGATGGCATAGACGGTGTAGGTCGAGGCAAGCTCGCGCGCGACCTCGTCCCA
>JAEWBW010000530.1 GCA_023390955.1 Pseudomonadota bacterium
ACCGACATTCGCGCTTATGACGGCAAGCGCTTGCCGGCGCGTCCCGATGTCGTCGTCATCGACGTCAGCTTCATCTCGCTGAAGACCGTGCTGCCGGTGGCGCTGTTGCTGGCCGCCGCGCCAATGAGCCTGCTCGCGCTGATCAAGCCGCAATTCGAGGCCGAGCGGAAGCACAGCAAAAAGGGCATCATCCGCGACGCCGCCGTGCATCAGGCGGTCTGCGACGATATTGCGTCCTTCGCCGCCTCGCTCGGCTGCACCGGCATCGAGGTATTCCCCTCGCCGATCACCGGCGGCGACGGCAATGTCGAATTCTTCCTGGGCGCGCGCTGTGGTTGAACGCCTGACCATCGATCATGTCGGCCATCGCGGCGACGGCGTCTCGCTTGGCGAACGCGAGGCGATCTATGTGCCCTATGCGCTCGGCGGCGAGACCGTCGAGGTCGATCGCGTCGCGGGCAACCATCCCGATCGTCGCAAGCTGCTCGCGGTCGAAATCGCGAGCCCCGAGCGGATCGAGCCGTTCTGTCCGCATTTCGGCGTCTGCGGCGGCTGTGCGATCCAGCACTGGCAGGACGCGCCCTACCACGCATGGAAGCGCAACATCGTCGTCGAGACGCTGGCGCAGGCCGGACTCGACTGCGAGGTCGCGCCGCTGGTCGACGCGCATGGCGCCGGCCGACGCCGCATCACGCTGCATGGACGGTTCGGCACCCACGAGATCCTCAAGGTCGGCTTCGCAGCCGCGAGCTCGCACGACGTGATCCCGATCCATCGCTGCCCGATCCTCGACCCCGCGCTCGAGGGCGCGCTCGATGCCGCCTGGGCAATCGCCGAGCCGCTGTCATCGAAGATGGCGGTGACAAAGCCGCTCGATATCCAGGTCACCGCGACCGCCAACGGCCTCGATGCCGACGTGCGCGGCACCGGTCCGTTGCCGACGCCACTGATCACCGCGCTCTCGCGTGTCGCCGAGCAACATCGCCTGGCGCGGCTGACGCGCCACGGCGAGTTGGTGTTGCAGCGGCTCCCGCCGTCGGTGAAAATGGGACGCGCCGAGGTCACGCTGCCGCCGGGCTCGTTCCTGCAGGCGACCGTCGCAGGCGAAGAGACGCTTGCCTCTCTCGTCGCCGAGCGCGTCGGCAAGGCGAAAGAGGTCCTCGACCTCTTCTGCGGCGTCGGCCCGTTTGCCTTGAGGCTCGCGGAGAAGTCGCGCGTCACAGCCTATGACAGCGATGCCGGCGCGATCGCCGCGCTGGCCAAAGCCGCGCGCACACCAGGCCTGAAGCCGATCAAGGCCGAGCCGCGCGACCTGTTCCGCCGGCCGCTGGTGCCGCAGGAGTTGCGCGAGTTCGACGCCGCCGTGTTCGATCCGCCGCGCCAGGGCGCACAGGCGCAAGCGCTGAAACTTGCCGCCAGCAAGGTGCCCGTCGTCGTCGCGGTGTCCTGCAATGTCGCGACCTTCGCGCGCGATGCACGATTGCTGATCGATGGAGGCTACAAGATCGACAGCGTCGTGCCGGTCGATCAGTTCCGCCATACACCGCATGTCGAGCTGGTGGCGCGGTTCACGCGATAGGCTCTATTTCTTGAGCATGATCTTTCGGGAAACCGCTGCACACTTTCCCGGATCATGCTCTAGCGCCGCATTCCGCCGAACACCGGCGACTCGCCGGGCAACATGTTCGAATTGATGTCGCTGTCCATGCGGCCCGATTGCTGCTGGGTAAAGGCAGCCCCGAACGACAGGCTAAGATTGGAGGTCGGCTTGAACTCGACGCCGGCAAAACCGCTATAGCCGGGCCCGGCGCCGGAAGTCAGCGGCGCCAGCGAGCTGCCGATGCCATTGCCGTATTTCATCGTGTCGAAACCGGCGAAGAAGGTGACGGGCATGCCGCCAGCGGTCTTGTAATTGTAGCCGACCTGGCTGCTCTGGTAGGAGAGCGCGCTGAAATTACCGACGGGCCCAAGCTGGCTGAGGCCGTTCCAGCCAACATTGCCGCGATCGCTTCCGACGAAGAAGCCGTTCGAAAAATTGTAGCGCGAAGCGGCCTCACCGGCCGTGTAGCTCGAGAAGCTGCCGTCGATGTCCGCGCGCTGCCCGGCGTCGCCGCCGTAGCCAAACGGTCCGCCCGGCATCCAATATCTCAGGGGAGCCACCTGAGCATCAGCCGGCATTGCGCCGAGGCAGAGCACGGCGAACAGGGTTGCGAGGCCGCAGGAACGTAAGAGGCTGGGCATTTGGTTTCCGTCAAATCGTCCGCAAATCATACTCCGAGGGCGCTTCCGATGCCAGCAGAGGCACCCAGTGTCCCTCAGCCTGTTCAAGGGGGCTATTTGGCCGAATTTGGGCCAAACATCAGGATGAGACGCCCATGCCGACGATCAGCTGGTTCCCGTCGAGATCGAGAACCTCAAACTCACGCATTCCGTAGTCATAAGTTTGCGGTTCGCCAGTCAGCCGGGCGCCTCGCGCGCAGAACTCGGCATAGACGCGGTCGATGTCGCGGACGAAGACGCAGACAGCGGTGTTGCCTGGCAATCGCTTGGTCCTGACCGAGACGATCAGATGCAACGCGACGTCGTCGCGGCACAGGCAGACGTAGTTCACCGGCTGGCCGTATTCGAACGTCACCTCGAAGCCGAGCACGTCGCGATAATAGGCCATGCTTTTGGCCATGTCGGTGACGACGAGAACGGTCGCGGCACCGGTCATCATCGGACCTTCGTCGGTCATTGCAATCCCCTGAAGCGCTCGGCATTCCCGGTCCAATCTAGCAGCGGACGGTTGGCATACGCATCACCATCCTGCGGACTTGTGTGCGATCTGCCGCCGCAGTATCGCCAATGACGTCGGAAGTTCACGGCTTGGGACAGAGGCCATCGCATGGATGCTTTGCTGGAGCGGATCACGCTATCCCTTGCGGATGTGCCTGGCGTCGAGGCGATCGTGCTCGGGGGCTCGCGAGCACGTGGCACCGCCGGCCCTGCCTCGGATTACGACATCGGCCTGTATTTTTCGGCAACGCAGCCGCTCGACACGCGAGCGCTACTCGACGTCGCAAAGCAGCTTGCTGACGACCCGGATGCCACCACGGTGACTGCCATCGGCGAGTGGGGACCATGGATCGTCGGCGGCGCGTGGCTGGGCATTGCGGGACACAAGGTCGACCTGCTCTACCGTGAGATCGGCGCGGTGCGTGCGGTGATCGAGGCCTGCCGTGCCGGCAGCATCACGATGGACTACCAGCCCGGCCATGCCCATGGCTTCTGCTCGGCCATCTGGGCCGGCGAGATCGCCCATTGCCGGCCGCTGCACGATCCCCGTCAGATCATTGCCGGGCTGAAATCCACGACACTCCCCTATCCCGCGGCGCTACGCGAGGCGTTGATCCGAAAGTTTCAGTGGGAGGTCCTGTTCAGCATCGAGAATGCCGAGCTCGCGGCGCGGCGCGCGGAGACGACACATATCGCGGGGAGTATCTATCGGGCGCTCGCCTGCATGGCGCAGGTCCTGTTCGCACTCAACGCGCGATATCTCATCAACGAGAAGGGCGCGCTGCAGGAGGCCGCAAGTCTGCCGCTGACGATCCCGGAGCTGATGAAAAGGGTTGCAAGTGTTTGGCGAGACGTCGGCACGGGCGCCTACGAATCCGCATTCACGACCTTGCGCAGCATGGATCAGAATTTGAAAGGCCTCGTCGAAATGGCCTGAGTGCGCGCCCTACCGCCCCCAGCGGTCCTGCCAGATCTTCTCGCCGATCAGGCAATTCACGCGCGGCTCCCGCTCCTTCTGGGCGACACGCACCAGATTGGGCGCGGGCATCACGCCGGCCACCTCCATCAGGAGCTTGGTGCGGATCGCCTCCTTGAATTTCTCGCGCTCCTTGATCGTCACCACGAAGGAGCCGGGACCGCCGATCACGCAATCCTCGTAATAGAAATCGAGGTTGTCGATATCCATGGTCGAATAGGACGGCTCCTTGACCATGATCGGCAGCCCGTTGATCACGATGCCCTTCTCCAGCGCGGCATCACGCGCCACCGTCACCGGTCCGCCATTGTTGTTGGGACCGTCGCCGGAAATGTCGATGACGCGGCGGAGGCCGCGATAGGGATCCTCGTCGAACAGCGGCATGGCGAAATTGATCGCGCCCGAGATCGAGGTGCGCGAAGCGCGCCGGATCGGCGTCTTCATGATTTCTGCGGCGACCGCATCCGCGGTCTCCGGGCCGTCGATCAGGCGCCAGGGAATGATGATCTTCTGGTCGGTGGAGGCCGCCCATTCGAAATAGGTCACGGCGATCCGGCCGTTCGGTCCCGCCTTGAGGGCCTGCAGGAACTCCTTCGAGATGATCGCCTGGGCGTAGCCCTCGCGCTGGATCGCGAGCTCATCCATGTCCATGGAGTAGGAGACGTCGACCGCGAGGATCAGCTCGACGTCGACGCTCTGCGCGTCCCTGTTGTCCGCCGCCGTCCGCTGGGATTGAAAATTTGGACCCGGCGCAGCGACGCTCACGGCATCGCTCCCCGCCAGCATGCCGGTCACCAGCACAGCCCCGATCGAGAACAGCAAGCGCATCGCGCCCTCCCGTCGTATGACGCGATGGTGACATGCATTGCCGCTCCCGCAAAGCGCGAAGATCGCTTGCGCTTCACATTCGAGTTAGGCGCGGCGCGCATGGTTGCGCAAAGCCGCCGCAGGTCCGCCACGCTCGTGCCGCGTCACACGAGAGCCGTCGCCATCATCCACCGTGGAAAGCTGCCGCCCTATTGTGCGGCGAAATTTCCATGCTAGGCTCGTTGCACAGATGGGGATGGAGTCCCCCGACAACCGCCCGGCGACACTCGATCGTATTGGGCTGATGACTCCTGCTTGAGGTGAGGCAATGATGGGCCTCTGCCTTTGGCGGGAGCATGGACAACCCGCCGCTGGCGGGTTTTTTGTTGCCTGAAGCACGGTGCGATTCGGATGAAGCCTCGCTGCGCGGCGGGCTTTGCTTGTGAACAAGGACACGGCGTGACGACGGCGGCGGCGAATCCATCACTGGCCAAAATTCCCAGGGGCGTCTGGGTGCTCGGCTTCGTCTCGATGCTGATGGATATCTCCTCCGAGATGATCCATGCGCTGCTGCCGCTCTATCTCGTGACAGTGCTCGGCACCTCCACCATCACCGTCGGAATCATCGAGGGCTTAGCGGAGGCCACCGCCTCGATCACGAAGATCTTCTCGGGCGCGCTGTCGGACTGGCTCGGCCGGCGCAAGCTGCTTGCCGTGCTCGGCTACGGCCTTGCCGCGCTGACCAAGCCGATGTTCCCGCTCGCGCCCAGCGTCGGATGGCTGGTCGCGGCACGCTTCATCGACCGCGTCGGCAAAGGCATCCGCGGCGCGCCGCGCGATGCGCTGATTGCGGACCTTGCCCCTCCCGGCTTGCGCGGGGCGAGCTTCGGCCTGCGCCAGTCGCTCGACACCATCGGTGCCTTCGTCGGACCGCTGGTGGCGATCGGCCTGATGTGGTGGACCGCGGACAATTTCTCGACGGTCTTCTGGTTTGCGGTGCTGCCGGCGTTTCTCGCCCTCGCCCTGATAGCGTTCGGCGTCAGGGAGCCCGATCCCGAGCCCGGCCGCGAGCCTTCGCGCAATCCGCTCAACACCGCCGCGATGCGCCGGCTCGGTCCAGTCTATTGGCGCGTCGTCGCGGTCGGCGTGGTCTTCACGCTGGCGCGCTTCAGCGAGGCCTTCCTGATCCTGCGTGCACAAAACATCGGGCTGAGCGCGATGTGGGTGCCGGCGGTGCTGGTGCTGATGAACATCGTCTACGCGCTGTCGGCCTATCCGGCGGGCGTGCTGGCCGACCGCATCAACCGCACCGGCCTGCTGGCAGTCGGGCTCGTCGTGCTCGCCGGCAGCGACCTCGCGCTCGCGCTGCTGCCGAACCTTGGGGGACTCGCGGTCGGCGTCGTGCTGTGGGGCCTACACATGGGATTGACGCAGGGCCTGTTCGCGGCGCTGGTCGCCGACAGCGCACCACCGCAGCTGCGCGGCACGGCGTTCGGCTATTTCAACCTGTTCACGGGGCTGGCGATGCTGGCGGCAAGCGTCATCGCCGGCGCGCTATGGGATGCCTATGGTCCGGCCGGCACCTTTCTGGCGGGACTTGGATTCGCGCTGATATCGCTTGCAGGACTGTTCGCGATCGGCGGCGGCATCGCGCGACCGGCGAGCCCATGATGGACACAACGGGGGACCATTCGACGTGGTGAGCGGCATCCTTGCGATCATGATCGGCAGCGTGCTCGGCGGCTGCACGCGCTATTTCGTCACCATCGTGATCACGCGGCGTTTTGGCGAGGCCTTTCCGTGGGGCACCGTGACCATCAACGTCACCGGCGCCTTCCTGATCGGCATCCTTGGCGCGCTGGCGACCCATCCCGGCTCGTTATTTGCCTCGCCCAATCCCTGGCTGTTCGCGGTGACCGGCTTTCTCGGCTGCTACACCACCGTGTCCTCCTTCAGCCTGCAAACGCTGACGCTCGCGCACAACGGCAAGACTGGTCCTGCGCTCGGCAATGTCGCGTTGTCGGTCGGTCTTTGCCTCGCCGCGGTGAGTTGCGGCTTCTTCCTCGCCGACGGCATCGGAGGCTAGCAGCGATGGCGAGCCTCACCCCGACCGAACGTTGGAGCATCGCCGCGCTCTATGCCTGGGTTTCCGCCGGCAGCATCGTTGGCGGCCTGACGCGCTACCTCGTCGGCCTTGCGCTCGAAACCGGCTCCGCCTTTCCCTGGGCAACGCTGTTCATCAACGGCACGGGATCACTGATCATCGGCTTCTATGCGACGCTGACCAGTCCTGAAGGCCGCGTGCTGGCGCGGCCCGAGCACCGGCAGTTCGTCATGACCGGCTTCTGCGGTGGCTACACCACCTTCTCGACCTTCAGCCTTGAGACGTTCCGCCTGTTCCATGGCGGCATGAAATACGTGGCACTGGCCTATATCGGCGCCTCCGTGGTTTGCTGGCTGGTGTCGGTGTGGCTCGGCCACATAATGGCGGTGCGCTACAATCGCCTGCAAAACAGCTGACCCCTCATGAGGCTATCTCACCTTGGAGAAGGTGCAGGTTCTGCAATAAAGTGAGAAGCCGCAAGCGCCGCACGCGGCGGGAACCAGGGCCTGACATGTGTCAGGAGACGGAATGAGCGACAACACCGTCATCAAGCCGAAAACGAAGGCGAAGACCAAGGTCGAGCGGCCGCGGCTGCACAAGGTCATCCTGATCAACGACGACTACACGCCGCGCGAATTCGTCACCATGATCCTGAAGGCCGAGTTCCGCATGACGGAGGATCAGGCCTACAAGGTCATGATCACCGCGCACAAATTGGGAGCCTGCGTGGTCGCGGTGTTCACCAAGGACGTCGCCGAAACCAAGGCGACGCGCGCGACCGATGCCGGCCGCGCCAAGGGCTATCCGCTGCTGTTCACGACCGAGCCGGAAGAGTAGCCGCGGAACGCGCGGCTACTGCAAATCCGGATCTTCTCTAGACCGGCGGCGGATTGCGGTCGCTGAACGTCACGCGCTGGTGCCAATAGGGATAAGGCAGCGTCACCTTGCTGGCTTCGTCGAGCTTTGCGATCTGGTCCTTGGTCAGGGACCAGCCGCCCGCGCCGAGATTTTCGCGCAGCTGCTGTTCGTTGCGGGCGCCGATGATCAGGGTCGACACCGTCGGACGCTGCAGCAGCCAGTTCAGGGCGATCTGCGACACGCTCTTGCCGGTCTCCTTCGCGACCTCGTCGATGGCGTCGACGACGCGGTAGACGTGCTCGTCCGGCACCGGCGGACCGAACTCGGCGGTCTTGGGCAACCGGCTGACTTCGGGCTTGGGCTGGCCGCGGCGGATCTTTCCGGTGAGACGGCCCCAGCCCAGCGGCGACCACACGACGGCGCCGAGGCCTTGGTCGAGGCCCAGCGGCATCAGCTCCCATTCGTAGTCGCGCCCGATCAGCGAATAATAGGTCTGGTTGGCGACATAGCGCGGGTAGCCATGCTTGTCGGCGACACCGAGCGATTTCATGAGATGCCAGCCCGAGAAATTCGAGACGCCGACATATCGGATCTTGCCGGCCCGGACGAGAACGTCGAGCGTCGAGAGCACCTCCTCGGGCGGCGTCATCGCGTCGAAGCCGTGGAGCTGGAACAGGTCGATGTAATCGGTGCCGAGCCGGCTGAGCGAGGCGTCGATCGCCTTCAGCAAATTCTGCCGTGACGAGCCGATGTCGTTGGGCCCGTCGCCGAAGCGGAAGGTCGCCTTGGTCGAGATCAAGACCTGGTCGCGCCGACCCTTGATGGCCTCGCCGAGGACGCGCTCGGACTCGCCGAGCGAGTAGACATTGGCGGTGTCGAACATCGAGACGCCGGCATCGAGACAGATATCCAGCAGGCGCCGCGCCTCGGTCGCGTCGGTCGTTCCCCAAGCCGCGAGGCGGCCGACGCCGCCGAACGTACCCGTGCCCAGGCTCAAGGCCGGCACCGAAAGTCCTGACGCACCCAAGCGGCGGTATTCCATCGTTTCACTCCTGAATAGGCGGATTTGAACAGGCGGGATTGTTGGCCGATGTTAGCGGAAGCCCACGCGGCTTGCCATCACAAGCGCACATGCAGGCCATACGCCTCCACGATTGGCGAAACATGCGATTGCGAAAGACGGCCGCGTCAGGTCCCGTTGCCGGGGTCGGCCGTCTATGAGGAACGGCGTCGCTTCGTCGCAGGCACGAGCAGTTCTTCAAGGCGGGGCAGAGCAAGTGCGAGATAGTCTTCGTTGATCCGCTTCAACTCACCGAGCATGGTTTCCGTCTTCGAATAATCCCCGGTCTGATCGCCGATTGGGGCTGCCTCGTTGAGTTGCGTCCAAACCTCCTGTCCGCGATCTCGTATCGCTTCGTATTCGTGTTGCGCGGCCCCCTCGAACAGCTTCGGCGGATCTTCGCCCAGCCTCATGCCGTGTGAAGCCGCCTCGCGGACAATCGTGTCAAGGGCTTCCACCAGGCGGCTGCCGATACCAATCTTGCGACCGATCTCGTCTTCCGCGCGCCGGCTCCGTGATTTCTCCAGCTGGATTTGCGAGACACGTCCGATGAACGGATCGACGATCTCCAGGCGGGTGCGGATCGCGAGACGCGCGCCGATCGAAAGGCGCTGCGTCGGCCCCGGCGCGTCGGTCAGCGGACTGCCGAAGGCTTCCGCAAAGATCACGCGCAACCTGCATACGGGACCGCCCGCACACCTTGTGAAGCTGACGACGACGGGCCGCAGGATCTTTCCGTTCTCATGGCGGAAATAAGCCTCTTCCTGAAAATTTGACATTCCATCGACCGCCCCCTGCAGTGACTCGAAAAATTTCGAGATCCAGAATTCGATCTTGCCGGGCTGCGCATCCGTCTCGCATGAGATCCGGCGGAGGAATGGCAACAACTCAAGGCTCGGCGTATCGGAAAATCCAAGGCTATTCGCAGAGATCCGGTCGACTTCGACGGACGCGTTGGAGAAATCAATGGTGCGGCTCTTGTTGCTCGCATCCCAGTCGGTGGGCGTTTTCGGCACGATCCAGATATAAGGTTTCAGGAAGTTCTCTTTGGTCGGCATGCCGTTGACAAGTTTTTCAATGGCATCGGCGGTCTCCCCCAATTCGGCCGCGCTCGGTTTGCTTGAACGAACATCGCGGAAGAACTGGCCACCCAACCACTTCCGGATATCGGCGGAGCGCGCTTTTATGCCTTGAAGGTTCGCAAGAGGACTGGGCAGTTCGATCGCCTCGGGATGCAGGCAGCCCACCGGACGCGGCCTGCGTCCCTTCCGGGAGAACCTTCCCGCCTCATAGAAGCACCAGGACCAATCCTGTTCGGGGCTCGTGTAGAGGAGCACGAAGCATTTCGCGTCGTCGAGTTCCTCGTCAATGGCCGTCCGCCACTCCTTCCCCTTGTCGATGTCTTCCGACCGAAAGACATTCGCCCCCGGCACGGCCTTGCTGAGGAGAGCATCCAGCTGTTCGGCCTCGTTGGCGAAATGCTGCTTGTGGCTGAGAAAGACCTTTCCCATGGCAATCACCCGGCTGCAAATTCCTCATATTAAAATAGCATTTGCGGGAACCGCAACCCTTGATGGATCAGGCCATAAC
>JAEWBW010000546.1 GCA_023390955.1 Pseudomonadota bacterium
CGTCCGTCGCCCATTTGAAGCTGAACGGCACCGTCAGCGTGATCAGCTTGGCGGCGAGCAGCAGCACGATCGACCAGACCACGCGCATCTTGAGGTCGGCCCGGTCGCTCGGCCAGATATAGGGCCAAAGATGCGCCAGAGTCCCGGCGAGGGTGGCCCGCTCCAGCGAATTGGCGGCCGGCCCGGGCGCTTCCGCACCTTGCGGCGAATGAGGATGATCCATCAGAAACCTGAAAGGCCCGCCGGATACGGGCCTGCTGCGATTAACGATTTTCGCCTGTCCATATAGAGACTTCACCAGCCGGGCGCACCCCGCCGGGAACGAATTCCCGCATTGTTTGTCGTCATTTACCGGTACTTTCCGGGTACCGGCGAATCACCGATTGGGCTTGACGCCCCTTCGCTGCAATGCATCATGACCCGAATGAGCACGATCAAAACCGTCTGCGTCTACTGCGGCTCAGGCCCAGGAACCAACCCCAAATTCGTCGATGCCGCGAAAGCGCTGGGCAAGGCGCTCGCCGAGAACAACATCCGCCTCGTCTATGGCGGTGGTTCGCTCGGGCTGATGGGCGCGGTCGCGACATCCGTGCTGGATCACGGCGGTCTCGTCACCGGCATCATTCCCGACTTCCTCAGGATGCGCGAGAACGCGCTGACGCGCGTGCAGGAGATGGTCGTCACCCCCGACATGCACGAGCGCAAGCGGCTGATGTTCGAGCGCTCCGATGCATTCGTCGCCCTGCCCGGCGGCCTCGGCACGCTGGAAGAGCTGGTCGAGCAATTGACCTGGCAGCAGCTCGGCCGCCACGCCAAGCCGGTGCTGCTCGCCAATGTCGATGGCTTCTGGGAGCCGCTGTTCTCGCTGGTGTCGCATATGCGACAGACCCAGTTCATCCGGCCGGGTCTCTCGGTCGAGATCCTCAAGGCTGACCGGGTCGAGGATATCGTGCCGCGCCTGAAGGCCGCTGCGGCGCAGATCCCGGACAACCAGACCGACCTTGCACCCGACGTGGCGGGGCGGCTGTAGACGCAGCCCCTAGTCTTGCGGAAACGTCACCGCCTCAATGCGGTTGCCGTCCGGGTCGGTGACGAAGGCTGCATAATAGCGCACGCGGTCGTGCGGGCGGATCGCCGGCTCGCTCTCGGAGTCGCCTCCTGCTGACACCGCCGCCGCATGAAACGCGTCGATCTCAGCGGTGGTCTTGGCGCGCAGGCAGATGTGACTGCCGCTCCCCGGCGCCACGCGCGGCATGCCGGCGCGCAGATTGATCCAGAATTCGGGATAGGCCTTGCCGAAGCCGATCATGCCCGGCCGCGTCACCACGCGGGTGAGACCGAGCGCGCCAAGGGCTGCTTCGTAGAATTTTGCGGAGCGATCGAGATCGCTGACGCCAACGGAGATGTGGTCGATCATTGCCGTGCCCCCTCCTCCTTCGTCATTGCGAGGAGCGAAGCGACGAAGCAATCCAGACTGTTGCCGCGGAAAGATTCTGGATTGCTTCGCTTCGCTCGCAATGACGGCGCTTGCGGCGCCGCCGCGGGATCCTACGCCGGCGCGCCCGATTTCACGAGCTTGTAGATCACCGAATCCATCAGCGCCTGGAACGAGGCGTCGATGATGTTCGGGGACACGCCGACCGTGGTCCAGTTCTCGCCGTTCTCGTCCTCGCTCTCGATCAGCACGCGCGTGACCGCGCCGGTGCCGCCATTGAGGATACGCACGCGGTAGTCGATCAGCTTCAGCCCCTCGATGTACTTCTGGTACTTGCCGAGGTCTTTTCGCAGCGCGACGTCGAGCGCGTTGACGGGGCCGTTGCCTTCGGCGGCCGAGATCAAATGCTCGCCGGCAACGTCTACTTTCACCACCGCGAGCGCCACCGTGACGCGCTCACCGACCGCGTTGTAGCGCTGCTCGACATTGACGTCGAACTGCTCGACCTTGAAATATTCGGGCACCTTGCCGAGCGTCCGGCGCGCCAGCAGGTCGAACGAGGCGTTGGCGGATTCATAGGCGAAGCCCGCCGCTTCCCGCTCCTTCAGTTCCTCGACGAGGCGCGTCAGCTTCGGATCGCTCTTTTCATAAGCGATGCCGGCGCGGTCGAGCTCGGCGATCACGTTGGAGCGGCCGGCCTGGTCGGACACCAGCACCTTGCGGTGATTGCCGACCAGCTCGGGCGTCACATGCTCATAGGTCTGCGGATCCTTCAGCACGGCCGAGGCATGAATGCCGGTCTTGGTAACGAAGGCACTCTCGCCGACATAGGCCGCGTGCCGGTTCGGCGCGCGGTTGAGCATGTCGTCGAGCGTGCGCGAGACTTTTACGAGGCTCGCGAGCTTGTCGTCGGTCACGCCGATCTCGAAGGCGTTGGCAAACTCCGCCTTCAGCTTCAGCGTCGGCACCAGCGAGCAGAGATTGGCGTTGCCGCAGCGCTCGCCGAGGCCGTTGAGCGTGCCCTGGATCTGGCGCGCACCGGCGCGCACGGCTGCGAGCGAATTCGCCACCGCCTGCTCGGTGTCGTTATGGGCGTGGATGCCGACGTGATCGCCGGGTATGTGCTTCGTGACCGCGGTGACGATAGTCTCGACCTCGTGCGGCATGGTGCCGCCATTGGTGTCGCACAGCACCACCCAGCGCGCGCCGGACTCGTAGGCGGCCTTCGCGCAGGCCAGCGCGAACTCCGGATCTTCCTTGTAGCCGTCGAAGAAATGCTCGCAGTCGAGCATGACCTCGCGGCCGGCCTTCTTCGCCGCACTGACGCTGTCGCGGATCGAGGCGAGGTTTTCCTCCTTGGTCGTCTCCAGCGCGACACGGACCTGATAGGCGGAGGACTTTGCGACGAAGCAGATCGCGTCGGCCTTGGCCTCGATCAGCGCGGCGACGCCGGGGTCGTTGGAGACCGACCGCCCTGCCCGCCGCGTCATGCCGAAGGCGGTGAAGCGGGCGTGGTCGAGCTTCGGCCTGGTCGCGAAGAACTCGTTGTCGAGCGGGTTGGCGCCGGGATAGCCGCCCTCGACATAGTCGATGCCGAGATCGTCGAGCATGCCCGCGATCACCTGCTTGTCCGTGAGCGTGAAGTCGACGCCATTGGTCTGCGCGCCGTCGCGCAGCGTGGTGTCGAACAGATACAGGCGCTCCTTGCTCATTGCGCCTCTCCGAGCGTCTTTTTCATGGTGGTGTTGGCGAGCCATTCGTCGTTGAGCGAGATGCTGTTGCGCTGCTGGGCGGTGTAGCCGCGCTTGGCGAAGAAGCTCTGCGCGGTGTCGCTGGCATCGACCGTGAGGCTCTTGGCGCCGCGGCCACCGGCGAGCTTCTCCAGCGCGTCGATCAGCATGGTCGCAACACCCTGCCGGCCCACGGCCGGATGCACATAGAGCATGCGGATGTGGTCCGCGCCGCGCAGCGAGGCAAAGCCCACGGGCGAGCCCTGCAGCGTCGCGATCAGGGTCAGGTCGGCTGCGAGCCGCTTGCCGAACTCCTCGTCCTCGGCCGCCGCCATCCAGGCTTCCTGCTGCGACTCGGTGTAGTCCTCATCGGTCAGCTCCCCAATGCTCGCGACAAAGATCGCGGCGAGCATGGCCACGTCGTCGGGGAGGAATGGCCGGAGGCCCGGCTTAGGTAAACTCTGTCCCATCGTCCTCACCAAAACCCGTACAGCTTGAGCACCAGTGCCACTGCGCCGGCCAGCAGGCCGATCTTGATCGCGATGTAATAGATCCAGTGCCGCGGAAATGGCGTGTCCGGCCGCTTCATCGCGCAACCTCCCAGGTGGTGCCTTCCTTGGAATCCTTGATCGCAACGCCCATTGCGGCCAGCAGATCGCGGATGCGGTCGGACTCCTTGAAGTCCTTTCGCGCCCGCGCGGCAGTCCGCTCCGAGATCAGGCGTTCGACTTCGCCGGCATCGACTCCGCTCGCCTTCTGCTTGCGGCCCTCCCACTGCGCGGCGCTCTCGGACAGGAAGCCGAGCAGCTTCAGCGATGCAGCGAGCGCGCCCGCATCGTTGCGCAGGCCATGCAGCGCCGCGATCGTCAGCGGCGTATTGAGATCGTCGAGCATCGGCTCGATCACGCTGTCGGCGGGTTTTGCCGCCGGCGCATTAGCTGTCGCGCGGTACCACTCGTCGAGCGTCTTGGAGCTTTCCTCCAGCGCCTTCAGCGTCCAGTCGATCGGCGAACGGTAATGCGTCTTCAGCATGTTCAGGCGCAGCACCTCGCCCGGCCAATCCGCGAGCAATTCGCGGATGGTCACGAAATTGCCGAGCGACTTCGACATCTTGTCGCCTTCGACCTGCAGGAAGCCGTTGTGCATCCAGTAGTTCGCCATGCGCTCCTGATGGAACGCGCAGCAGGTCTGCGCCACCTCGTTCTCGTGATGGGGAAACACGAGATCGATGCCGCCGCCGTGGATGTCGAACTGCTCGCCGAGGTGCTTCCAGGCCATGGCCGAGCACTCGATGTGCCAGCCCGGACGCCCTTCGGCCGCAATGCCGGCCGGCGACGGCCATGACGGCTCGCCGGGCTTCGACGGCTTCCACAGCACGAAGTCGGTCGAGTCCTTCTTGTAGGGCGCGACGTCGACGCGTGCGCCCGCGATCATCTCGTCGAGCGAACGTTTTGACAGCGCACCGTAGCGCGGCAGGTCGGAGTTCGCCGCATTCATCGCCTGCGGCGAGAACAGCACGTGATCCTCGGCGACATAGGCGAAGCCGCCCTTGACCAGCCGCTCGATGATCTCGCGCATCTCGACGATATGCTCGGTCGCGCGCGGCTCGACGCTCGGCCTGAGCGCGCCGAGCGCATCGACGTCGGCGTGAAACTGCCGGCCGGTTTCCTCGGTGACCTTGCGGATCGCCTCGTTCAGCGGCAGGCCCGGAAAATCGCGCGCGGCGCGGTCGTTGATCTTGTCGTCGACGTCGGTGATGTTGCGGACATATTTCACATGCGCGTCGCCATAGAGATGGCGCAGCAGCCGGAACAGCACGTCGAACACGATCACGGGACGCGCATTGCCGATATGGGCGAAGTCGTAGACCGTCGGTCCGCAGACATACATGCCGACGCGCGCGGGATCGCGCGGCACGAACAGCCGCTTCTCCTTCGTCAACGTATCGTAGAGGCGCAATTCCATGACAAACCCATCCCTTGCGGCCGGGCGTCCGAGGCTCTCAATTTTTGAGAAAAGACGGCTCCAGCCAGCGAATCGCTAGCTCGTAATCTCGCGGCAAATGCCACAAATGGCGAGGAGACCGTTCATGAGGGAACATATGGGCTACGAAGGGCCCTTGCGTCAAGGGAGCCGCGAAATCGCCGTTTTTCGCAGCCGATCTGCCGGCGCGGCCGTCATGGTTTATCATCCTTAACCTTTTGAGTTTATTCGGGATGCCGGCGGTTCCTTTTTTGCCCCCGGTATTTTCATGCGATCATTGCCCGTGCTCGTCTCCATTGCCTTCCTTTTCGCGGCCACCGGCGCCTGCGCCGAGACCCGCGTGTTCATCATCGCCAACCAGGCCGACGGCTACGGCGTCGACCAGTGCCTGGCCAAGGGCGAGAAATGCGGCGCGTCCGCTGCCCGCTCCTACTGCCAGTCCCGGCAGTTCGCGCAGGCCTCGGCCTACCGCAAGGTCGATCCCGACGAAATTACCGGCTCTGTCCCCAAATCCGGCACAAACTGCGTCCAAGGCCACTGCGAAGAATACGTCGCAATCACCTGCCAGCGCTGAATTCGTTCGGAACTGGCGGGTCTTAGGCCCACATCTGCGCTGCCCGAAACGACGTGACGATGCCTGCGGAAGCGGGTATTGGAAGGCGCGCACCGGCCCGGCCGTTCCATTGGAGCAGTTCTCGTGGAGTCGGCGCGGGCCGTGACATCGCTAGAATGGCGGATATGCCTGCATTTTTGTCTCTCTCTCGTTCCCGTCCGCTCCTTGCCTGCGTCGCGCTGCTTGGCGGCTTTCTTGGTGCGCTCACCGTCGTAACCGATGCGATCGCGCAGGCCGGCCCGCCCGGCAGCGCGCAAGTCAGCCCACCCGGCCCGCCGCCGCAGGGCGCACCCGGCAGCAATCCGATCTGCGTGCGGCTGGAAGGCCAGCTCGCCGGGCTCGACCGCGGCGGCAGCGGCGATCCCGCCAAGGATGAACAGATCCGGCGCTACCAGGACTCCCAGACCCGGCAGCAGGCCGAGCTCGACCGCGTGACCTCGCAGGCCAAGCGGATGGGCTGTGACTCCTCCGGCTTCTTCTCGCTGTTCGGCGGCCAGCAGGCGCAATGCGGTCCGGTCAACACCCAGATCCAGCAGATGCGGTCGAACCTCGACCAGATCACCTCGAACCTGGAGCGGCTGCGTGCGGGAAGCGTGGGCGGCTACAATCCCGAGCGCGACAATCAAAAGCGTTCGGTGCTGCTGGCGCTGGCGCAGAACAATTGCGGCCCGCAATATGCCGCGGCCGCGCAGCAGTCGCAGGGCGGCGGCAACTTCCTGAGCAATCTGTTCGGCGGCAACAACGCCAATCCGGGCGCACCGCCGTCCGATCTCGGCCCGCAATCCGGCACCTTCCGCACCGTCTGCGTGCGCACCTGCGACGGCGCCTATTTCCCGGTCTCGTTCGCGACCGTGCCGGCGCGCTTCCCCGACGACGAGAAGGCCTGCAAGGCGCTGTGCCCGGCGGCCGATGCCGCGCTCTATACCTATCGCAATCCCGGCGAAGACATGAACGCCGCGGTCTCGGTCAACGGCCAGCCCTATTCGGCGCTGCCGAACGCGTTCAAATTCCGCAGCGAGTTCAACCCGTCCTGCTCCTGCAAGGCGGCGGGCCAGAGCTGGGCGGACGCGCTGAAATCGGCCGACGACAAGGCCGCCGTCGAGCAGCAGGGCGACATCATCGTCACCGAGGAGAGCGCCAAGAAAATGCAGCAGCGGCAGCTCAACAAGGGCGCGCCGGCTCCTGCCAACGCCAAGAAGGGTACGACCCCTCCGCCGACCGCGGCGAACGCGCCGCCCACCGCTCCGCCCGCGGACACGGCGGCAGCGCCTGCAGAGAACAGGCCGATCCGCTCGGTCGGTCCGCAGTTCTTGCCGCAGCAGCAGAAGTAGCTAGCCCTCGAAAGCGTCGTTGGAGGCGCGGCCGCCGCGCGAGACCAGGGTCTCGTCGGGTGTGGGTAGCTTGTCGCCCTTGTCGCGAAAGCGGTTGGTGATGGGATAGCGGCGATCGCGGCCAAAATTCTTACGCGTCACCTTCACCCCCGGCGCGGCCTGCCGGCGCTTGTATTCGGCGATGTTGAGGAGATGGTCGATCCGCGTGACCGTGTCGCGATCGAAGCCGGCCGCGATGATCTGCTCGAGCGGCTCCTCGCGCTCGACCAGGCGCTCCAGGATCGCATCGAGCAGATCGTAGGGCGGCAGTGAATCCTGGTCGGTCTGGTTCTCGCGCAGCTCGGCCGTCGGCGGGCGCGTGATGATGTCGGGCGGAATGACTTCGCCTGACGGCCCGAGCGCATCCTCCGGTTTCCATGTGTTGCGCAGGGCCGCGAGGCGAAACACCTGGGTCTTGTAGAGGTCCTTGATCGGGTTGAAGCCGCCGTTCATGTCGCCATAGAGCGTGGCGTAGCCGACCGACATCTCCGACTTGTTGCCTGTGGTCACCACCATCAGCCCGGTCTTGTTGGAGATCGCCATCAGCAGCGTGCCGCGGGTGCGGGCCTGCAAATTCTCCTCGGTGATGTCGCGCGGCAAATTCTTGAAGACATCAGACAGGATGGTCTCGAAGCCGTTCACGGCCTCCGCGATCGGCAGCACCTCGTAGCGAATGCCGAAATGGCCGGCGAGTTCGCCGGCATCCGCGATCGAGCTTGGTGCGGTGAAGCGATAAGGCAGCATCACGCCGTGAACCTGATCGGCGCCGAGCGCATCGACCGCGATCGCGGCGCACAGCGCGGAATCGATGCCGCCGGAAATGCCGAGCAGCACGCCCGGAAAGCCATTCTTGGTGACGTAATCGCGCAGGCCCAGCACGCAGGCGGCATAGTCGGCCTTGTCGCCCTCTGGCAGCTTTGCGATCGGACCGGCGCAGCGCCAATCGTCGCCGTTCCTGGTGAAGCGCAGCGTGGCGACGCATTCCTCGAACGATGGCAGCTGCGCGGCCAGCGAGAGATCGCCGTTGAGCGCAAACGATGCGCCGTCGAACACCAGCTCGTCCTGGCCGCAGACCTGGTTGAGATAGACCAGCGGCAGGCCGCTCTCGGTGACACGCGCCACCGCCACTGACAGGCGGACGTCGCCCTTGTCGCGGGCATAGGGCGAGCCGTTGGGCGACACCAGGATCTCGGCGCCGGTTTCGGCCAGCGTCTCGACGACGTTCTCGTAATCCCCGGACTCTTCCAGCCAGAGGTCCTCGCAGATGGGGACGCCGATGCGCACGCCCTTCACCGTCACCGGTCCCGCGGGCTGGCCGCGGCAGAACAGCCGCTTCTCGTCGAACACGCCGTAGTTCGGCAAATTCGCCTTGAAGCGCAGCGCGGCGATGCGCCCGCCGTCGAGCAGCGCGCAGGCATTGTACAGTTTTCCGTCATCGACCCAGGGCGTGCCGATCAGCATCGCCGGACCGCCGTCGGCGGTCTCGCGCGCAAGCGCTTCGATCTCCGCACGGCAGGCCGCCTGGAAGGCGGGCTTGAGCACGAGGTCTTCGGGCGGATAGCCCGCGAGGAACAGTTCGGGGAAGACGACGAGATCGGCGGACGCGGTGTGCGCCGTCTCGCGCGCGGCGCGCGCCTTGGCGGCATTGCCCGCGATATCGCCGACGGTCGGGTTGAGCTGTGCCAGTGTGATCCTGAATTCGGCTTCGCTCATGCTGTCGTCCGTTTCAGATCAGCCCCAACCGCTCGGCGATCGCAAAGAGCCAGAACGCGCCCGCCATCAACAGCGCCACGCCGACGGCGGCGGAGCCCATGTCCTTGACCTGACCGATCTGCTTGTCGTGATCCATGGTCAGGCGATCGGCAAGCTTCTCGACCGCGGTGTTGAGCAGCTCGACCGTCAGCACGAACGCGACCGCACATACGAGCTCGACCGCGCGAAACCAGGTCACGCCGATGAACCATGCCAACGGCAGCGACAGCAGCAACGCGAAGATTTCCTCGCGGATGGCCTGCTCCGAGCGGAACGCAAAGGCCAGACCGTTCCGGGAATTGATCGTGGCCTTCCAGATCCGCAGCAAGGTATTACAGCCCCGCGACGGCCGGCATCGGCTGCGCCTTGCCGGCGCGCTCCTGCTTCAAGAGCTCCGCAATCAGGAACGCCATGTCGATCGACTGCTCGGCGTTGAGGCGGGGATCGCAGACCGTGTGATAGCGGTCGTTGAGGTCCTCGTCGGTGATCGCGCGGGCGCCGCCGAGACACTCGGTAACGTCCTTGCCGGTCATCTCCAGATGCACGCCGCCGGCATGCGTCCCTTCCGCCGCGTGGATCGCGAAGAACGATTTCACCTCGGACAGGATGCGGTCGAACGGCCGCGTCTTGTAGCCCGACGTCGAGGTGATGGTGTTGCCGTGCATGGGATCGCACGACCACACCACGGCCCTGCCCTCGCGCTTCACGGCGCGGATCATGTTGGGCAGATGCTCGCCGACCTTGTCGGCGCCGAAGCGGCCGATCAGCGTCAGGCGGCCCGGCTCGTTGTCGGGATCGAGCACGTCGATCAGCTTCAACAGCTCGTCGGGCTTCAGCG
>JAEWBW010000585.1 GCA_023390955.1 Pseudomonadota bacterium
AGCGTGTGATCTGGATCACGCGGCACTTGCGGCTTCTGGGGCACACTCGGCTACAGGCAATCGGGTTGGGCGAAGTTTCGTTTTGCCGGCGTCACCTGCGGCATTATCGTGTAGGTTCAAGCCCATCGCGTTGCTGTTGAAATTCGATTCTGTTGGGGATTTTCAGATGCGCTACCTCACCCTCCTCGCCTCCCTGATGTGCATGGCGTTGTCAGTCACTGCCGCCAAGGCCGACCGTCGCGTCGCCTTCGTCGTCGGCAATGGCGCCTACAAGAACGTTGCGCAGTTGCCGAACCCGCCGATCGACGCCAAGGCGATGGCATCGACGCTGCGCAATGTAGGCTTCGAAGTGATCGAGGGCTCGAACCTCACACGCGATCAGATGACCGAGAAGCTGCTCGACTTCGGCCGCAAGGCCCAGGGCACCGACGTCGCAGTGTTCTACTACGCCGGTCACGGCATCGCCGTCGGTGGCACCAACTATCTGCTGCCCGTCGACGCCGACATCAAATCGGAGATGGACGTCAAGCTCGGCGCAGCCATCAACATCGACCTGACGCTCGACCAGACCATGGGCGATGCCAAGGTCAAGCTGGTGTTCCTCGACGCCTGCCGCGACAACCCGTTCGCCGCCAAAATCAAGTCGAACGCGGCCACCCGCAGCGTCAATGTCGGAAGCGGCCTCGCCGAGATGAAGTCCGGCGAAGGCACGCTGATCGCGTTCGCCACGGGTCCCGGCCAGACCGCGCTTGACGGCCAGGAAGGCAACAACAGCCCGTTCACCCGCGCGCTGATCGATAACATCACGAAGCCCGGCATCGAGATCCAGCAGGCGATGACCTCGGTGCGCGCCCAGGTCAACGAGGAGACCCGCAAGGGCCAGCTGCCCTGGGGCCACACCAACCTGATCGGCGCCGTCTACCTCAACCCGTCGGCAGCTCCGACCCAGGTCGCCAACGCCGCGCCGATGGCGACTGCCGCCGCGCCGGCCGCGGGCGGAGAAGCCGAAGTCGAGTTCTGGCGTTCGGTGAAGGAGTCCAACAAGGCCGAAGAGCTCAACGCCTACGTCACGGCCTATCCGAACGGCCAGTTCAAGGCGCTCGCTCTGGCTCGCCTTGCTGCGCTCCAGAACGGCCCGTCGACCGCGACGCGTAACCTCAATGCCGGCGTCGATCCCGCGACGTTCACGGATACCTCGAGCCAATTGACCGAGGACCAGATCGGCCTCGACAAGGGCCAGCGCCGTGACGTGCAGCGCCGCCTGAGCGGTCTCGGCTTCGACACCAAGGTGACCGGCGTGTTCACCGACGAGACGCGCTCGGTGCTCAAGCGCTGGCAGGCTGCTCGCGGCTATCCCGTCTCGGGCTACCTGAACAAGCTCCAGCACAAGGCCATGCTGTCGGAGATCGTCGCGGCCGCTCCTGCGACCGCCAGCGAGGACACCCCGAAGCCGGCCAGGCAGCGCGCTGCGCCCGCCCAGGCCCAGAGCGCGCCGGCCCAACATCGCGGCGGTGGCGGCGATGCCGGCGCAGCCTTCGTCGGCGGTGTCGTCGGCGGCATGATGGGCGGCATGTTCCGCCGCTGAGGCGAACCGAGATCGCAAACACAAAAGCCCGGCTCGCGCCGGGCTTTTTCGTTTCACTCCTTATCCTGAGGAGCGCTCCAACGGAGCGCGTCTCGAAGGATGAAAGGCCGGGATGCAGCAGCGGGGCCTTCATCCTTCAAGACGCTTGCTGCGCAAGCTCCTCAGGATGAGGGGATAGAACCTGCGCTTACTTGCCCGCCGCCTTGCGCAACGCGTCGTTGATACGATCCTGCCAGCCGGGGCCGCCCTCCTGGAAAAACTCCAGCACGTCCTGGTCGATCCGCAAGGTCACCTGCTCCTTGATCCCAGGCACCGCGTTGCTCTTCGGCGGCGCCTCGGCGACCTTGGCCGTCACCTTCTTGAACGCGGACTCGGCTTCCGACCTGGCATCGCCAAGCGTGCGCGGCCGCCTCGGTTGATCCGCCATGTCTCAGATTCCCTCGAACAGAACGGTGGAAAGATAGCGCTCGGCGAACGACGGCACGATCGCCAAAATGGTTTTTCCCGCAGCATCCGGCCGCTTGCCGATCTCCAGGGCGGCGGCGATCGCAGCACCGGAGGAGATACCGCCCGGGATACCCTCGTGGCGCGCCAGCGCGCGCGAGGTTTCGATCGCGGTCGTCGAGCCAACCTTCACGATCTCGTCGATCACCGAGCGGTCAAGAATGTCGGGGACGAAGCCCGCGCCAATGCCCTGGATCTTGTGCGGGGTGTGCTGGCCGCCCGACAGCACCGGGCTTTCCTCCGGCTCGACGGCGACGACCCGCAAGCCGGGCTTCCGCGGCTTCAGCACCTGCCCTACGCCGGTGATGGTCCCGCCGGTGCCGACACCAGCAACGAAGTAGTCGATGTTGCCGCCGGTGTCGTTCCAGATCTCCTCGGCCGTGGTCCGACGATGCACGTCCGGATTGGCGAGATTCTTGAACTGCTGTGGCATCACCGAGTTCGGCGTCGTGCGCAGCAGTTCCTCGGCTGCGGCGATAGCGCCCTTCATGCCCTGCGCGGCCGGCGTCAGCACAAGTTCGGCGCCGAGGAAAGCCAGCATCTTGCGCCGCTCGATCGACATCGATTCCGGCATCACCAGCTTCAGCCTATAACCGCGCGAAGCCGCAACGAAGGCGAGCGCAATGCCCGTGTTGCCTGAGGTCGGCTCGATCAGCACGGTGTCCGGCTTGATGTGCCCCGCCTTCTCCATGGCGATGATCATGGCGGCGCCGATGCGGTCCTTCACGCTCGCCGCCGGGTTGAAGTATTCGAGCTTCGCCAAAATCGTTGCGTTCACTCCGTGCATCCCGGGCAGCCGGCGCAGGCGGACGATCGGCGTGTCGCCGAAGGCGTCGACGATCGAGTCAAAGACCCGGCCACGGCCGGGAGAGTGCACTGCACCCGTGGAGGACGAAGCGTCCATGATGAACTCCCTGTGACAACAAAGTGCGCGGTTTTCCGCGGTCGTGTTCAGTTAGAGGCAGCGTGTGACCATACTCAAGCGACAATGCGGCTCGATCCAACACGCTGCATCGCAAAATCGTTCGAACTTTAAATATCAGCAAACCAACGCATTTGTGTTGCGACCTCGTCAACGCGATGTGCTTGTGTTAGACTAAGGTCTCAAGCAGGGAGGTCCCACGATGTCAGCAGTTGCTGAAGTCTTGTCGACCGTTGCGCCGCAAGGCGATCCGCGTTGCAGTGAGTTGCCCACCTGTGCCGTGTGCGCCGACTCCATGGTCGCCGCCGAAGCCTCTGCCTTTGTCTCGGACCAGATCGTCAGCTACCTCTGGACCTGCGACACCTGCGGCTACGGTTTCGTGACCAAGCACGCCGTCAAACGTTTCGCGTGCAACTGACCCGAAGACTCTTGACCCTTGGGGTCCCCTAGCGCGGGGCGATGTCGCCCCTCGCCCAGTCCTCGCGCGTACGCTGATAGAACTCTTCGAATGTTCCGTGTGCGATCGCGTCCCGGATGCCCTGCATCAGGAACTGGTAGTAGGCGATATTGATATCAGACAGCAGCATGGCCCCCAGCGTCTCGCCCGCCTTGACGAGATGGTGAAGGTAGGCGCGCGCGTAGTTACGTGCCGACGGCCATGAGCTCTCTTCATCCAGCGGACGCGGATCGTCGGCGTGACGCGCGTTGCGCAGGTTGACCTGGCCGAAGCGGGTGAAGGCGACGCCGTGGCGGCCGTTTCGCGTCGGCATCACGCAGTCGAACATGTCGATGCCGCGCTTCACGGCCTCGAGAATATCATCGGGCGTCCCGACCCCCATGAGGTAGCGCGGCCGGTCCGACGGCAGCGCAGGCGCCGTCTCGTCGATCATGGCCAGCATCACCGCTTGCGGCTCGCCGACCGCGAGCCCGCCGATCGCGTAGCCGTGGAATCCGGTCGCGACCAGGCCTTCGGCGCTGGCGTGACGCAGCGCCGGCACGTCGCCGCCTTGCACGATGCCGAACAGCATGTAGCCCGCCGGCGCGCTCTCGAACGCACGCTTGGAGCGCTCGGCCCAGCGCAGCGACAACCGCATCGCGCGCTCGATGTCGTCGTGCTCCGCCGGCAACCGCACGCATTCGTCCATCTGCATCGCGATGTCGGAGCCGAGATAGCGCTGCACCTCGATCGAGCGTTCCGGCGACAGCTCGACCTTGGCGCCGTCGATATGCGAGCGGAAGGTCACGGCCTGCTCGCTGACCTTGCGCAGATCGGACAGCGACATCACCTGGAAGCCGCCGGAATCGGTCAGCATCGGCCCGTTCCACCCCGTGAACTTCTGCAGGCCACCGAGCGCGGCGATGCGCTCGGCGCCCGGCCGCAGCATCAAATGGTAGGTGTTGCCGAGCACGATATCGGCGCCGGCATCGCGCACCTCGCGCCAATGCATGCCCTTCATCGCACCGGCGGTGCCGACCGGCATGAAGGCCGGCGTCCGCACGACGCCATGGGGTGTGGTGAGGCGGCCGGTGCGCGCGGAGCCGTCGGTAGCGAGCAGCTCGAAGTGATTGGGAAGGCTCATGAGGCGCTTATTGCGTCAGGCGGGGCTCGGATTCAACCGGTTCGGGCGACGAATTGCGGCGAAAAAGCGTTGACGGGACCCGGACTCTCCCCCATAAGTCGCCGCCATGACCACCGCGACCAAACGCACGACCAAAACCACCACGGCCTTCGGGGCCCGGGGAGGCGTGCGCGCGTAGTCGTCGACTAAAACGCATCAGCTCTACCGAAGCCCCGCCCATGATGGTCCGGGGCTTTTTTGTTGTCTCAATCTCAATGCAATGGAGGACAAAGTGAGTAACGATCCCGTCGTCGCGATTGTCGGCGTCACCGGTGCAGTTGGCGCCGAATTCATCGCCACCATGGACAAGCGCGGTTTCCGCGTCGGCAAGCTGAAGGCACTGGCCAGCGCCCGTTCCGCCGGCAAGACCGTATCGTTCCGCGGCAAGGACGTGGTGATCGAGGAACTCACCGAGCGCGCCTTCGAGGGCGTCGACATCGCGCTGTTCTCGGCCGGCGGCAGCATCTCGAAGAAGTACGCGCCGATCGCGGTCAAGGCCGGCGCTGTCGTGGTCGACAATTCCTCGGCCTTCCGCATGGATCCGAACGTGCCGCTGGTGATCCCCGAGATCAACGCCAACCGGATCCGCGAGCACAAGGGCATCATCGCCAACCCGAACTGCGCCGCCATCACCGCGCTGGTACCGCTGTGGCCGATCCACCAGAAGAACCGCATCAAGCGCGTGATCATCTCGACCTATCAGGCTGCCTCCGGCGCCGGCGCCGCCGCGATGGACGAGCTCGTCGAATCCACCCGCGCCAACCTCAATGGGCAGGTCTACACGCCCAAGGTGATGCCGCACCCCTACGCCTTCAATCTCTTCAACCACAACACCGCTGTCGATCCGGAGACCGGCTACAACGACGAAGAGACCAAGGTTATCAAGGAAACCCGCAAGATCTTTGAGGACGACACCATCGCCGTCGGCGTGACCTGCGTCCGCGTGCCGGTGCTGCGCGCCCATTGCGAAGCCATCACCTTCGAATGCGAGAAGCCGATCACCGAGGACCAGGTCCGCGCCATCATGGCCCAGGCCCCCGGCGTGAAGATCGTCGACGACCGTGCGAAGAACTACTTCCCGATGCCGATCGACGCCTCGGGCCAGGACGACGTCCTGGTCGGCCGCATCCGCAAGGATCTCAGCGATCCCTCCGGTCACTCGATCTCGATGTTCGTGGCGGCCGATCAGCTGCTCAAGGGCGCGGCCCTCAACGCGGTGCAGATCGCGGAACTGCTGCCGCAGCGTGTGATGGCGTAGGGCGATAGCTGAAGTCGGTGGGCGCGGCGCTGGCGCTGTGCCCACCCCACGGCTGAATCTTACTTGGCTGGTGCGTCCTTGCGGTCCCACGGACGCTTGCCGCTCGCGTCCCGGTCCCAGGGCCGCGCCGTCGAGCTATCCTTCGCTTCGGCCTTCTCCCGCTCCCGGTCCGCCTTCACCTGTTCGCGGATCGAGGGATCCGCCTTTGGCGCGCTGATGCCGCCGGTGGTCTGGGCCATGGCTGGAGACATGGCGCCTGGGAACATGGCGATGAGGAGTGCAGCAAGAAGGGGGAATTTCATCCCCGTTCGTAACACGGGCGGACGTAACGGTTCGTGAAATAGGTAACGCATTGGTCAAAAGGACGCAGCAACCTGCGTCACAACAGCGTGACCAGCTTAATCACTCGCCGCCATGCCGAAACAGCAGGCATGCATCGCCATAGGAATAGAACCTGTATCCGCTCGCGATCGCGTGGGCGTACGCCTGTTTCATCGTGTCCAGGCCCGCGAATGCCGACACCAGCATGAACAGCGTCGATTTCGGCAGGTGGAAGTTCGTCATCAAGATATCGACGGCGCGGAAGCGATAGCCGGGCGTGATGAAGATCGACGTTTCCTGCGCGAACGGCTTTATCGTGCCGTCCTCGGCGGCGGAACTTTCCAGCAACCGCAGCGAGGTAGTGCCAACGGCGACGATACGGCCTCCGTTCTTGCGCGCGGCATTGAGGGCATCCGCGGTCTCCGCGGAGATCGTGCCCCATTCCGAATGCATCTTGTGGCCTTCGGTGTCCTCCACCTTGACCGGCAGGAACGTCCCCGCCCCGACATGCAGCGTCACACGGTTGATTCCGACGCCGCGATCGCGCAGCGCCTGCTCCAGCGCCCGCGTGAAATGCAGCCCCGCGGTGGGAGCTGCAACCGCACCTTCGTTCGCCGCGAACATAGTCTGGTAGTCGGCTAGGTCCTGATCGTCCGGCGTGCGCTTCGACGCAATGTAGGGCGGCAGCGGCGGGCTGCCGAGATCCTCGATCGCCTGGTCGAGCGTGGGGCCGTGGAACGAGAACGACAGCGTCACCTCGCCCTCGGTGCCCTTGGCCTCGACCTCGGCGTCGAGATGGCCGAGCAGGCAGACCTTGCCCTCGTTGCCGAAGCGGATGCGATCGCCAGGGGTGAGCTTCTTCGCGGGCTTGACCAGCGCCTGCCAGCGCGAGCCGTCGAGCCGCTTGATGAGCGTCGCCTCGATCCGCGGCTCGGTCTCGCGGCCGATGCGGCGGCCCTTCAATTGCGCCGAGATCACCTTGGTGTCGTTGACGACGAGTTGGTCGCCCGGCTCCAGCCAACCCGGCAGATCGGAGATGGCCTGGTCGCGCAGCGCACCACCTTCCACCACCAGCATTTTCGCGGAGTCGCGCGGGACCGCTGGGCGCAACGCGATGCGCTCGGGCGGAAGGTCAAAGTCGAAGAGATCGGTGCGCATCTCAAGCCCAGCGCCACGCTGCCAAACCCTCATGGTGAGGAGGCGCGGAGCGCCGTCTCGAACCATGAAGGCCCGGCTGCACCAGCGGGGCCTCCATCCTTCGAGACGCGCGTTCCGCGCTCCTCAGGATGAGGGGCGAGCGGTTGTTTACTTGTCGGCCGCCATCCGCGCCTTGACGATCTTGTCCGGGTTCTGCACCGGTTCGCCGCGCTTGATCTTGTCGACGTTCTCCATGCCCTCGGTGACCTTGCCCCAGACGGTGTACTGGTTGTCGAGGAAGCGGGCATCGTCGAAGCAGATGAAGAACTGGCTGTCGCCGGAATCCGGGCTCGCCGCACGGGCCATCGAGGTGGTGCCGCGCACATGCGGCTCCTTGTTGAACTCGGCCTTCAGCTTCTTGCCGGAACCGCCGGTGCCGGTGCCCTGGGGGCAGCCGGTCTGCGCCATGAAGCCTTCGATGACACGGTGGAAGACGATGCCGTCATAGAAGCCCTCACGCACCAGCTCCTTGATGCGGGCGACGTGGCCGGGGGCGAGATCCGGGCGCATCTCGATGGTGACGGGGCCCTGCGTGGTCTCGAGGATCAGGGTGTTTTCAGTGGCGCTCATGCTCTTCTCTCTCGGGTTGGGGGTGAAGTCTTCCGGCCGTGGAACTGGACCGCGAAAGGCCGCCCCGCAGCGGCGCCGGCCATCGTTTCGGTAAATGGCATCGGCGTGCAGCGTTGCAATGCCTCCATCACCGCGATCCGGTATTGCAGCCGGTCGTTGTCGGAGGCCTCCGCGGATTCATGGGAAATCCGCGGACGGCCCAAAATGTTTCCGGCGCGATCGAAACTCACGACGACGGTGATGTCGATGGCGTGAGCCCGTGGCGGCGGCCGCCAGCAGGTGCGCAATCGCGCAAAGACCTCCTGGAGGGTATTGACCTCGGCGCCTTGCGCCAGCGCGCCGGTCGAACCAAGCAGGAGCACCGCGGCAGCTACAAGGAGCTTTCCGCCGCGGCGCGCCATCGCCCGCTACTTGATGTCGGAGGCGACCTGCACCTTCACCATCTTGTCGGGATCGACCACCGGTTCGCCGCGCTTGATCTGATCGATATTCTCCATGCCTTCCACGACCTGCCCCCAGACCGAATACTGACGGTTCAGGAAGCTCGCATCGTCGAAGCAGATGAAGAATTGCGAGTTGGCCGAATTCGGTGCCTGGGCGCGAGCCATGGAGCAGGTACCCCGCCCGTGATTGGCATTGGAAAACTCGGCCTTCAGGTCCGGCTTGTC
>JAEWBW010000601.1 GCA_023390955.1 Pseudomonadota bacterium
GCCTGGTAGGCGCCGAGCGCGCCGCCGCCCTGCAGCACCAGCGCGACGCGGTCGCAGCGCTCGGGCCGCCAGCCGCGCGCGGGCGGCTGATGGGTCTGATAGGTCGGATGCGGTGTCCGGGCGTCCATGCTGATATCTCCTGCCTCGCAAAACGATTGCGGTCTGCGGTGACGCGATGATGACAAGGCAGGCATCGCCACATCGCTGGTCGCGCAGGTCGGCCAAGTCAAAATCGCGGAGGTCGCGCGCCTGACGGAAAAGCTTCACATCGCAGTCAATGACCGCGGCTAGCAATTCCGCCCGAGCAGGATCGCAGGGGGAGAGCAGCGATGCGCAGCGAAGACGTGTTGAGACTTCCGTCCATGCCGGCCGCGGGGCCGAGCTATCCGGCTGGACCCTATCGCTTCGTCAACCGCGAATTCCTCGTCATCACCTATGAGACCGATCCTGCGCTGATACGCGCCGGCCTACCCGAACCGCTGGAGCCGATCGACCAGCCGATCGTGCACTATGAATGGATCAGGATGCCCGACTCCTCGGGCTTCGGCAGCTACACCGAGTCCGGCCTCGTCATCCCGGCGCGCCTGCACGGCGAGGAGGTCAACTTCGTCTCGCAGATGTATCTGGACGACGATCCGCCGATCGCGGCCGGCCGCGAGATCTGGGGCTTCCCCAAGAAGTACGCCCATCCGAAGCTCGAGATCGTCAAGGACACGCTGACCGGCACCTTGGAATATGCCGGCCAGCTCGTCGCCATGGGGACCATGGGCTACAAGCACGAGAGCATGGCCGGCAACGGCGATCTCACCCGCGCCACGCTGTCGAAGACGCAAGTGAATCTGAAGATGATCCCCGGCGTCGATGGCCGTCTCGAGATCTGCCAGCTGGTCGCGATCAATCTCGTCGACATCGTGCCGAAGGGATCCTGGATGGGGCCGGGTCGCCTGCATCTGGTGCCGCATGTGAATGCGCCGGTTGCCGATTTCCCGGTACGCCGCTGTATCGGCGCGCATCACTACATCGCCGATCTCACATTGCCGTTCGGCCGCGTCGTGCATGACTATGTGAAGGAAGCCGCAGCGATCGCCGCCACCGGGATGGCGGCGGAGTAGGGCGGCATCATCAAACTGTAACAGAGCCGTATTTCAGTACCCGCGTGCTCCGGAGGATGCCGTCAGCCATCTTCCGGAGCTGGGCACTCGTTGACGTCTGGGGTTGGCCATGACTGAGGCGGCAAGGGCTGAGCGGGCGATGCTTGTCAGCGCGATGTCGGATGCGGCATCCGCCATCCCGGGCCTGGTGTGGGCCTTCCGCCTGCACAGCGACGGCAGTGCCGAACCATTGCCGATCGACCGGCCGATCGAGTTAAGCCATGACGGAAGGCTCTGGCTGCATTTCAACCTGACCGACGGCCGCGTGCGTCCGTGGATCGCGGAGGCGCAGCTGCCGCAGCTGGCGCGCGACCTGCTGCTGTCGAACGACACGTTCCAGCAGCTCCACGTCATCGACCACTGCGTCTACGGCGTGTTCTCCGATCTCGTCCGCGATATCGAGAGCGCGACGGAGGAGACCGCGTTCCTGCGCTTCGCCATGACCGAGCGGCTGCTGGTCAGCGGCCGTCATCAGGCGCTGTGCTCGGCCGATGCGACACGCCGCGTGTTGGAGGGCGGCTATCGCGTCGCCAATGTCGCCCACCTGCTCGAGAAGATCGTCGACGAAGTCGCCGACACGCTGGACCGCATGGCCGACAAGCTCGGTCAGGACATCGACGATATCGAGGAGAAAATTCTGGCCGATGAGGCCAAGCCTGAGATGCGGCGCAACCTCGGACGTCTGCGCCGCACCTGCGTCAGGCTGCATCGCCAGCTCACCGGCCTGCGCGTGCTGTTCCATCGCCTCGACCAGAAGGACACCGATCATCTGTCGCCAAGCTTGCGGATCCAGGCCGGCAAGCTGGCGCAGCGGCTTGATGGCCTCGACCACGACATCGTCGAGCTCAGGGAGCGCAGCCGCCTGCTCGAGGAGGAGCTGCGCTTCAAGAACGAGGAGGAGAGCAACGGCCACCTCCATACGCTCTCGATCGTAACCACGCTGCTGCTGCCGCCGACGCTGATCACCGGCATCTTCGGTATGAACACGAAGGGCCTGCCGCTCACCGACGTCGAGAGCGGCTTCCTGTACGCGGCCGCCCTGATGCTGGCCTCGGTCGCCACCGCCTATCTGTTCATGCGGCGCAGGGGCATCTTCAAGTAGAGCGCGTCAACGGTGAGTGTGAGTGCGTACCAAACTCCGCTGCATGCGGCCGTCATTGCGCTGGCCTGTGTGGCTGCCGGCACCAACGCGTTTGCCGGCGCCAAGGACGAGAGCGCGGCTGAATGGCTGTTTCCAAAATGGTTCAACGACTGGCATGACGGCCTCGCCAGCAAGGGCCTGAATTTTGGCGCGACCTATATCGGCGACAACATCGGCAACGTCACCGGCGGCGTTGCCCGCGGCGCCATTCATTTCGGCCGGCTCGATCTCTCCGTCGACGCCGATCTGGAGAAGCTGGTGGGCTGGACCGGCGGCCGCTTCTACGCCAATGCGCTGGAGATCTACGGTCGCGGACTGTCGCGCAACTATGTGCTCAACCTCGCCACCATCAGCGAGATCGAGGCGCTGCCCGACCAGCGGCTCTACAATGCCTATTTCGAGCAGAGCTTCTTCAACGGCGTCCTCAACATCCGGGCCGGCCAGCAGGCCGCCGACGTCGAGTTCTTCGACAGCCGGACCGACGACCTCTTCGTCAACGGCACCTTCGGCTGGCCCGCCATCAAGGCCAGCAACCTTCCGGCCGGCGGTCCGGCGCCGCCGATCGCCGTTCCCGGCATTCGCATCAAGGCCCAGCTCACCGACAAGATCACGGCGTTCGGTGCCGTGTTCAACGGCGATCCGGCGGGACCGGGCGAGGGCGATCCGCAGCTGCGCGACCACCACGGTCTCGCCTTTCGCGTCAACGATCCGCCCTGGGTGATCGGGCAGGTGCGCTTCGATTACGACATCGACATTGGCGGGCGTCCGCTCGGCGGCAGTTTTACGCCGGGCGCCTGGAAGCATTATGGCAGCTTCGACAGCCAGCGCTTCACGGCGGAGGGGCAGTCGATCGCCGATCCCGTCGGCAGCGGCATTCCGGCAAGGCTCCGCGGCAATTACGGCATCTTCGCCGTCGTCGAGCAGGTGCTCTACCGCCCGCCGGAGGTGAAGGAGAATGGCACCTCGGCATCGCTGCCGGGCATCTCTGCATTCGGCCGCATCGCCTACAGCCCGCCGGACCGCAACATGATCGATCTCTATCTCGACGGCGGCATCGGCTTCGTCGGCTTCACGCCCGGCCGTCCCCTCGACCGCTTTGGCGTGGCGATGGCCTATATGCGGATCTCGAACACGGCCCGCAGCCTCGACGTCGACAGCCAGTTCTTCACCGGCATCCAAAGCCCCGTGCGCAGCAACGAGACCTTGCTGGAGATGATCTACGAGGCGCACATCAAGCCGGGCTGGCTGCTGGCGCCATACTTTCAATATGTGTTCCGCCCGTCCGGCGGCATCCCCAATCCGAACGACCCAACGGGTACGTCGCGGATCGGCGATGCCGCGGTGTTTGGGCTGACCAGCACCCTCAGGTACTAGCCATCGCCGGCTTTGGTTCGACCTTCGGCTGCCGCGACAGCGCCAGCACGATCAGCGCCGCGAACACGCAGAGTGCGCCGGCGACGAAGAACGCGGGCAGGTAGCTCGACAGCACCGTCCGCGACAGGCCCGCGCCGAACGCGGCCGTGCCGGCGCCGAGCTGGTGGCCGGCAAAGATCCAGCCGAACACCAGATTGGCGCGCTCGGGCCCGAACTTCTGCGCGGTGAGGCGCACCGTCGGCGGCACCGTCGCGATCCAGTCGAGGCCGTAGAACATCGCGAACAGCGACAGGCCGTAGAACGTGAAGTCGGAGAACGGCAGGAAGATCAGCGAGAGTCCGCGCAGGCCGTAGTACCAGAACAGGAGGTAGCGGTTGTCGTAACGGTCCGACAACCAGCCCGACATGATGGTGCCGAAGAAGTCGAAAATACCCATCGCGGCGAGCAGTTTTGCGGACTGCGTTTGCGGGATGCCGAAATCGAGGCACATCGGGATCAGATGGACCTGGACGAGACCGTTGGTCGAGGCGCCGCAGACGAAGAAGGTTGCGAACAGGATCCAGAACGCGCGCGACTTCGAGGCGTCGCGCAGTGTGCCCAACGCCACGCCGGTGATCGAGCCGTGGTTGACGGGCGGTGCGGGCAGGGGCTCGGTGCCTTCGTCGCCATAGGGACGCTGGCCGACATCGCTCGGGCGGTCGCGCATCGCGAGTGCGACGGCGATGGCGGAGACGCCGAGCATCACGCAGACGAAGGTCAGCGCGAGGCGCCAGCCATATTCCTCGGTCAGGCTTGCGAGCAGCGGCAGGAAGACGAGCTGACCCGTGGCGACGCTCGCGGTCAAAATGCCGACGGCGAGGCCGCGTCGTGCCGCGAACCAGCGCGTGGCGATGGTGGCGCCCAGCACCAGCGCGGTCATGCCGGTGCCGATGCCGATTACGACGCCCCACAGCAGGACAAGCTGCCAGACCTGCGTCATGCCGAGCGAAGCCACCAGCGCCGAGACGACGATCAGCTGCGCGACCAGCGTGACGTTGCGCAGGCCGTAGCGGTTCAGGAGCGCAGCCGCGAACGGCGCCATCAGCCCGAACAGAATGAAGCGGATCGACAGTGCGGACGAAATCTCCGCGGTGCTCCAGCCGAATTCCTTCTGCAGGGGCACGATGAAGACGCCGGGCGCGCCGACCGTGCCGGCGCTGATCAGCGCGGCGAGGAAGGTGACGCCGACCATCACCCAGCCGTAGTGGATATTGCGACGGGATAACGCTGCCGCGAGCCAGTTCGAGATCATGGAGCCTCAATCTTGATGGGCAGGCATGGAGAGACCTGCGCAAGTTTGCAGAATGGCACGGGAGTTGTCTGTCGAAAATGACAGAGTTCCCTCAATTTCGGACATTTGCCGTCAGTGCGTGATCCGTTCGACCGCAATAGCGGTGGCTTCGCCGCCGCCGATGCA
>JAEWBW010000629.1 GCA_023390955.1 Pseudomonadota bacterium
CCCGACATGAGCCTGACGCCCTTGCTCGAGGCCGCCCCGGCCATCCCGCTGCACGCCTTTGCGGCTATGTCGGCCTTCGTGCTGGGCCTCGTCCAGCTCGCCGCCCCCAAAGGGACGCTGCCGCACCGGACCCAGGGATGGGTCTGGGTGGCGTTGATGGCCGTCGTGGCGCTGTCCTCGTTCTGGATCCACGAGATCCGCCTGGTCGGGCCCTGGAGCCCGATCCACCTGCTCTCGATCTTCTCGCTCGTGGTGCTGACGCTGGGAGTGATGGCCGCGCGGACCCAAAATATTCGCCGTCACAAGATCACGATGGTCTCGATTTTCTTCGGTGCACTCCTCATCGCAGGCCTGTTCGCCTTCATGCCCGGGCGCATCATGCACCGGGTGATTTTCGGGGTCTGACGGGCTGTTTTCGGCAGGTCATTTCGGACCTGTTCCGGCCGATGTCGCGAAGCTCGTAAGTCTCTGGAAAAACAGTCGGAAAAAGCGCTTCCCAAACGGTTGCAAGGGTGGTTATCGGGACCCCGATGCGCTATATGATTCCCAGATAAAAACTCACCGGATTCCCCCTTGGCTGACGACGACAACAAGCCCGGCGACAAGCCGGAGCAACCCTCGGACATTCGCCCCGTCTCCATCTTCGAGGAGATGAAGAAGTCCTATCTCGACTACGCCATGAGCGTGATCGTGGCGCGTGCGCTGCCTGATGCCCGCGACGGCCTGAAGCCGGTGCATCGCCGCATCCTGTACTCGATGAACGAGCAGGGGCACACGCCTGACAAGAAGTACGTCAAATCCGCCCGCGTGGTCGGCGACGTCATCGGTAAGTATCATCCGCACGGCGACCAGTCGATCTATGACGCCATGGTCCGCATGGCGCAGGACTTCTCGATGCGCGTGCCGCTCATCGACGGCCAGGGCAATTTCGGCTCGGTCGACGGCGATCCCCCGGCCGCCTATCGTTACACTGAAGCGCGACTGACCAAGGCGGCGCTGGCTCTGCTGGCCGATATCGACAAGGACACCGTCGACTTCCAGCCGAACTACGACAACAACGAGACCGAGCCATCGGTCTTGCCTGCCAAGTTCCCGAATCTCCTCGTCAACGGCGCCGGCGGCATCGCGGTCGGCATGGCGACCAACATTCCGCCGCACAATCTCGGCGAAGTCATCGATGCCTGCGTTGCGCTGATCGACAACCCCGCGCTGACCATCGACGAGCTCATCAACATCGTGCCGGGGCCGGACTTCCCGACCGGCGGTGTCATTCTCGGACGGCAGGGCATCCGCTCTGCCTATCACCTCGGCCGCGGCTCGGTGGTCATGCGCGGCAAGGTCGCGATCGAGACCATCCGCAAGGAGCGCGAGGCGATCATCATCACCGAAATTCCCTACCAGGTGAACAAGGCGACGATGGTCGAGCGCATCGCCGAGCTGGTGAAGGAAAAGAAGATCGAGGGTATCGGCGACCTGCGCGATGAATCGGATCGCGACGGTTACCGCGTCGTCATCGAATTGAAGCGCGACGCCGTGCCCGACGTGGTGCTGAACCAGCTGTACAGATTCACGCCGCTGCAGACGAGCTTTGGCGTCAACATGGTGGCGCTCGACGGCGGCCGTCCTCGGATCATGCATCTGAAGGACCTGCTCGCCATCTTCGTCGACTTCCGTGAGCGGGTCGTCACGCGGCGAACCAAGTTCCTGCTCGCCAAGGCGCGCGATCGCGCGCACATCCTGGTCGGCCTGGCGATTGCGGTCGCCAATATCGATGAGATGATCCGGGTCATCCGGACCTCGCCTGACCCGACCACCGCGCGCGACACCCTGATGTCGCGCGACTGGCCGGCCCGAGACGTCGAGGACATGCTGACGCTGATCGACGATCAACGTCACCGCATCAGCGAAGACGGCACGATCCGGCTGTCGCTGGAGCAGGCGAGGGCTATTCTCGACCTGCGTCTGCAGCGCCTGACCGCACTCGGCCGAGACGAAATCCGCGAGGAGCTTGACAAGCTCGCCGTCGAGATCGCCGATTATCTCGACATCTTGCGCTCCCGCGCGCGTGTGCTGGACATCATCAAGACCGAGCTTGCCGAGGTGAAGGATGAGTTCGCCACCCCGCGCCGCACCGTGATCATCGAGCAGGAAGGCGAGGTCGAGGACGAGGACCTGATCCAGCGCGAGGATATGGTCGTCACCGTCTCCCACGCCGGCTACGTCAAGCGCGTGCCGCTGTCGGCCTACCGGGCGCAGCGTCGCGGCGGCAAGGGCCGCGCCGGCATGCAGACCCGCGACGAAGACTTTGTCAGCCGCCTGTTCGTGGCCTCCACGCACACGCCGGTGCTGTTCTTCTCGTCACGCGGCCAGGTCTACAAGGAAAAGGTCTGGCGCTTGCCGATGGCCGCGCCGAACGCGCGCGGCAAGGCCATGATCAACATCCTGCCGCTGGAGCAGGGCGAGCGCATCACCACCATCATGCCGCTGCCCGAGGATGAATCGACCTGGGGCGATCTCGACGTGATGTTCGCCACCACTGGCGGCAACGTCCGCCGCAACAAGCTGTCCGACTTCGTCGATGTCCGCCGCTCCGGCATCATCGCCATGAAGCTCGACGAGAATGAATCGATCGTCGACGTGCAGATCTGCACCGAGCGTGACAACGTGCTGCTGACCGCCGCAGGCGGCCAGTGCATCCGCTTCCCCGTGACCGACGTGCGTGTCTTCACCGGCCGCACCTCGATGGGCGTGCGCGGCATCGCGCTCGCCGACGGCGACAAGGTGATCTCGCTGGCGATCCTGCGCCACGTCGAGACGACGTCGGACGAGCGCTCGGCCTATCTGAAGATGCGCCGCGCCGTCGCCGGCGATGGCGCGGCGGAAGAGCCCGCGGCGGACGCCGAGGCCGAGGAGACCTCCGGCAGCTTCCAGCTCGCGCAGGAGCGCTATATCGAGATGTCGGCGCAGGAGCAGGTCGTGCTCACCGTGTCCGTCAACGGCTATGGCAAGCGGACCTCGTCCTACGAGTACCGCACCACCGGCCGCGGCGGCAAAGGCATCGTCGCCATGAGCGTCAATGACCGCAACGGTAACCTCGTGGCGTCCTTCCCTGTCGAAGAGGCCGATCAGATCATGCTGGTCACCGACAAGGGCCAGCTGATCCGCTGCCCGGTCGAAGGCATCCGCATCGCCGGCCGGTCGACGCAGGGCGTGATCGTGTTCGACACTGCCGAGGACGAGCACGTGGTCTCGGTCGAGCACATCACGGAAGAGGCCGAGAGCGGCAACGGCGAGAACGGGTCCTAGGGCGGACCCATCGTCGCGTTAGCATCATCCGGACGACGCAGTCGCGTCGTCCGTCAACGGCTTCTTGTCATCTTCCAGCCGAGCACGCCCAATGGGACCGCCAGCGTGGCCCAAGACAGGGCGTCCCAGCCGTCATTGCCAAACAGGGCCGACGCCAATCCTATGGCGGTGAGCAGGCCTAGCCACAACGGCCAGCGAAAGATGTCCGTCGTGCTCTGGCGCATGTGCTTCATGAGGGGGAACGGGAGGGTGTGGCGACGGAGAGCCGACCGGACAGAGGTACGCCGGTCCGTCTCGATTTGCGCTTTCCAAGCCAAAGGTAGACGCCGCTGCCGAGCATGACGATTGTGGCAAGGTCGAGCAGGGCCCAGATGATCTTCAGTGGCAGGCTGCCATAGTCTCCAAAATGCAGGGGACGCGAGACCTGCAGGGCCCGCAGATACCAGGGCAGGCCCTGCGCGGTGGCCAACTGCCCCGTCTCGGCGTCGATCAGCGCGGGCGTGAACAGGCGCGAGGTGATTGGCGTCGCGCCCTTGGTCCAGACGATGAAGTGACGCGGCGTCCCGAACCGCGCGACCGTCGGAAACACGATGCTGGTCGGAACGTTGTCGCCAAGCGCGTGTCGGGCTGCAGCGACGGCCGCATCGAGGTCGGATAGTTGAGTGAGCGACGGCTTGCCGAGATGCGGCGCGATCAGGGCCGGCATCACCTGCGCTCGCCATGCCGTAAACAACGGCAGCGAGATCGTGTTGATGATCCCCGTCACGCCGACGGCAGTGATCCATACCAGGGTGACCGCGCCGATCAGATTGTGCATGTCGAGCCATTTGACCCGCGGCGCACTGGTACGTCGGACCGCGCCGAACTCGATCCGACGCATGAATGGGGCGTAGAGCACGACGCCGGAGACGATGGCGACGACGAACAGCAAGCCCATGAGGCCGAGGAACAGCTCACCGGGCAATCCCAGGAACATGTCGCGATGGAATATCCGGACGGCGCGCATCACGCCGCCTTGCTGGGCGTCTTCGCCGATCAACTCGGCGGTCCGGGAATCGAACGACAGTTTCAGGAAGCGCTGGCCAGGCGGTGATTCCGGCGTCTCCGACAGGAAGACATTGACGACATTGGCCCGATCATCGTCCCAGCCGAGCACCTGAACATAGCGCTGCGGGTAGCGCGTCATGGCAGCACTGACCAATTGCCCGAGTGGAGCCTGCGGCGTGCCCGCGGGAAGATCGCGGGCCGAGGCTTCCGACTTGAAGAGATCGTCGATCTCGTCGTGGAAGATCAGCGGCAGCCCGGTGATGCAAAGCATCAAGAGGAACAGCGTGCAGATCAGGCTCGTCCACTTATGAACGAGCGACCACCATTTGACGGATCGTGCTGTCATCCTCTCACCATCGATAGGTCAACGTGCCCAGCACCGTACGCCCCAGCGCCCAGCGGCAGCCGCCTGCCGTGCAGACCGAGACATAACTCTTGTCG
>JAEWBW010000017.1 GCA_023390955.1 Pseudomonadota bacterium
TGATGGGCGCCGAGCGCAAGTCGCTCGTCATGACCGAGGAAGAGAAGCTGCTGACGGCCTATCACGAGGGCGGCCACGCCATCGTCGGCCTCAACGTGCCCGCGACCGATCCGATCCACAAGGCGACGATCATTCCGCGCGGCCGTGCACTCGGCATGGTCATGCAGCTGCCCGAGCGCGACAAGCTGTCGATGTCGCTGGAGCAGATGACCTCGCGCCTGGCCATCATGATGGGCGGCCGCGTCGCCGAAGAACTGATCTTCGGCCGCGAGAAGGTGACCTCGGGTGCGGCCTCCGACATCGAGCAGGCCACGCGCCTTGCCCGCATGATGGTGACGCGCTGGGGTCTCTCGGAAGAGCTCGGCACGGTCTCCTATGGTGAGAACCAGGACGAGGTCTTCCTCGGCATGTCGGTGTCGCGCACGCAGAACGCTTCTGAAGCAACCGTCCAGAAGATCGACTCCGAGATCCGGCGTCTGGTCGAGGAAGGCTACAAGGAAGCGACCCGCATCCTCACCGAGAAGCATGGCGACCTCGAAGCGCTCGCCAAGGGTCTGCTCGAGTTCGAGACGCTCTCCGGTGACGAGATTGTCGACCTGCTCAAGGGCAAGAAGCCGAACCGCGAGTCCGTGCTCGAGCCGACCACGCCGCGCGCCTCCGCCGTGCCCCCGGCCGGCAAGTCTCCGCGCCCGCGGCCCGATGCCGATCCCGGCCTGGAGCCGCAGCCGCAGGCGTAACGCCGACGGTCAGACCTGACATGAAAAACGCGGCGGAAACGCCGCGTTTTTTGTTGCCGGCATTCAGGATCGCCGCCGCGTCCGGGCACCGCCAAGGACGTGCCCTACGCGGCGAGTTCCCCTTTTAGGTGTGGCTGTGATTTCCAAGTGACAGTCAAACTGACTGATTGCCGGTATTTTCCGATTCGAAATCCGGAGAATCTGACGTGAAGAAAGTCCTGAGCGCCGTCGCCCTGCTGACCCTGGGCCTTGCCGTCCCCGCTGCCGCCGCTGATCTTCCCGCCCGCTACGCCAAAGCCCCCGCAGTCGCGCCCGTGTCGCTGTACAATTGGGGTGGCTTCTACATCGGCGGCAATGCCGGTGGCGCCTCCAGCCGCAATTGCTGGGACTTCACCACGCCGGCCGGCGCCTTCATCGCGGCCGAGGGTTGCCATGATGCGACCGGTGCGATCGCCGGCGGCCAGATCGGCTATCGCTGGCAGGCCTCGAACTTCGTCTTCGGTCTCGAGGGGCAGGGCGACTGGGCCAACCTGCGCGGCTCCAATGTGAGCGCGCTCGCAGCGCCCTTCACCAACGTCTCGCGCATCGATGCCATCGGCTTGTTCACCGGTCAGGTCGGCTGGGCCTGGAATAGCGTCCTGCTCTACGCCAAGGGCGGCGCCGCCGTCGTGGCCGATCGCTACCGCGTCGAGACCACCGTGGGCGCCGTGCCGGCCGCGACGTCCAGCGACAGCACCCGCTGGGGCGCGACGATCGGCGCCGGCCTCGAGTTCGGTTTCACGCCGAACTGGTCGGTGGGCGTCGAGTACAATCACCTGTTCATGCAGGATCGCCTTGTGACTTTCACCGGCGTCCCGGGCGGCGCTTTCTTCGGCACCGACCGGATTCGCCAGGACATCGATATGGCAACCGTCCGCGTGAACTATCGCTTCGGCGGCCCGGTCGTCGCCAAGTACTGAGAAGTACTGAGACAAGCCGCGTCACTGACGCATTCGATCAAGCCCCGGCATCGTCCGGGGCTTTTTCTTTAGGCGCCTTCGGTTCGTCTGAAGTTACTTGGCCTCGGCGATCTTCGGTCCGGACGTCAGCATCTGCGCATGAGCCGCCGAGAGCCGGTTCGACGGCGAGGCCGGATGTCCCGGCGACCGGAAGGCGGCGTCGGACGACGCTCCCGGGAACGGTCGTTGAGCAACGGTTGCCGGAAGCACGATCACCTTCGCTCCGACTTTCACCCGCTCATAGAGGTCCGTGACGTCCTCATTGGTCAGCCGGATACAGCCGGACGAAACCCGCTTGCCGATCGTGTCGGGCTTGTTGGTGCCGTGAATGCGATATTCGGTCTCGCCGAGATACATCGCCCGGGCGCCAAGCGGGTTGCCCTCACCACCTGCCATGAACCGGGGCAGATAGGGCTGGCGCACAACCATCTCCGCGGGCGGATGCCAATCCGGCCATTCGGCTTTCCGGGCCACCGTCTGCTCGCCGGACCATGTAAAGCCCTCGCGGCCGACACCGATGCCGTAGCGCATCGCCTTCGTGTCATTCAGGACGAGATAGAGGAACGTGTTCTTGGTATCGATGATGACGGTGCCCGGCGTCTGGCGACTGGCGTAATCAACCACCTGCCGGGCAAATGCGCCCGGACCGTCAGCGGCCTTTGGTGGTTCGACCAGAGGCGCCGGGGCGGGTGTCGGCGCCGGAGCCTGGACCGGAATCGGAGCTGGCGCTGTCACGCGAGCAGGCGTTGCAACGTAGACCGGAGTTGACGACGCCTGCGCCTGGACTTGGACTTGGGGCGCGGCTGCCTTCCGTGTCGGCGGCACGCTCGTTGGGTGAGCCAGCAAGCTGTATCCCGCGACGGCGACGGCCACGGCGCCAATTCCCACGCGCGCGACCATCGGTATTGCGAGCGTCTCTGTCTTTCGACGTTTGGCTCGCTTGCTCATGTCGTTCCCCGGGTCACCATGGCCTGAGAGGTAACCCGGCAAAATTTAACAAACTTCGAAGCGATCTCGCCCGGATGGGAACCCGTCAGACATCGTTAACGCCAACTCTCGTTCGCGAACACAAGAGTTGAATCGACGCCCGATATCAATCTTGGCGATACAAGCGTCATTGACGCGCGCACAGATCAAGTCCCGGAATTTCTCCTGAGCTTCTTCTTTGCAGGAGACCAGCAGATTGGGTGAGGCCAGTTGCCGCATTTGATGCAGCGATCGTCATTCCATGGTATATAATTTACTGTACGTTTTACGTAATCGCGCGTATAGGAGAGCGCCGCTTCATGCGGCAGGAGCAACTGCGGGCGCCTTGCTCCCTCTCCACTGCTTCGGCAGCTAACGTCATCTCGAACCGCTTGGCGACAACGCGCAAGCGTTGTGACGTCCAAGGCGACCGTCTCGTCTGAATGACCAGATGCGGCCCTGATGCCGCCCGTTCTCGTCCTCAACCCGATTCCCAGGGAGGTTCAGTATGTTCCCTCGAGGTGCTTCGCTAATCCGTTCGATCGCTCGCGCGACAACAGATCGTGTGTCAGTCGCTGCCAGCAGAAATCTGCCGACATCAGATCGCGTCGGTCGCTCCGGTGGGTACCTGGCGATGCTGGTCGTGCTGCCCCCGATTCTGGCGGCGGGCCAGGCCAACGCCGCGGCCTCTGCAGGTTGCGAGGGTGGTGGGTTCATCGTGATGGGCCGCACCATGCCCCAGGGCGACACCACGGTCCCCGCCAGCGCTCTCAAGTCGACTTTTCGCGTGCAGGGCAAGTATGTCCAGTTCGATGTCGATTCGGCCACCTTTGGCATTCGCAACTACACGCTCACCGGTGCGCCGAATCCACTCGACATCACGGGCGGAGTGCCCACGCCGGTCTTTGCCAGCAAGCTGCCCGACCATCGTGGGCTGACGTTGACCAGCGACCTCGCGGTTGCGCTCAAGGATGTCAGCGTCGAACTGGAGCGCACAGGTCCCGGCCTGACCATGAAACTCCAGGCGAAGGACTGCGCTAATGGCGGTCTCTTCCAGATGGAGGTGGAGCGCGGTGATGGAACGCCGACGCTGTTCACCCACATATTGGCTGACGTAGTGTTCTATTTCGACAACCGCAACTTCCGGAACAGGGACGGTGATGTCGTTCCCTTCAAGGATGCTACGATCACCGTCACGCCACGGATCAACTTTGGCAACGACACCTCACGCAAGTTCGTCGGCAGGGACAGCCCGCAGGTTGCGACGCGGAGGCAGGAGCCGGGGTGTGTGAACCGGATCGCCACCCGCTTCCCCGCGACCCCCTTTGACATCGTTCGTCACTGTGGCGGTGTTTCCCGCTGGGACGTGGCGAGCGGTGGCCGCATGGGCCAGGTCATGGGCGAGGACGCAGTCGAGGTTGCCCCGCCGGCCACAGTTTGCGTTCAGAACTGTCAGGCGCAAAACCGCGTGCGTGGCGCGGCTGTTGTCCTCGGCTTCCCATTCCCGGTGGGTCAGGCAGACCGACTTAAGCCGCGCGCCCCGGCGCCTTAGCCGTCCCAAGGGCGAGCGATCGGCCACCCCGATCGCTCGCCTTCGTTCCGCGGACGGCATCGCCTGAGCGAAGGTGATACGACACAGATTACGGAGATGACTGCCCGATCAAACCGCTGACGCCGTGCCAGACCTGATCCTTCAGCGCGATCAGCGTCGGCGGGGGGATCGTCTCCGGCGACTCCGCTCGTTTGACGCCGTCGATTACCAGGGTGGCGAGGCCGATCTCGCCATCCGTGAAGTACGGATCGCCCCCGCCATTGCGCCCGAACAGGGTCGGGCCGATCCCGGAAATCTGGAAGAAGTTCTGCACCATGCCGGCGTCGCGCAAATCCTGCATCAGGAGGGCGCGCTCCGCGTCGATGTCAGGCGCGATGTGATGCGTCACCTGTCCGGTGTCGTGGCTGAGGCCCACGCCGCGATCGAGGGTCGCTGCGCCGAGCCAGACCGGGCGGCCGGCCGTTCCCTTCTCGAGCACCTGCCAGAAGCGGACGTGATGTCGCCTGTCTGCGCTGCGTCCAACCGGTTTCTCGAAAGCGAACTCTTGCTTCTTGCCCTCGAAGTAGAGCGGACTGACGGGCGCATCGTGATAGGGACGGTCGAGCACCACGCTGCCGGCAATCTCGATGCTGGTGCGGAGCGTGACCGGGTCGGCCGGATACCATCCGGCCGCCTGCATGGCCTTCAACACATCCGTCTTGCTGCCGACAAGTCCCACATTCAGCGCGTCGCCCGGGATGTCGCTCCCGGTACGCGTCACCATCGGCAGCGACGCAAGGCCCGGCTCGTGCTCGTGATGACTCCAGAGCGCGGGCAGGAGCAGATAGGCGAGCGCAAGGTACACGCCCAGCACGATTGCTAGACCGGTCCACCAGCGTCGTCTACGCGTCATGCGCTCCATGCCCGCCTCTGGTCAGTTCGGCATGCGACACTGCGGCGGCGATCATCAACGGCAACACGCCATATCACGCCACCAGCATCGCTTACTTCACACCCGCCGGCACCTTCAGTCCGACCGTGCGTCCGGGAAAGCCGGCCGCGTCGAAATAGCGGGTGAGGCCGACGAACTGCATGTTGACGATGGTGCGCAGGCCGTTGTCACCGGGAGGCGATACGACATCGAGCCGCCACGGCCGGACCGGTTTTCCGCCCAACAACGCTTCGGTCAGCGCGCGGCCGCGAAGCTTGCCGACCGGCGGCAGGGTCACGCCCAAAATCTTTTCCAGCGTCGGCGCGATGTCGGCATTGCTGACCGGCGCCGTGTCGTTGAAGCCTGTCCTGAACGCAGGTCCGATCGCGGCCATGAAGTTTGCGGTATCCGCGCGGCTGAAGCTGCCGTGGTGACCTTGTCCCTGCAACAGATTGGTGTCGGATACGGTCGCGCTGCAGAACAACGGCTGGTCGCAACCGGTCGTCTCCGAGCGGAAGTTCACGACGATGTCAGGCGTCGGGTTTTTCGCTCCGCCCCTGAGGCCCACCTTGCTCAGCGGCAGCGTACCCGCAATCGGGCCGTGGTCGTCGCGGACGAAGACGCCGCTGGTGTAGTCCTGCGCGAGCAGCGCCTTGACCACCTGTTTTACCAGCGATTTGGCATTGGCCTGCGGCAGATAGATGAGGTCGTTGCCGCCATTCGTGCCGATCACGATGTCAGGCTTGGCCGGGTCGTTGCCGAGCGAAGCGTTGGAGCGGCGCGGATGCTTGCCGGCCTTGTAGTCGACGCCGGGGCCTTCGAAGAAGGGTTCATGCACCGGCAGGTTCAGGGCCTGCGCGAGGTCGATCGCGAGAAAGCCGGGCGGCAGCTGCCCTTCAGGCACGTTTTCGTATTTCAGCTTTGCGGCGGGGCTGGTCTTGCTTTGCTTCGACACCGTGCTGAAGCCGTGATCGGCCGTGACGAAGATGTTCGTATTGGCATCGAGCCCAAGCTCTTTCAACGCCGCCATGATCGCCGCCAGGTCGGCGTCCGCAACCTTGATCGCGGCAAGCGAGGTCGGACCGTTGATGCCGGGAACGAGCTCGTTGACGCTGTCGCGGTTCGAGTGCTGGGTGCCGTCGGGATCCGACGACCAGTACAGCAGCATGAACGGCTTCTTGCTCTCCTTGAAATGCGGCAGCAGCACCTTGGTGACGATGTCGCGGTAATATGTCTGCTGGACCACATTGGTGGACTTGCCGGGGTTCTCGCGCTGGGCGCGGCCCGGAGTTTCCAGCGCCAGTCCCGCCTTCTTCAGCATCTCGGCGACGTCCGGCCGCAGGGCGATGCCGTTCTTCTTGCCGGTGTCGTCGTCGAAGAAGATCGTGGTCTTGCCGTCGAGCTGGGTGAGATCGTGGATGCCGACCGGCCCGACCTTGCCAAGGCCCGCGGTGAGGTAGCCCTTTTCCCGCGCCGCCGCCATGATCGAGCGCTCGCCGATGAAATTGCCGTGGTGATGCTCATTGAGCTCGCCCAGCACTGCGTTGTCCTGGATGAAGGGCGTCAGGCTCTTGGCCGCGTTTGCGACCGGAAAGCCGGTGTAGAACACGTTGCCGAAATCTCCGGTGTCGCCGATCAAATGGCCGGTCGCGATCACTGAGGCATTCGCGGTGGTGATGGTCGGATAGACCGAATGGCTGTTGGAGAAGTTGACGCCGGTGTCGCGGATGCGGGCGAATGTCGGGGCTCGCTCGGGCGTCACCGCCGCGGCCCGAAGGCCGTCGGCAACGAACAGGATGACATTCTGCTGCGCCCTCGATGGCAGCGTGCTCGCGAGCACCGCGACGATCGCGCAAAAGACTGATTTCCTCATCATCTCCCCCCGGATTTGCATCTTGTTTTTAGGCCGCAGATTGTCTTTCAGGCCGTCAAGAGCGGCAGGCTTATGCGAAACACGGCGCCGCCGCCAGACCTGTTCTCCCCCCGGATCCTGCCGTCATGCGCCTCGATGATGGTGCGAACGATCGGCAACCCCAATCCCATTCCGTCCTCCTTGCTGGAGACGAACGGCGCGAAGATCTCCTTGAGCTTGTCGGGCGGGATGCCGGGCCCGGTGTCCGCAACCGAAATCTCAGCGCTGCGTTCTGCGCGCACGGTGGCGATCTCCAGCTTGCGGCGGTCGATCGGCAGCTCCGACATCGCGTCGATCGCGTTGACGATGAGACTCATGATGGCCTGGTGCAGCAGGACGACATTGCCGTTCACCGGCAACGGCCCCGGGGCAAGGGAGCAACTGATTTCGGCATTTCGCCCGGCCGAGAGCGCGGCGTAGAATTGAACGGCGTCCCGTACCGGCTCGGTCAGGTCGATCGCCTTGAGCTCGTGCTTCGATTTTCTCAGGAAGTTTCGCAAGTGGCGGATCACGTCGGCCGCGCGCTGGCTGTCGCGGTGGATGTCGGCGGCGATCACCCGCAATTCCGTGAGATCCGGCGCGTCGGACTGCAGCAGCGCCTGCAGCGTTTCGGTGTTGGTGAGAATGGCCCCGAGCGGCGAGTTGATCTCGTGCGCGATGGTGGCTGCGATCTCGCGGGCCAGCGTATAGCGATGCGAGCGCAGCAATTCGGCCAGCCGCTGACGCACCTGCGTTTCGGTGGCGGTAATGCTCATGCCGGCAGGCCGGCGACAAGTGCGAGCCGCGCGGCTCCAGCCGTTCTGGTCATGCTCCCCTCCTGCCGACGCCCTCGAGGCGTCCCCACGTGCAATTTTTTCTTCGAGGGTAGGGGGCGGCAAGGCAGGCGTCAATCAGCCCGAGAGTGGATACCGAGGATCGTGCGTGACCTTGAGACCCTCACCCCGCGCCAGGAAGCGCGGTCCGGACCTAACCGTAATGATCGAACTTGCTGAGCGCGATCCGAACCTCTCGCGCGAAATCCACCAACGACACCACGAAAGCCGAAATTGAAATCATGAAGAGGATGGCGACGCCTCGTTCGTGCTGAATATTGAACAGGGCGCTGAGAAAGCCCACCACGATCAAGACGCTGATCGCGATGCTCCCCATGATGGACCAGAAGATGGCGCGATTGATCATGGCGGCGCGCCGAACAAGACGCGGCAGGTCCGCCTTGAGCCGGGATCTCGCCGCGTCCTCGTCGGGAATCTGGTTCAGGTAGATCGACCGGTCGATGATCCTGTTCAAGCGCGATATCAGCACGGCGATGAATGCGGCCAGCGAGCCAAGAAGAAACGCGGGTGCCGCTGCCTGGGAAATGACGTGCGAAAGCTGGCTGACCGAGGGCGTGTCCGTCAACATTGGCAGCTTCGCTATTTCGTCGTCATGCGCCGGGTGGATGCCACTGTGCTGGTGGGCGCCATCGGCGAAATCGAGAAGGTCAGCCAGGTATTCCAGCCGGCCGGCCGGTTCTCGGCGGCGAACTCGCCGTAGCCTTTCAGGTTCAGAAAGCCCTGCATGTCGCCCACCGGAAACAGCAGGCCAATTTGCGGTCCGACGCCGAGCACGCGGGAGCGAAAGCCTCCCAATGCAGGGTGCTGGCCGAAATCGTCCGTGATCTGCTGATAGGCATACCCGACGAGGCCGACGAAAACCTGCTTGGACAAGAACTGCGAGGCGCCCCAGTCGACGTGGAAGTCGATGCCGTTCTGGTATTGCGTATCCTGGTTCTTGAAATTGTAGGTGAAGCCCGCCACCGCCGAAAACTCATGTCCCGTTTGCGGGTTGAAGTAGGTGTAGCCGCCGCCGCCGTCGATTGCGGCATGACCGATGCCGAGATTGGCCAGCCGCGCCGCGCTGTATGCCCCGACGGGAATATCGCCTGTCACATAGGTCATGAAATTGTGCACGCCCGCGTTCCATTTGAGTGTCGCCTGCGGGTACAAATCGCCCACGCCCGTGATCGAGTCGCCGAAATTGCCCGTGCGCGTCGTCGCGAACGGGCCGACGACGGTCGTCAGCGTTCCATTGAGATCCGCGCTCGAGCGTCCGAACAGTCCAGTCATTCCGATCGCGAGCTGTCCGCCCAGGACCGGCGTTGCGAACGTGTAGGTGGGATTGAGCAGGATGAGATCGCCCTGTCCATTGAGGCGTAAATTCAGGTCGACATTCACCGCAGCGGGAATTCTCCCGACGTGGATTTCCCTTGCGGCCGCCGCGCTGCCGAACGCACTGACGTTGGTGTGATAATAGACTTCCGCCATCGACCAGCCCGGCACTTGCGGCGTCGCCGCAAGGCTGCTGAAGCGTCCGGGAAGCCAGTATGAAATTCCGCCCTCGTCGGCACGAACGGTTGTCGGCCAGATCGACATGGTCAGCATGGCCATGGCCATGATCGGCTTTCGGAACGGGAAAAGAGTTGCTGGCTTCGTTTGACGACGCCGCCTGTTGGCGCGTCCCATGCTCATGACCATCTCGGACCCCCGAACTCTCTAGCGCATCTTGCGGCAATTATCTTTGGTGCGGCATCACTTCTCTTGCGACGGCGGCGGATGCCGACCCCTGTGGATCGGCATCCGCCGGGTCTCAAACCCCGACCTTCCTTGCGGCGGGAACCGTCCATGTGCCGTTGATGATCGACGGGTCGGTTTCGTGCGGCCAGTACATGCGCAGCATCAGGATGAAATCTCCGTCAGGCGCCGGAAGCCAGTTCGATTCCTTGTCTTTGCCTGGCGAGTCCTTCTGGATGTAGAGATCGGTCGAGCCGTCCGGGTTTTCCTTCAGGCTTTCCCGCGCGCTGATCGAGTAGCGGTCGATCGGATTTTTCACGAAGAAGTAGCCGCTGTCGTACATCGTCAGCGACCAGAACCCCTCCGCAGGAGGCAGGTGGCCCTTGGGAAACCGCATGACGTACTTGTTGGCGCCATTGTATTTGCGGCCATCCGCATCCTTGAGCGAAGTCGGGTAGACCGCATCCTGCGGACGGTTGGCGCCGAGCCCGATCGCGGTGACCAGGGCTCGCATCAGGTAATCGGTGCCGTAGATGCCGGTCTTCGTCGTGAAGGCAAAGCCATTCTCGTCCTTCACGGCCTTGTTGATCTTGAACTGGAGCATGATCCTGTCGAACGACACTTCCGGCAGACGTTTCAGGAAGTCCGCCTTGAGCTTGCTCTCGTCAAAGTCCTGTCCGGCGACGATGCCGATGCGGGCAAACTTGGCGAGCTGAGGCGCGTCGGCTTCCGACGGCGGATTGGTCTTCATCAGCTCGCACAGCAGCTTGAAATACGACGCTGCGTCCATGCGATTGACCTGTTCGCGCACGGCGGTCTTCATGTCGATCGACGGATCGACCTTTCCCGGAGGTGGCGTGTACGGCTTGCCGTAAGCGCTGAGCGGCACGAGCTTGCATTCATCCTGCAGCTTGTGCACGGCAGCGTAGTCCTCCGGCGTGCCGGTGCAGTAGATGCGGCCAAGCAGCCACACGATGCTGGTCGGCGATTTGTACTCCTTCATGCCGGCCGGGAGTGTGCCCTTCCATCCAGGTCCTGTGATCGCGTAGGTCTGGGCTCCGGTGCCGGTGGTACGCTTTCCCGGGACCTGGAATACCGTCGTCCAACCGTCCAGCATCGGCATCAGGAAATAGCGGTCCTTCATGTCCGGAATGCTGAGGACCCACGGCTCCTTGCCGACGTCGAAGAAGGAGGTCGTGTAGAGGGTATCCGCGTTCGGTGCGGTGACATCCCTGAACGAAGCATCAGGATATTGGCGCAGCTTGATGATCTGGCCCATCGGTCCGCGCGTGCCGACCGGTTCGGCAACGTTGGTGATGACCCGGCGCGTCATCTCCATCGTCACAAGTGGATAGCCGAAGATGTATGCGTCGCTCGCCAGCCAGAAATCCTCGAGACCTTGACCGACGCCCATGAACGAGCCGTCCTGAGCGAGCGCCGATGGTGCAATCGCTGCTCCTGCGAGAAGCCCCATTCCACCGAACGTGAGATTGCGACGCGTGATATCCATTGTTCTCTCCTGTGAATTGAAACGACGACGAACAATTTGCGGGGAGGACGGCTCCGACCATGCGGGGCCGAGGCTCGTTTGATCTTCAGCGTCCGCGCTCAATAGCAAGGCGGATAGGGGTAGTACCCGCACCGCGGCGCATAGGGCGCATAATACGGATAGGCTGCGGCCCCGACGGCGGCCGCTGCTCCCGCATAAGCGGCACCACGATAGAAGGCGCCGCGCCATGCCGTCCGGCGGGCGACGCCCGCGAAGGACAGCGGCGTGAACGGCCGCCCGATCATGTCGATGAACACCGAGGCCGGTCCATCGGCGCCGGCGAGATCGCCCTCCAGCAGGTCGACATCGAAGGTGAGCTTGTCACCGTCGAGCTTCGGCGATTTGAGAACGACGACGGCATCGGCCACGGACGAGCCGTCCTTCCTGAAGCCGGACACAGTGGCGTTCGGCGGATCCTTGGCGAAGTTGTCGGTGCCGTTGCCCCAGTCTTCGACGATGCGCGCCGTGAGGTCGTGACCGGCGGCGCGAACCGGCCGATCCGCGAACACGATCGCGTTCGGCGAAACGCCTGCAAGCACAAGCTTGCCGTCCTTCAGGCTGACGCCGCGCGAATTGAGGACGAAGAGGGACGGCACCACTTCGGGCTTTGCCTGTCCGATGGATTTCTCCAGCGGGACGTGCGGTTTGTTATCGGGAGCTGTTTGAGCTTGAAGTTGCTGGGGGCAAGCCAATGATGCGGCCGCGCAAAATGCGACCAGAGCAACACGAAGTGTCATGGTTGTTCTTTTCCCTGAAATTATGACGATTGTTGTTTTTCGTCCGGCCGCGGCGTTGCGTCACTACGCATTTCGCGCCAATTCAGGTCGCGCTTCTTGCCATTTCGCGCCAATCGTCGCGAAAAAATTTATGATTCAATTATGCCGATTTTTTTCTCGTTCGTTCATCGCCTCTCGCAGCGAGCATTTGCTGGCGGTAGACGCCGGGTTGAATTTTCATCAGTCGTACAAAAGTCCTGCTGAAGCTGCTCGGATTCGCGTAGCCAATGAATTTTGCAATCTCTGACAATCGCTTGCTTGAATTGACGAGCATGCGGCACGCGACTTTTATGCGTATTTCGTCCATCATTTCGCGGTGACTGGTGCCCATCCGGCCAAGGTGACGCTGCAACGTCCGCGAGCTGATGTGCAAAGAGCGGGATATTCCATCAATGGTTGCGTCGCCATGTCGCAGAGATGACACGATGGCAGCGCGGATTGCTCGAGTGGTTGGTCGCCGGACAGCTTTCATCACGATTGACCTGATGACGGGTCGTGCTCTTGCAACGAGAAAACTGAAAGGGCCGACGCTATCGACGAGTCGTCCGTGCCGTCTGGCCATCAGCCGCCAAATGACTCGCCTATTTGAGGTCGTTCACGAGACACTTCGTCGCGCGGAATATTGTCCCAAGAGACAGGGAGCAATATTCTACCCGCGTGATAGAGGTGCCTGATCGCAATTGCTGCAGTCGGGGCAACGATGGCAAAAATTCATCTGACGCGTTGCCAATTCCTCATTCCCTTCGCCGATATCCTCAGCGAGATGGGTGCCTCCGCGGGTTCGCTTCTCGAAAAAGCCCGTCTTCCTCCATCGCTGGAAGAAAAGGCCGATCACTACGTCCCGATCCTGCAGGCCATCGATTTCGCGGAAGTCGCCAGCAGGTCGCAAGGCATTACGGATTTCGGATACCACGCGTCGCGACGTCTGCAGTATTGTCACCTGAGCGAGAAGACCCGGACCCTGATTGGCCATGCCCCGACGCTGTTGGTTGCGTTGCAGCAGGCTTGCAGATGGGCCTCGATCGAGGACTCGAACCTGAGCAATTGGATCGAGCGTCACGACGATCACGTGAGATATTGCAGCAGGCTCACCGGAACGAAGGGCCTACAGCATCTCGAGCATTCGCAGTGGCTTCAGAACATCTTCCCCATCTACATCGTTCAGCAGTTCGCGGGACCGGATTGGGCGCCTGCAACGATCGCCTTTGAAGCCCGTTATACGCCGAGCCTGGCGTGCCAGGCATCGTGGCCAAATACGCGCTTCCTGTCTGGTCAGGAATCATCATGGATCGAGGTGCCGGTCTCACTCCTCAGCCTTCCCAATCGCGCAAAGAAAAACGGATCGTGCTCGCAGGATGAGCACGCTGCTCCGTCGGAGCATGACATCATTGCAACGCTCAAGCTGATGTTGCCGTCCTATCTGGATCAGCGGCTTCCGGGTCTTTCTGAAATTGCGGCCATGGCTGGCGCGAGCACCAGAAGCCTGCAGCGCAAGCTCGCCCTTGCCGGCCTGACCTACTCGGATTTGATCGACACCGTCAGGTTCGAGAATGCCAGCAGGCTATTGCGCGACACGGATTCCAAGATCATCGAGATCGCGTTCTCCTCCGGCTACGCGGATCCAGCGCATTTCACGCGCGCCTTCCGCCGGATATCCGGTGTCACCCCACGGCAATTTCGTGCGCAGTCGCGACCAGTCTAGACGCGTCTCGTCTAAGTGATAGCCACGACGGGCTTGTCGCGTCGATACTGTCTTGATTGCCGGGTGTGCGGCCTTCGCCTTCGTCACAGGAGCGGGCTCGCCAGTCGGGCCAGATTTTCGGCCAGCTTGATCCGGTATGGCCGCTGTCGCCATTGCTGCAGATCGAGGGAACGACAATTGGCGATGTAGCGCGTCTCTTCCGTCTTCAATCGGCCGGTCATATCAGGATCATGTATCACGAGGACATGCTCGGCATTGAGAACGAACGAGCGGATGTCCATGTTACTCGTCCCAACCAGGCCGATGTGATCGTCGATGGTCAGGAATTTGGCATGGAGAAAGCTCTTTTGGTAAAGGTGGATATTGATCCCCGCCTCGAGCAGTTCCTTGTAGTACGATCTCTGGGCCAGCGACACGATGAGCTTGTCCCCTGTTTCGGAGACGATGAGATGAACGTCCACGCCGCGTAGCGCGGCGGTTTGCAGAGCCTGAAGCATCGGCTCGTCCGGAATGAAATACGGTGTGGTGATCGTGACCTGCTTGCGCGCGGCATAGATCAAGGCAACCATGAAACGTTGGTTGTTCTGGATCGGAAAGTCCGGCCCGCTCGCCAGGGCCTGGATGGGAATCGATCCGGTGCTTTCAGGCTCGGGGAAAACGCTGTCGCTGTCGAGCGTCTCGCTGGTTTCCAGGAACCAGTCCGTGGCGAAAATGTACTGCAACTGCAGAACGATCGGGCCCGTGAGACGAAGCACGAGTTCCTCGTAGGTGATCCCTCCGACGAAATCAGACGCGACCAGGTTTTGTGATCCGGTAAAGGCGATCCGGCCGTCTATGATCGCGATCTTTCGATGGTTGCGCAGGTCCAGGCGCTTTCGTCTGGAGCGGAAGCGGCCGACAGGAAGCATTTCCCTGACGTCCACGCCCAACGCAGTCAATTTGGGTATGAGAATGTGCAAGCCCGAACGAGAGCCTAACGAGTCCACCAGCACGCGACATGTCACGCCGCGTTGAACCGCCCGGCCCAGCGCTGCGATCACCGGCTCCGTTGCAGTGTCGGCAAGGAACAGGAAATAGAGCAAATGGACGTGGTTCCTGGCGTGATCGATGTCAGTTACCAGACGGGCGAAGCTGGCATTGTAGTCAACCAGAATCTCGGCCGCGTTTCCGCCGAACGTCGGCATGCGCCCGAGTCTTTCCGCCAGATAGCCGGTCCATTCGAGTCCTGGCGACAATTCAGGGTGGGTGATGTTTGGATGGTTCAGTACGCGCTCGCGAACCCTGGCCAGGGCCTCGGGCAATCTGGCCATTTGCTCGACACGTGATCGCGGCATCGTCGGCCGCCCGATCAGCGCATAGAGCAGCAATCCGATCCAGGGTTCGAAGAAAATCAAAAGCAGCCAGCCCTTGGCTGCTGCTGGCGTGCGCCTGAACGGCACGACCGCAAGCATGATCAACCGGATTGCCCACTCGCTGAGAACGAAACCCCAAGCGAGCCAATGCATGACGATCTGTGCAAGCGCCATACCTGGAGTCTCCTGCTGACCGGGTTTGTCGAGACCATTTTGCGTCAAACGCAGGCGCCGGGGTCGAATGGATCGACGCGGCGAAAGCGACGTCGCGCTAGCGCGTAGGCAATCAGGCCAAGCGCCCCGCGGCACGGCGCTGCTCGAATGCCTTGATGCTGGTGTAGGCGAGCAACAGCGTGTTGCTCGGTATTCCGGCCTTCTCGGCCTTGCGCAGCATGAAGCCGAGGATGTGCTCCACCTCCGTCTGCCCACCCCGCTCGATGTCGCGCAGCATGGACGTCGAATATTGCGAGTCCTGCTGGGAGAATGTTTCCTCCCAAGTTTTCATGAAGGCGGCACTCGGCTCGTGACCGTTGGCGGCGGCGATCGCGGCACCGCAGCGAAGCTGTTCCATGAAAAGCTCGCGCCCATAGGGCGTCCGGACAATCTCACCGACGTTTGCCCGCATCAGGCAGGTCATGGTGGCTGCGGTCGACAGGTGAACCAGCTTCTCCCACATGCGCTGAACGATGTCGGGGACCGCGAGCACTTCCACGCCCTTCGCGGTCTTGAGCTGTGTGGCCAATGCTGTCACGCGCTCCGTCACCTCGCCCGATTGCTCGCCGAAGGTCAGCGTTCGCCAGTCGTTGAACTGCCGGATCGCGCCGTCCGGCACGATCGTCGCCTGGATCTTTGCGGTGCCTCCGAGCACACGGTGCCGGCCGAATGTCTCGTTCAGGCGGTCGATATGAGCAATGCCGTTCAGCAGCGGCAGCACGAAACCGTTCGGCGCCAAAGCAGGTGAGATAGCCGCGACCGCAGTGTCGAGATCATAGGCCTTGCAGGTCAGGATCACCGCGTCATAGACCGGCGCCACCTCTGCCGCGACCACCGTGTTGACGGCTATCTTGGCGTCGCCGAACGGGCTTTCGATTCGCAGCCCCTGCTCGGAAAGGATCTTGCGACGTCCGTCGCGGACGAGAAAGGTAACGTCAGCTCCGCTCTCGGCAAGCCGCCCGCCGAAATAGCCGCCCGTAC
>JAEWBW010000109.1 GCA_023390955.1 Pseudomonadota bacterium
CCCGGGCTGAAGCTCTTCATGGTGCAGCGTGCCGCCCAATTGCTGGGTCAGGAGCATGATGATCTTCGATCCAAGCCCCGATCCGCCCGCGCCCGTCCCATTTTCGCCGATGCCATTGTCAGACACCGCGAGTTCGACCTGGTCCAGCACCGAAAGGGAGATCGCGACATGCCCCGGCCGGCTATCCGGGAAGGCATATTTCAGGCAGTTGGTGACGAGCTCGTTGACGATGATCCCGATCGCCAGCGCCTGGTTGTTCGGCAGCACGACGTCATCGCAGCTGACCTCGAATGCGATCGGACCGGACGGCGCCAGCGACTGGAAGATCTTTTCGACAATGTCGGTCAGGAAGTAGCGCATCCCGACGAGGCGCAGGTCTTCGCTGCCCAGCAGATGATCGTAGACCTCCGCGGTCACCTGGAGCCGGCGGGCCGTATCCTGCAATGCAGCCGCAACGGCCGGCTCCCCGGTCCTGGCCTGCAGGCGGACCATTGCGCTCAGCAGCGCGAGATTGTTCTTGGTCCGGTGCGCCATTTCCTGCAGCAGCAGGGCCTTGGCGCGGTCGGCCATCATCACGCGCTTCATCTCCGAGCGGAGGAATTCCGCGACAGCGGCCGTGCCGGCCGCCGTTACCAGGAAGAGACCGTTCGTGGAGATGTAGCCGAGCTGATCAGGGCGAAAGCTGAGCCAGGCTCCCACGCCGACGGCGATGACCGCCGCAAAGACACCGGTGCCGCGATCGAAGATGAGACCCGACAGGAAGATGCCGGGGAGCAGCAGGAAATAGCCGGGGTATCCCGACAGCATCTGCAAGGCCATCTGCATGACCGAGCACACCAGCATGATCGCGCCGGCGAGGCCGTAGCGCGCGGCGACGGGCAGTCGATGCTCAAGCAGCAGCGGATACAGCCTGTTCATGCAAGGTAACGGTCCGGCCTGTGGCGCCGTTCCGGCTGCAGCCGCCCCATCTTGGTTACGGCGGAAGGAACCAAACGGCGGGAGGCCACATTGAACGGGCCGTCCAGGCGTTCGTCAACGGGCCTCGCCAATGGTAGGAAGGCCTGCGCACGAGACGCACCGCACAATCTGCGATGGGAAGTTGGGAAAGATGGACGCATCGAAAGGCAGACTGCCCACCGGGGGCTTCGCCCGGCTCGTGCCGGAGCTGGATGTCTTCGACATCGCGCGCAGCGAGGCGTTCTGGTGCGGCGTCCTGGGTTTTGAGATCGCCTATCAGCGGCCTGAAAGCCGCTTCATGTATCTCGAGCTGCAGGGCTCGCAGATCATGCTGGCGCAGCGCAACGGCAATTGGGAGACCGGCCCGCTCGAACGTCCGCTGGGGCGCGGGATCAATTTCCAGATGTTCGTTGGCTCCGTCGCGCCACTGCTCGATGCGCTGCGGCAAGCGAATTGGCCGCTGTTCAGGGAGTGCCATGATGCCTGGTACAGGATCGCCGGCGAAGAGCGGGGCAACCGGCAGTTCCTGGTGCAGGACCCCGACGGCTATTTGCTGCGCTTTGCGGAGGATCTGGGCGCGAGGTGATTTCCTCCTCGCGCCAATGCCCGCTCACTCGGCCTTGATGTTGGCGGCCACGACCACGGCGGCGAGCTCCTTCGTCTCCTTGTCGATCTTGGCGGCATAGTCGGCTGCGCTCAGCACGCTGACGACGCCCTGCGTGCCCAGGCGCTCCTGCAATACGGGATCGCCGGCGGCCGCAACGATCTCACGGTGCAGCATTGCTGCGACCGGCGCAGGCGTTGCCTTCGGCAGGAAGAAGCCGACCCAGAACGAGATGTCGAAGCCGGGATAGCCGGCCTCCGCGACGGTCGGCACATCCGGCAGCGACGGCAGCCGCTCGGCGGAGGACACCGCGAGCGCGCGCAGCTTGCCGGCTTTGACCAGCGGCACGGCGGAAAGCGGATCGAACACCGCCAAGACCTCCTGCGCGAGAATGGCGACCTCGGAGGCCGAACCGCCGCGATAGGGCACATGGATCATCTTGATGCCGGCCTTCTGGCTCAACAGCTCCATCGCGAGATGCGCGAGATTGCCATTGCCGCCGGAGCCATAAGCGAGCTCGCCGGGCGCAGCCTTTGCAGCCGCCACCAAATCGGCCACCGTCTTGATGTTGGCCGTCTTGGGATTGTCCGGATTGACCACGAGCACCAGCGGCGCAGAGACGACGGTGGTCAGCGGCGCGAAATCGCGCGGCGGATCGTAGCGGATATCCTTGAACAGTGTCGGATTGAGCGTGATCGAGGACGAGTTGCAGGCGAGAATGGTGTGGCCGTCGGGCTCAGCACGCGCCACCGCCTCTGCCGCGATCATGCCGTTGGCGCCGGCGCGGTTCTCGACCACGAAGGGCTGGCCGAGCTTTGCACCTAACCTGTCGGCGACGATGCGCCCGACCACGTCGACCGGACCGCCGGCGCTGAAGCCAACGATGATCTTGACCGGCTTCACCGGATATTTTGGCGCGTCGGATTGCGCGAGCGCGGGCGAAGCGGACAATGCGGCGATGACGGCCAGCAGGTAAAGCGGTCGGTGCATGGTCTCTCCCCCAAATGCGTGCGCCGATTCAAGCGGCGCGCTTGCGAGGGATGATCGTCGGGCGCGATGATTTTCGCAATCGCGCATTTGCGCGTCAATTTCCGCCGCGCGGCATGTGAAGCGAGAGCTATTTGCTTGCGCTCGCGACGCGCTTTGCCTGATGCGGCGGGCGTCTGCGATTGGCGAGCAGACGATGAATCCTGCGTTGCAGGATCTGTGCATTGTAGGGCGCCGGCAGCGGACCATCGGCGCAGAGCGACGCCGCGACCTCGACGGCGCGCTTCGTCGTGCCGGTGAGATGAAATTCGAGCCCGGGCTGATTGTCCCTGATCCACCGCGCGATGCCGAAGCCGTTGCCCGCCAGCACGATGTTGCTGACGACGAGATCCACCGGCGCCGTGCCGTCGTCGAGCACCAGGATCGCCTCGTCGGCCGAGCGGACCTCCAGCACCTTGTAGCCGCAGCCGCGCAGGAACTCGCCGAGCGGCATGCGTATCAGCACGTCGTCCTCGGCGAGGAGAATGGTGCGCTTGTCGCTTGTGGTTTGCTGCACGCTCATCCCGGCAGAACCGGGACCGAGTCCGATCGTTCCTAGATTCCAATCAGCGACTGGATGTGGCGCACGACGTGCGGAACATCCCACGGCTTTGTGAAGAAGTGATCGCAATGCGCGCCCGCGGGGATTTGCTGAGCCGACGTAAGGATCACTTTCGAGCCCGGATAGTCGCGCTTCACGATGGTCGCGAGCTCCGCACCGTCAATCGAGCCGGGCATCCGGACATCGCTGAATACCAGCGAGACCAGCGTGCCGGATTGCAACACGTCGAGTGCCTCGTGCGCATCGCCGCATTCGATCACGACGAGGCCGAGGTCCCTCAGCACGTCGGCGATCAGCATCCGGATGAGAACCTCGTCATCGACCACAAGCACCGGGGGTTTCGTAGTGGCATTGCTGACGGCTTCCAGCGGCCGGCTTGTGTTCATCGTGACACATCCCCGTCAGTGACTTGGTTCGTGACTTTTGGCCTTGGGCTAATCACCCTCGTCCGCGAACGTTCCCCAACACCGCACCCATCGCGCCATTAGCGGCTCTCACGATATCGCGCGTTCACCTATGTTATGCGCGCTCGGGCCCGCGCCGCCGGGATTCACATAGGCTAATGCGCGGCGCCGACGGCGGCGTACCTTAGGTTGCGTCTGCTTCATACCGGCAGACCACTGGCCCCAGCACAAGCCCGCAAAGGGCGCCCCAGGTGCTGGGGCCCTCCTTGCGACGATCCTGCAGGGTCGCCTGCAAAATCCGGCATTGTCGTTCCGAGCCCGCCAGCCTAGCCTGCAAGAAAAAGCACAGGTGGAAGCAACATGGCGCGCATCACGACAACCGAATCCGGACTCTACCGGATCCCCCTCCCCGTCACCCTCTCCGACAGCACTCATGGCGAGATCGCGGCGTTCGAGCTGATCACCTGCCGCATCCGTGATGCCGATGGCGCCGAGGGCGTCGGCTACACCTATACCGTCGGCCGCAATGGCGGCGCGGTCGCCGACATTTTGAAGCGCGAGATTCCGGGGCTGATCGAGGGCCGCGAGGCCGACGATACCGAAGCGGTCTGGCATCACGTCTGGTGGGGCCTGCATTATGGCGGCCGCGGCGGCGCCGCCGTGCTGGCGCTCTCCGCACTCGACATCGCGCTGTGGGATTTGAAGGCGCGGCGCGCCAAGCTGCCGCTCTATCAACTGCTCGGCGGCTACGATGCCCGCGTGCCCTGCTATGCCGGCGGCATCGACCTCGATCTCTCGGTCGAGGCGCTGCTGAAGCAGACCGACGGCAATCTCGCCAAAGGCTTTCGCGCCATCAAGATGAAGGTCGGACGGCCCGATCTCAAATCCGACGTCGCGCGCGTGCAGGCGATGCGCGATCATCTCGGCGACGGTTTTCCGCTGATGGCGGACGCCAATATGAAATGGGGCGTCGAGGAAGCGATCCGCGCCGCGCGCGCATTCCAGCCGTTCGACCTCACCTGGCTGGAGGAGCCGATCATTCCGGACGACGTCGCGGGCCACGCAAGGATCCTTGCCGCCGGCGGCGTGCCGATCGCGGCCGGCGAAAACCTGCGCTCGCTGTGGGAGTTCAAGAACTACATCGCGGCCGGCGCGGTGTCCTATCCCGAGCCCGACGTGACCAATTGCGGCGGCGTCACCGCCTTCATGAAGATCGCGCGGCTGGCGGAAGCCTTCAACCTGCCGGTCACCAGCCACGGCGCGCACGACATCACCGTGCACCTGCTCGCGGCCTGCCAGAACCGGTCGTATCTGGAGGCCCACGGTTTCGGGCTCGATAAGTATATCGAGCATCCGCTGGTGCTCGAGGACGGCAAGGCGCTGGCCCCGGCGCGGCCGGGGCATGGCATCAGCTTTGACTGGAAGGGGCTGGGGAAACTGGCGCCATAGACGTTCGCGCACGCACGTCATTCGCGGGTGGCGGGTGCAATGGCATGAGATTTGTCTATTGTAGCTCAGCGACACCTTCCGAAAGTGCCTCCCATTGACACCTGAACTGCACGAAAAGCTGACCGCGTGGCGCAGGCATCTGCATGCGCATCCCGAATTGTCCCTGCAGGAGCAGGCGACCGCCGCTTTCGTGCAGGAGAGGCTCAGAGAACTCGGAATTCCCTTCGAGGCCGGCATCGGCGGACACGGCATCGTGGCGACGCTGTCGCGCGGCACGTCCGGCGCACGCGTCGGCCTGCGCGCCGACATGGATGCGCTGCCGATCACCGAGGTGACCGGCCTGCCCTACGCCTCGACCAGGCCTGACGTGATGCATGCCTGCGGCCATGACGGGCACACGACCTCGCTGCTCGGCGCGGCGGCGCTGCTGTCGGCCGACACCAGCTGGAGCGGGACGGTCGACTTCATCTTCCAGCCGGCCGAGGAAGGCTTTGGCGGCTCGCGCGCGATGGTCGGCGCCGGCCTGTTCGAGCGCTTTCCGATGAGCCGCATCTTCGGCTTCCACAACTGGCCGGGACTGGAGGCCGGCACGATCGCGGTGCATGACAGCGCGGTGATGGCTGCTGGCGGGCGCGTTACGCTCACGATCGAGGGCCATCCCGGACACGCCGGCATTCCGCATTTGGCGCGCGATCCGATGGTCGCGGCCGGTCACCTCATCGTCGCGCTACAATCGGTGGTCGCGCGCAATGTCGATCCGCTCGATACCGCCGTGCTCTCGCTCTGCATGATCGAGGGCGGCACGGCGCCGAACCAGATCGCGGGGCGCGTGACCATCCGCGGCACGCTGCGCAACCATCGCGCCGCGGTCCGCGACACCATCGTCGAAGGGATCGAGCGCACCTGCGCCGGGATCGCCACCAGCTTTGGCGTCACGGTGACACCCGAGATCACGCCCGGCGTCGGCGCCACCGTCAATCATCCGGCGGAAGCGGCACTGGCTCGCATCGCCGCGGAGAAGGTGCAGGCGCCGCTGCGGCGGGACCTCGCGCCCAGCATGGCCGCCGAGGATTTCGCGTTCTATCTGCAGCACCGGCCCGGCGCGTTCGTCTGGATCGGCAACGGCGAATTGCGCGACGGCGCAGAACTGCACGGCCCGCATTACGACTTCAACGACGCGATCCTGCCCGTCGCGTCCGGCTGGATGGCCGAGGTCGCCAGGACGGCGCTCAGCGCGAACTAGGAGATTTCGCGCGGCAGCTTCCAGTCCGGCCGGGGCTCGCAGACCTCGCCGACCTCCTCGACGTGATAGCCGGCGGGCAGCAGCCGGCCGCCCTCCTCGTCAGCGACGGGAACGTCCGTCACCAACCCCTCGATCAGCGCCGCCTCCCACACTTCCTTTTCAGACGCGAAGGGATCGCCGATCTGCTTGTTGCCTTCGAACAGCGCATACATCGTCGTCCTCCCTACGGTCCGCCCGCGACCGAGCCGGCGATCACCATGACCAGCGCGGCCATGTCGATCTTGCCGTTGACGACCAGCTCTTCCGAATTGCCTTCGACCTTCAGGGCTTTCGGCGCATTGGCCGCCTGGCGCTTGAGCTCGCCGATGATGGATTCCGTGAGCTTCTCTTCCAGCATGTCATCTCTCCGTTTTAGGCAGCCATGGAACGGCACGATTCCGCGCAGGCGCGGCACATGGCGACGCACTCGTCCATGCCGCCGATCCGTTCGCAATCCCTGGCGCACTCGGCGCAGATCTCGGCGCATTCACCGCAGGTGTGCCGGTGATGCGGCGTGCTGATCAGCATGAAATGCGCGGACGTGCGGCACATTTCGGCGCAGGCCATCATCAGCCGGAAATGCTTCGGCTCGACGTGTTTGCCGCCGGTCTCCAGGCAATGGGTCATCGCCGTGCCGAGGCAGGTCTGGTAGCAGCTCAGACAGAGCGCGATGCAGCGGGTCATGTCTTCGGAATGCGCCATCATCAACTCCACTCTCCTGCCCCGCCGTTCAATCCAAGCGAGGCCGCGCGGTTTCGTTCCTTGCCCGGTTACTTCGGATTGGGATCCCGCAGCCCGCGGCCGGGCTCCTGCAGCCGGCCGGTCCGTGCGAGCCGGACGGCATTCGCCAAAGCGCGCGCCGTGTTCTGTACTTCCTGCTGGAATTCCTGGTCCTCATCGAGCGCCTGATGCGAGGTCGCGTATTTCTCCCGGTAGCCGACGTAACCGTCGATCTCGCCGAAGCGGCCCGCGGAGACCAGATGCATGTCGGTCAGCCAGTCCGACAGCGCCCTTCGCGCGCCCTCGGCGCCGACGGTGTCGCCGTGGACGATCAGCGCGAAGTGACGGCCCTCGAGATGACGCGGATAGGGCCAGCCCTTCAGCTCCATCGCCTTGGCTTCGGCCGCCTTCTTGCCATGGGTCGAGGTCGGATCGGGGTTGCCGCCGTCGGCGCAGACCAGGCGGTCCATCATCGCCTTGAGCCCGCCGGGCGCGTGATACCAGTTCACCGGCGTCACGATCAGAACGCCATGCGCGGCGACCCAGAGCGGATAGATCTCGTTCATCCAGTCGCTGGTCTGGCCCAGCGAATGGTTCGGGTAGCAGCTGCACGGCCAGTGGCAGAGCGGCATCGCGGTGGAGACGCAGGATTTGCAGGGGTGGATGTTGCGGCCGTATTCGGACGTCAGCCGGGAGAGATCGAGCACGTCCACGGCAAAATCCATGTCGGTGAATTCGCGCTGGGCCAGTTCGACGAGACGCCAGGTCTTCGACATCTCGCCCGGACAGGTATGCTCGCTGCGGGCGGAGCCGTTGATGATGAGGATACGCGGTGTCTCGTTGGGAGCATCATGCCGGCGCTGCGCATCCAGGATCGCGGCGCGCGCATCGAGCCAGTCGACGGCGAGATCGTAGTCGGGATCGGCAAAGCCCTCGCCGGCCTTGCGCGTCAGCGGCGCCTTGCGCGAATGGCTGTAGGCATCCCAGGCCGCAGCGACCACGGCATCGAGCTCACGCCTCAGCGGCGTGAAGGCGGGGTCGATGAACTGGCTGCGGTAGCGCGCTTCGAATGCCTCACGAGATAGTTTGACGGGCGGCATCCCCTTGCGAATGTCCGGCTCTGTCATGCGCCCTCACGGAGAGATCGGTTCAACCGACCAACCCGGGCCGTTGCGGGCAGTTCCTCGGCGCAGGGAACACGAACCAACGCGTCCATGCGGCGTTGCCCCCTGCACCGCCGGGTGACAACCGGACACAACGGGGACGATGGACGCGGCGCATTTTTCCGGTTTCTGCCCGCGACATCAACGCATAGGTACGCGCTGACATCTGACCTGTTCCCGGCGCGTGCAGCCTCGAAGCGGGAACGAACGCCGGATCAGCCGCGGCGATAGAGCTGGAGATAGCCGGGCGAATACAGCGCGGCGCTCTTGAGCGCGTCGAGATCGCTGATCGTGAGCGTGCGCTCTCTCAGCGCAATGAGGCCGGCGGCCCGCAATTCCTGGAGCGTGCGGTTGAGATGCACCACCGACAGGCCGGTCGCATCGGCCATATCCATCTGGGTCACCGGAAAGCTGCAGGAATTGCCATCGACGAGGCCGACCGGCCGCAGCCGCTCATAGACCTCGCAAAACAGATGCGCCACTTTCTCCAGCGCAGCCCGCCGCCCGAGATTGATCGCCCATTCACGCTGGATCGCGGCATTCAGCAGCGTCTCGCACATGAAAGCTTCCGCCAGCGTGCGATCGCCGGTCACCAGCTTTTCAAAGCGCGCCCGCTTGATCTCGGCGTAAGTCACCGTCGTCGCTGTCGTGATCGAATGGTCGAGCGTCGAGAGCAGATAGACGTAGGCGTCGCAGGTCTCGCCGGGCAGGACGAAGTTGACGATCTGGCGCCGGCCGTCCTCGAGCGTCTTGTGCCGGAACAGCCAGCCCGAAAGCACCAGCCGAACGCTGTCGACCGGGTCGCCCTCGGCGATCAGATCCTCGCCCGGCCCGGCCCGGAGCAGGCCTTCGAGAATGGCCTGCTCGAGCGACGCTGCTGCTTCCTCGGACAATGGCCGGAGCGCGTTGAAGCGGCGGATCACCGCCTGCGCAACGCCAGCCTCAGTCCCCCGGGCGCGCATCAATCATCCACCGAAGGTGTGTGAAAGGTCCGCTTGGACAGCGGAATTGCGATCAGGCAGTGCAGCCCCGACGCATTGTAGGAAATGGTCGTGTGCCCCTTCAGGTCGAACGCCAGCGTCCGCTCCAGAAGCTCCGTGCCAAAGCCCTTGCGGGTCGGCGGCACGACCGCGGGACCGCCGCGCTCGCGCCATTCGAACAACAGCTGCATCGGATCGGCGGCCTCGTCGATCCGCCATGAAATCTCCAGGCGCCCGGACGGACGGCCAAGAGCGCCGTATTTCAGCGCATTGGTCGCCAGCTCGTGGATTGCGAGCGCAAACGTCTCGGCGGCCTTCGGCTGGAAGCGAACCGCAGGGCCGGAGACGCGCATCTGCTCGCCCTCGCGGGCGTTGTAGGCGAGCAGCTCCTCGACCACGAGATATTCGAGATCGACACCGCCCTCGGGATCGCGCGTCACCAGCGCCTGGGTGCGCGCGAAGGCGTTGAGCCGGCCGTCGAGATGGGCCGAATATTCCTCGACCGTCGAGCTGGTCTCCGCCGACCGCCGGGCGATCGACCGCACCACGCCGAGCGTGTTGCGGACGCGGTGCTGAAGCTCGGCCAGCAGCAGCCGCTGGCGCTCCTCGGCGCGCGTGATCGCGGTGACGTCGATGAAGGTCACGACGACGCCGGCGATGAAATTGTCGATGCTGCGGTAAGGCAGAATACGGACGATATAACGCGTGCCGCTGTCCGGCGCGGTCAGCTCGCGCTCGGCGCTGGCGAGCGTGCGGAGCACGCGGCGCACGTCGTCATAGAGCTCCTCGATCGGAATGCGCGCCTTGATATGCGCGATCGGGCGGCCGACATCGGTCTCGACCAGATGCAGGATCTGGGTGATCGCGGGCGTGAAGTTCATCACCTTGAGATCGTTGTCGAGGAAGACGGTGGCGATCTGCGTGCTTTCGAGGAAGTTCTTGAGATCGGAGGTCGCCCGGGTCAGCTCCTGGACGCGATGCGCCAGCTCGCCGTTGACGGTGGTCAGCTCCTCGTTGACCGACTGCAGTTCTTCGCGCGAGGTTTCCAACTCTTCGTTGGCCGATTGCAGCTCCTCGTTGAGCGACTGGTATTCCTCGTTGGAGGATTTCAGCTCCTCGTTGGTGCTTTCCAGCTCCTCGATCGTTGCCTGCAGACGCTCGCGGGTCGCGCGTAACTCGCCTTCGAGACGCTCGACATGCTCGGTCCGGATCAGCGTGCCAGCGTTGCTCTGCGGCGCATTGGCTGCGGGCGCCGGGCGGTCCTTGAACAGGACCACGAAACTGCGATGCGTATCCCCGCCGTCCTGGATCGGCTCCACGGTGATGTCGACGAGAACGCTGTGGCCATTGACGCCGAGCTGAACCTGCTCGGCACGCGCCGCTTCGTTAGTCTCCGCCGCGCGGCCGAGTGCCGTGCGCAATTCCAGCCGGAGGTCGCGATGCACGAGCTGCAGCAGGTCGAGCGAGGCGGTGCCCGCGGTCGGCTCGATATAGCGGCCGGTGCGTCCCGAGAAGTGCAGGATCTGGAAATTGTCGTCGGTGATGACGTAAGCCGGCGCATAGCGCTCGGCGATGCGCTGGGCGCGGCGCTCGAGGCCCACATCCGGACCGAAGGAGCGGACCGGCGTCAGTTCGACCGAGGCACGTCCCGCGCCGGTCGAGATCGGAAACTCCGGCGGCAGCCGCGTGCCGGTCTCGAGCTTCTTGAAGATGCGGGCGCGGCGGTCGACCGGCGCGAACAATTTTGGGTGGCGCGTCACGTTCTCGGAATTGCCGAGAAAGAGATAGCGGTCCGGCAGCAGCGCGAAATGGAACAGCGGGATGACGCGGTTCTGCAGCTCGGCATTGAGATAGATGAGAAGGTTGCGGCAGGAGACGATGTCGAGCTTCGAGAACGGCGCGTCCTTGATGACGTTGTGCTGCGAGAAGATGCACATCTCCCGCAATTCCTTCACCACGCAATAGGTGTCGCCTTCGCGAACGAACCAGCGCGCCAGGCGCTCCGGCGTCATGTCCTGCTCGATATTGGTGCGGTAACGTCCGACGCGCGCCGTCGCCAGCGCGCGGCCGTCGATGTCGGTTGCAAAGATCTGGACCTGGGGCGCGGAATCCAGCGTCGACATATGCTCGCGCAAGAGAATGCCGATCGAATAGGCTTCCTCGCCGGTCGCGCAGCCCAGCACCCAGACGCGAACTTGCTGTCCCGCGCCCTTGTTCTCGAAGATCTTCGGAATGATCTGGGTTTCGAGCACCTCGAATTCCCGCTTGTCGCGGAAGAACTCGGTGACGCCGATCAGGAGGTCGTTGAAGAGATGCTGCGCCTCGTCCTTGTCGTTTCGCAGGAAATCGACATAGGCGGTGATCTCCGCGATCTGCACCACCTGCATGCGACGCTGGACGCGGCGCAGGAATGTGTTCTGCTTGTAGCCGTGGAAATCATTGCCGGTCTTGTTGCGTAGCGTATCGGCAATGCGCGCCAGCGAGGTCGCGGCTGCCGCCAGCACCTCGTCAAAACCCTGCTTCTCCTCCAGGCGCCGCAGATGGCGCGCATAGACCTGGATGTGCTCGGGGATGTCCTCCGGGCTCAGCACGTAGTCGGCGATCGCCGCCGGCCGGCTCGAGTCGATCAGGTGCTCGGAATCCTCATCCGCGACCTTTTCCGCGATCGCAAGGCCGCCATGGTCCTTCAGCGTGGCCGCACCCAGCGTGCCGTCGCCGTTGGTGCCGCTGAGGAGCACGCCGATGGACTGCTCGGCGCGCTCTTCGGCCAGCGACACGAGGAAGCTGTCGATGGTCGCACGCTCGCCGGGGCCCTGCTCGGCCTTGCGCACAGCAAAGCGGCCGCCCTGGAGCGTGGTGATCATCGCGGCCGGACTCAGATAGATCGTCCCGCCTTCGACGGGCGCCCCATCGGCGATTTCCGAGAGGCGGATGCCCTCGGCCTTCGCGACGAGCTCGCGCAAGCGCTTGTCCGTGAGAGCCTCGCGGTTCTGGAGCACGAGAACCACCGCCTCGTCGTCCCCCGGCGCAAGGTGCGCGAAGAAGCGCTCGATGCTGTCGACCGCACCGGCCGAAGCACCCACGCCGATGATCAACGGAGCCTTGGTCTGACGCTCCTCGTCCTCCGGCGCCTTGCCGACTTCATCCATGATTGCCGCGACTCTCATTGTCCGGGATCGAGGGATCCCGATGCCCTGCAGTAGCAGAGATACAGGGTATCCCAACAGCGAAAAGGCGGGAATAGCGTCCGTCCACCGGCCACAGGCCCGTCACAAGAATCGAGAGCGGAAACAACGGTCGAAGGTATTCGCGATCAATGGGCCGCCGGCGGCATCGAACGGACTTCCCGCTTCAGGAAGTCCACGCGCTGAATGATCAGCGTACGATGCCGTTCCCATTCCACCAGGGTCTGCTTGAGCAGTTCGACCAGCTTTTGCGCGTGCGCGGCATCATGCCCGCCGGCCTGGAGCTCGCGGACCCGATCTTCCTGGTCGCGAATCCTGCGCGCCCCCTCGTCGATATCGGCCTCGGCCTTGACGAGAAGACGCTCCTCCGCGAGGAGCTGCTGCGTGCGCTCCGCAAGGGACAGGGTCATGAAGCACCTCACGTCTCCGGCGGGCGCGGCGCGGGATCGAAGGATTGTAGCACGACCCGCCTGATCATGTCGGCATATTCACGATATTCGGCGGCGCGCCGCTCATACATTTCGGCCACCGCAGGCCTGCCGCTGCGCCGGCCGTCGGCGGCCATGCGCTGCACCAGTTCGGCGCGCTCCTCGATGATCCGGAGCGCAACCCGCAAGGCCTCGTCCACCTGCCCCTCCTGCTCCTTTGCGAGGGCATCGGCGGTGTAGGCGTGGCCGACCTGGCAGCGAAACCGGAGGGGATGACCGTCCTTCACCGCGGAGAGCACCCCGCCGCAGCCGGGACAGGTCAGCGCGGCCGGATCGGCGATCTTGGCGAGGCTTGGTGAGCCGATTCGCTCGCCGGCGGCGATTTCGACCTCCAGGCGGATGTCGGGCGCGACCGGGAGCAAGGCGCCCGGCGTTTCCTGTGCCAGGTCGGACAGGACGTCGCCGAGCCGGGCACCGGTCACGCAGAGGTCGGCGACCGTCGCCTCGAGGGCGCGCTCCGGCATTTCCGGCGAAATGGCGTCGGACGGGTCCTGGACCAGCGCCAATCCGCCGCAACGCTTGATGGCGTGCAGACCGGCGGCACCATCCGACAGCAATCCACTCAGCACGACCCCGATCACACGCGGACCATGATGCACCGCGGCCGAGCGGAACAGGGCGTCGATCGCCGGCCGCACCATGTTCTCGCGCGGACCGCGGCCGAGCAGAATGTGGCCTTCTGACAGCAAAAGGTGATGATCCGGGGCGGCCAGGTAGATATGCCCCCGCTCGAATGTCATTCCCTCTTCTGCCTGATGGACCGGCAGCCTGCCCGCGGCGGCAGCAACGGTTGAGAGGATTCCGATGCCATGCGCCGGAATGTGCAGAACGATGAAGATGGCCGCCGGCAGATCGGTCGGCAATGCTGCCAGAATCTGCTTCAGCGGGGCGGTGGCGCCGGCCGAACCGCCGATCACGATGATGTCGCGGTTGCTCATCTGGAACCCACTCTCGCCTGCTTCGTTTGCACCAAGGCGGCCATCCGCCGTATGTTCCTATCCCTGAGCCGTGGAGGAAACATGCTGGCATCGGAAACGCTGCCCACAGGGCGCGCGTTGTTGTCGGGACGGCGAATCCTCGTCGTCGAGGACGAGTATTTCCTCGCGGACGACATCAGCAGCATGCTGCGATCGCTTGGCGCCGACGTCGCGGGCCCCACGGGCGATATCAACGATGCGCTGAGGATCCTCGGGGACGGCTCGGTCATCGATGGCGCCGTGCTCGACGTGAACGTTCACAACGACATGGTGTTTCCCGTTGCGCACGAGCTCAAGGCGCGCCACGTGCCGTTCGTGTTCACCACCGGCTACGACAAGGTGACGCTCGGCCCGGAGTTCGAAGGCGTGATGCATTGGGAAAAGCCGATCGACATCGCCGCGATGCTCCGCGGCCTCGCCGGGCTGATGGAGCAGCCGAACTGATCGGCAGCAAAAGACGTGACGGACACCGTCACAGGGATCGTCGTGCAAGTCGTCGCGTAAATCGTACCTTGACGACGCAAACAGCCCGCAGAAAGTCGAGGCTCTCATGGCCCACACACCCGGCGCCTACGAGGCGCAGCTTTTGTCGTTCTCGCGCGAACTGGTGCGCGAGGCACTCAAGGTCCTGCGCGCCAGCGATCACATTGCACAGGCGCAACGCGTCCGCGATGAATTGGCCAGCGTGGACCCGGCTTCCACTGAGCGAGAGCCCGGCTGACGTGCCGTCGGCGTGCGGTTCTCGTCAGCTCATGATCATCCATATCATCGCCGCCAGCATGACCAGAAAGCCCGTGATGGCCGTAGCCACGAACGCCCGTTCGACGCGATCCATTGCCGTCTTTGCCCTCTTCCCGGGGCGCGACCTTGGCGATTCGGGCTGTCGCCTGCATTAGTCTATGTGAATCGACGGCCAGCTGACGCTTCAGCCACAGACCAGGCTCCTACTCGCGCCAGAAATCGGCGAGTTCCTCGGCGGTGACGAGATCGACCTGGCCGTGGAACCTGGTGCGGTACATCGTCATCAGCGCGTCGTGGCCGACATCAGAGGAACTGCACAGGGCATCCTCGGCGATCACGACCCTGAAGCCGATATCCACGGCTGCGAGCACCGTGGAGAGGACGCAAACGTCGGTCTCCGCGCCCGAGATGACGACGGTAGTGACGCCCTTCTCGATCAGCAGGCTGGCGAGCGCCGGATTGGAAAATGCGGAATAGGCCGGCTTGTCGATGATGCGGCACGGCGGCACGTAGCGCGCCAGCGCCGGCACGAGATCGAGCGCGGACGGC
>JAEWBW010000147.1 GCA_023390955.1 Pseudomonadota bacterium
CAGTTGAAGCTGAGCAGCTTGAACAGGGGCGCGAGGTAGCTCATCTCCTGACCCGATGTCGGCGTGGTGCGACTGATCGTGTCGAAGATCTTGCCATCCTGCATCGTGTAGTTCGCGAGCCGGCGAACGCGCCTGGTCTTGTCGAAATAGATCGCGATCACGCGCTGGTCGACCAGCTTCTGGTTCATGAACGCGACCGGGCGCTCGGAGCGCTGCGAGATGTAATAGAAGACCTCGCCGTCCAGAGTGGCGACGGTGGAGGGCGTGCCCATCACGATCAGCACCTGATCCTGGCTCGCGCCGATCGGAATCTGCTCGAGCGCGTTCGGCGGCAGGATGTAGCCCTTCTGGAATTGCTCGCCGGTGCAGGCGGCCAGCGTGACGCTGACGAGGGCTGCCGTCGCAGCGATGCGCCAGCGCGCAAAGAGGCCGCGCGTGGTTGCGCGATGGCTGGTCTGGCTCAAATCGGTCATGCTTGGAACAGTCCCGTCCCCTTGCGTCGCGCGAGGCGCTGAAGTACCGGGCACTTGCTCCGAACGCAACACGCGTGCGCAAGCTTGCGGAACCCACAATGCTTTGGCCGTTCAGTCAATTCAGGAAACCCCGGTCAGCCCCGCGCGGCACCATTGAAGCCATCTATGGCATGATCGTGACGCAGGCGCGAGAACCCATATTTTACACGGACTTGAGCGTCCCGGACACGGTTAACGGCCGATTCGACCTGCTTCTGCTCCATATGTGGCTGCTGCTGCGCCGGTTGAGGAGCGCGGCCGACGGTACCTCGTTATCGCAGGCCCTCTTCGACCGCTTCTGCGAGGACATGGACGACAATCTGCGCGAGATGGGAATCGGCGACCAGACCGTGCCGAAGCGGATGCAGGCCTTTGGCGAGGCCTTTTATGGCCGGACCATGGCTTACGACCAGGCGGTGGACGCAGGCGGAGAGGCGCTGGCATCGGCCATCGGCAGGAATATTCTGAATGGGACCGAGCCCGGGCAGGCAAGCCGGCTGGCGGCCTATGCGCTGGCTGTCGAAGCCGGTCTTGCCAGGGCCGACGAGGCGACGCTGCTGCGCGGATCGTTCGCGTTTCCGTCGCCGCTTGGGGAGACGATGGCATGACCAGACCCGAAGCCAAGACCGAGCCCGATCCCTGGCGCGTGCCGGTGATGGTGGACCATATCCCCGAGACCGGCCTGCATCGCAAGATCGAGGCCGGGCCGCGCGAGCGCGAGGCCATGGCGGAGCTCGCCGGATTGCGCGAGATCCTCTCGGCCACCGCCTCCTTCGACGTGACGCCCAGGAGCGGCGGCCGGGTCCATGTCGCCGGGCGCGTCCAGGCGAGGGTCGGCCAGATCTGCGTCGTGACCCTCGAGCCGATCGAGAGCGAGATCGACGAGGAGGTCGACCTGTCCTTCGCCCCCGAGGCCGAGGTCCGGAAGCTTGCCGACCTGGTTGAGGAGGGGCAGGACCCCGACGACGACGCCGAGGTCCCGGACCCGCCCGAGGCGATCGTCAATGGGATCATCGATCTCGGCCGGGTCGCCACCGACGCGGTGTATCTCGCGATCGATCCCTATCCGCGCAAGCCGGGGGTGGTGTTCGAGGCCGAGATCACCGCGCCTGACCCCGAGGATCATCCGTTCGCCGCGCTGAAGGCCCTTCAGGACAAGCCGAAAAAGAGCTGACCGGGCGGCGCCATGCACAGGATTGCCGGGCACGGCTGATGAATCAGCTGCCGCGGCGGTTGAGAAATATCGCGTATTTATTTGATTTTACTATAGTTTTATGCCTGGTGCGAGGCATCGCTTGAAGCGGCCCTCGCTGCAGAAGGATTGGGTCAAGAGGTTGTTTCGACGCGGGGAAACGCTATTGTCGCGGCCCGGTCCGGGTGCGGCGAGGCGCTCGACCGATCGCTATTTGATCATGGCGAATTCGTTTCGCGGCCCCCGCACAATTCGACCGCACCAGCCAGGTTTCCGGGACGTTTATGCCAAGCAAGGTTCGAATCGCGCTTGACGCCATGGGGGGCGACGTCGGCGCTGCCGTGGTCATTCCCGGCGCCGCCATTGCGCTCGGCCGGCATCGCGACACCGAGTTCCTGCTGGTCGGAGACAGCGCCAAGATCGAGCCCGAGCTCGACAAGCACCCCAAGCTGAAGGCCGCCTCGAAGATCATCCACACCGACGTCGCCGTCAGCATGGATGACAAGCCGAGCCAGGCATTGCGGCGCGGCCGTAAGACCTCCTCGATGTGGATGGCGATCGACGCGGTGAAGCGGGGCGAGGCCGACGTCGCGATCTCGGCCGGGAACACCGGCGCGCTGATGGCGATGGCCCGGTTCTGCCTCCGCACGCTGCCCGGTGTCGACCGCCCGGCCATCGCCGGGATCTGGCCGACCAGGCGCGGCGAATCCGTCGTGCTCGACCTCGGCGCCACCATCGGAGGCGACGCCCACCATCTGGTCTCGCTCTCCGTCATGGGGGCTGCGATGGCGAGCGTGCTGTTCGACAAGAAGCGGCCCACGGTCGGCCTGCTCAACATCGGAACCGAGGAAATCAAGGGGCACGAGGAGATCCGCGAAGCCAGCGAGATCCTGCGTGAGAGGAACCTGCCGGAGCTCGACTATATCGGCTTCGTCGAGGGCGACGGCATCGGCAAGGGGCTTTCCGACGTCATCGTCACCGAAGGCTTTTCCGGCAATATCGCGCTCAAGGCCGCCGAGGGAACCGCGCGGCAAATGGCGGAATTGCTTCGCAACGAGATGCAGCGGAGCTGGTTGTCAAAGCTGGGCTATCTCTTTGCACGCGGCGCCTTCCAGGCCCTGCGCAACAAGATGGACCCGAACAAGTCCAATGGCGGCGTCTTCCTCGGCTTGAACGGGGTCGTTGTCAAAAGCCACGGCGGCGCCGCGGCCGAAGGCTTTGCCTATGCGATCGAGGTTGGCTATGAGATGGCTCACTACGATCTCCTGAACAAGATCAATCAGATGCTCAACCGCGATGGTGGCGCGTTCAATTCGGTGCCGACCACGCAGGAGGCTGTTTCGTGACCAAAATTCGTTCGGTCGTGCTGGGCTGCGGCAGTTATCTGCCGGAGCAGGTCGTGACCAATGCCCAGCTGGCTGCCCGTATCGAGACGTCCGACGAGTGGATCGTGCAGCGCACCGGCATTCGTGAGCGCCACGTCGCGGCCGACGGCGAGTTCACCTCGCATCTCGCGATCAAGGCAGCCCAGGCCGCGCTCGACAATGCCGGCATCGATGCGCAGTCGATCGAGCTGATCGTGCTGGCGACCTCGACCCCGGACAACACCTTCCCGGCCTCGGCCGTCGCCGTGCAGCACGGCCTCGGCATCACCCATGGCGCGGCGTTCGACCTGCAGGCGGTGTGCTCCGGCTTCGTGTTCGCGCTCGCGACCGCCGACAATTTCCTGCGTACCGGCGCCTACAAGCGCGCGCTGGTGATCGGCGCCGAGACTTTCTCCCGCATCCTCGACTGGAACGACCGCGGCACCTGTGTGCTGTTCGGCGACGGCGCCGGCGCGATCGTGCTGGAAGCCCAGGAGCAGCCCGGCAATGCCGCGACCGACCGCGGCGTGGTGACCACGCATCTGCGCTCCGACGGCCGCCACAAGGCAAAGCTGTTTGTGGACGGCGGCCCGTCCTCGCCCCAGACCGTCGGCCATCTGCGCATGGAAGGCCGCGAGGTGTTCAAGCACGCGGTCGGCATGATCACCGACGTGATCGTCGACGCGTTCCAGGCCACCGGCCTGAATGCCGATGACATCAAATGGTTCGTGCCGCACCAGGCCAACAAGCGAATCATCGATGCGTCCGCACACAAGCTGCACATCGCCCCCGAGAAAGTGGTGCTGACCGTCGATCTGCACGGCAACACCTCGGCCGCCTCTATCCCGCTGGCGCTGTCGGTGGCCGTGAAGGACGGCCGCATCAAGCGCGGCGACCTGGTGCTGCTCGAAGCCATGGGCGGCGGCTTCACCTGGGGCTCCGCACTCGTGCGCTGGTAGAACGGCCGCTAAAATTTAGCCGACATTGTCGGCTAATTTGCATGCTGCTGCATTGAGGAGCGGGTTGACCGTCGTGTCGTAACCTCCTAATTTTAGACAACAATTGTTCGCCGTTGGGTGGGGCAGGGCGATGACTGATCTAAGTAAAACCGTAACGCGTGTTGATCTCTGCGAGGCCGTCTACCAAAAGGTCGGTCTGTCGCGGACGGAATCGTCCGCGTTCGTGGAGCTGGTGCTGAAGGAGATCACCGATTGCCTTGAGAAGGGCGAGACGGTGAAGCTGTCCTCGTTCGGCTCCTTCATGGTGCGCAAGAAGGGCCAGCGTATCGGCCGCAATCCGAAGACCGGTACCGAAGTGCCGATCTCGCCGCGGCGTGTCATGGTGTTCAAGCCGTCGGCGATCCTGAAGCAGCGCATCAACGCGCAGCACAAGACCAATGGCGACGCCAGCAAGGCGCAGCCGGAGGCGTAATCGCCCTCTGGATCAAGGATTTTGCATTTGGACAAGGCGCCTGATGCGTTCCGCACCATCAGCGAAGTAGCGCAGGACCTCGACATCCCGCAGCACGTGCTGCGGTTCTGGGAGACCCGCTTCTCGCAGATCAAGCCGATGAAGCGCAGCGGCGGTCGCCGCTACTACCGCCCCGACGACGTCGATTTGCTCAAGGGCATCCGCCGGCTGCTGTACGGCGAGGGCTACACCATCCGTGGTGTCCAGCGGATCCTGAAAGAGCACGGCGTCAAATCCGTCCAGGGCCTGGCCGATTCCTCGGCCGCGGTCTCCTTCGGCGCGATCGAGGATGCCATCGGCGCCAGCCTGATGGAGCCCGAGGACGAGGCGCCCCCGGTTCGCGGCGGCGCTGACAGCGACGACGACGATTACCAGGGCGAGGAAGAGGAAGGCATCGACTTCCGCTTCGCCGAGATCGACGACGAGGAAATCCTCACCACCTTCCGCAAGGGCGGCGCGCCTGCGACCGCCCCCGCCGGCCCCAGCGCCGCCGATCGCGAGCGCCTGCAGCGGGTGCTCGCCGATCTCGTCGCCTGCCGGGAAATGCTGGACCAGGCGCTGAAGGAGGGGTGAGGGCGGCTCTGCCGTCCTCGCCGCCAGTTCCGGTGGTCCAAAGCCTTCACCAAAATGGTGCCGCTCGCCTTGCGCATCGCGGCGATCCTAGCTAATGGAACGACGTTCGGAGCGTGGCGCAGCCCGGTTAGCGCACTAGTCTGGGAGACTAGGGGTCGGAGGTTCAAATCCTCTCGCTCCGACCATTTACCAAGCTGCAATTGCAGGGACATTTCCACTCCTATCAAACGTGGATTGCGCCGGTGCTCCCCACTGGGAAGCACCGGGGAAGCACGAGCGCGGATTTCAGGCCTAACGGGCGGCTATGATACCGACTGGCGCCGGCGTCGCTAGTGAAGCCGCAAACAAGCTTGCATCTTGGATTTCGCGATCAGCATTCGTTGTGCCGTCGCCAGCGTCACCGCGGCATCGATCTCAACCAGGTTGCCGGCGAGAGCGCGGAATTGTCCGGCGGCCTTACCTTTGAGCAGTGCCAGCATAGCAGCCGCAACAGCAGAGCTCACCTGACACTGAACAAGGGCATAAGGCCCATCGACGGTGAGAAGGATATCTGCCTGCCTGCGAGCGAGCTCACGGCCGATATCGGTTTCGTGGTGAGAGATCGCGGACTTCTGAACGATCGAGGAGCGCATGATGATTTGCCTTTCGAGCAAAGTGGACAGTCCAGGGGCGAAATGACCGACATCAGACGGCCCCGCGCACCTTTGGGCGTGCGCCTTGGACATACGCGCTCGGCCCCTGGACAAAATATGTGATCGCCGCTCACCGGATTGGCTATCGGCTGATGTTTGGGCTTTCGACCCGCAATCAGGATGAGCGCGTTCGAAAAATCGCCAACGAATACTTTGTCTGGAAAAGTCTAATACTAAAACCCGACAGCTTCAGGCTTGATCGCTCTGCGCGTTTATCGATTTCAGCGCTTTTGTCGGGTTTTGAAGTCGCGCATTACTCGACAAGAAAATGCAGCGTCTACGCGCGCAGTCGCACACGAACACTCAAATTGGACCAACGACTTAACGCGCATGCGTTGCGATCTGCAGCCTGACGAATCCTATGAACGCAGCGCCAGGCATTTGGTCGCGCACCCGCGCGCCGGCAAGCAGCAATCGGCTTGAGCTGTCATGACCCTAAGCGCGGCCGTCCCACCCCGGGCCCGGGACCCACCCCTAGGGGGGAGGCGGCGGCGTATAGTCAAAGGCCGCAAAGCCGCTCTGCTAAATTTCTGATTCTCAAAAAGCCGCGAGCTGATGAAATTTCAACCCGAAATAGCCTTTCTTGGCTGGACACCGAAAGGATGTGCACTTACGATTGCGTTTTTTCAAACCATAAGAGGGAAGTATGGCCTCCCTGAGGGATATGGTTTCCTCGCGTAACATCGCCAGTTGCATCGCGGCCCTACTGCTTTCGTTTTATTTGATGCCAGCAGCGGCTCAGTCTTATGACGAGAGGATTAAGATCGCGATTATCGAGAACTTGAGCGGAGTACCGGGAGAGCGAGCGCAGAAAGCGGCCGCCGCGTACCAAGAAGCATTCAAAGCCGCTTGGCCGAACGGGTCTATCAGGGTTGGCTCAAGAACGTTTAGTTATGAGACGATTACCTTCGATGCTGGTGGCAAACCTGACGTTGCCGCCAACTATACCCGACAAGCCATCCAGAACCAGCGTGTCGCAGTTGTCTTCAGCTCGCACATCTCCAGCATGTCCGTAGCCAATGATGCGAAGGTGCCGCTGATCTTGACAAGCGCGAACCCAAATCTTGTTCTCGACAAGGAAGAAGCTTCCACCTTCTATGTTCGCGCGCCAAGCACCGATGATTTCGGCAAGCAGATCAAGCTTGCGGTACAGACGTTGCAGGAAGCAATGAAACTTGCTCCGGAGCCATCGTCTGAAAAGCTTATCAAAGCTCTTCGCGATGTTCACGTAACGGCGGGGCTCGACCAGATTAGATTCGACAAGAGCGGGAATAATACGGGGCGTGTAGTCTATCAATTTAGACCTGACGCCGCCGGCTGTAGCGATTCATGCGGAACAACTTGTCCGACGAATTGCGGGGGCAATTCTTGCACGAAGTCGGGCGGCAACGAATGCTGTAGCATTTGCGGAATGCCGAGGCCCAAATAGCGTGACAAACCTCGACTTTCCGGACCAGGCGCTGCCGGCAAGCACGCAAAGCTGTGTTGCTTGTCGCGAACCAATTGCGATCGGGGCTACGGTCTGCAAGACCTGCAAAAGCGATCAGGCGCAGTGGCGGAATGAACTTAAATATTGGGCCGGCGTGGTGGGCGTATTTACGCTAGTCGCGTCTGGCGTGGCGTTCACCGCGAGTGTTGGTTTTCAGGCTTGGCAACGGCTCTTCGGTCACGAGATTACTGTGACCAACGTGGATCCTTTTGGGCAAACCGTTGTCTGGAACCTCACGCCAAACCCGATTGAGATAAAGACGATCAGCATAACAAGCGTCGCGCCGAAGAATGATCTGATCTGGGAAGTGCACAAAACGATCGCCGCTAACGCAAAGGACGAGATCAAGCTTTTGGATGTTGCTGCAAACTCTTGGTACGACTTGCCCGGCGAAATGTATGGAAAAGCTCCGGCGGCTTACGCAAAGGTCACGCCCGCTGATTTCGACTCTCTCAGAAAGAATATGTTCACGGACAAATACGTGCCGACGTTTCTGATGCCGGGAAGTGCGAGCTTCGCCCAGCTCAAAAAAGAGCTTGGGAGCGGATTTCAAAACTTCGATTGCACGATTTCGGTAGAATATTCGAGGTTGCTCGATGGCTCGTCTTCATCAACCACCGTTCCGTGCAAGGGAGTATTTCGCCTCCGCAAGCAACCGTGAGGTTTCGTTCGTGAGCGCAAGCTTCGAAATCGCTGGGAAACGACACAGATTTGAAGTGGCGTTACAATTCCAGTCGTAGCTTGCCTACTCCTCCAACGTCTAGTTCGCCCACGGACGTGAAGCTACTTCGCCGACGGCAACATCGCGCAATGCTGCGCAACTCTTCTGAGTCGGCCAGTAGGGTCCGAAACGGAAGCATGCGCGCGTAGTGTCAAATTAGAGCATAGGCTTGCTCACATAGATGCGCGCGGCCGGACCCGCTTGGTACGACCTGTTAGGCTCGAACTGGCCGTAGTCATAGACTGCAGTGCGTGTCGGCTGCTGAGACTTGGCTTGCTCGCCGCTTCCGCATTGCAAGGGAATGCTCCGGGCAAACAGGGCAATCAGCACCTCCAGGAGGCCGAAGCTGAGGCGTTGAAGCTGCGGGCAACCCGAAGCGCGCCTCGCGGGCAACGCGCCTACTGCAAGAACCCCACCACCATCCTGGCCGTCTCGTCCACCAGGGTCTTAGCCGTCTTCTCCGGCAGCACCTCGCCCCGGTGCAGCACGGTGTTGTGCGCGATCGCTTCGATGGTGCTGACGCAGACGAAGGCGGCGAGGTCGAGGTCGATCTTGCGCAGCTCGCTGCGGTGGTTTTCGAGATAGGCGCGGACGAGGGCGTGGACCTCGCGGTTGGAAGCTTCGACATCGAGCTTGCCGGCGCGCGGGATCTGCTCGTCGAGCACGCGGTGCAGTTTGGGGTTGATGCGGTGGGCGTCCATCGCTGCCGTGACGAGCCGGCGCACCGCGGGCTCGACCGGCATGTCGGCAACCTCGGCGAAGGTCTTGCGGACGACGTCCATGATCTCGTCGTTGTGCCGGTTGATCACGGCCGCCACCAGCGCCTCCTTGCTCGGAAAGTACTGGTAGAGCGAGCCAACGCTGACGCCCGCGATCTCGGCGATCCGGTTGGTGCTGGCCTTCTCGAAACCTTCGCGAACCAGAATGCGAGCGGTCGCCTCGACCAGCGCGTCGACGGTCGCGCGCGAGCGCGCCTGCAAGGCGTTTTTCCGTGGTGTTGTCGGCGGTTTGCGGGCCATGGCGGGGCGCCTTCCGAATGCGAGTAGAAAAAGCGAGTGATCGCTCGCATTATAGCGGCAAGGGATGGGGGTTGCCAGCGGTCGTTACGGGGCCGTCTGAGAACCGGAGATCTGACGATGAGCGTTGCGAAGACCGCGGTCGCGCCGTTTCGGTTCGCCGATGATGCGAGGCCAACACTGCCGCCGACCGGCAGGGGGCCGAGCTGTCAGAGCCAGCTCCTCAACGCGCTGCTGCGGCTGCTGCCGCACAAGAAGCAATTGGCATCCGCCGAAGCCGTGCAGGCGCATGTGCAGAAGCTCGCGCTGGAGCCGGCTTCATATGAACCGACCGGGCTCGGCCGCGGCGTCGAGGTGACGCTGACGAAGATGGGCGGATGGCCGGTGTACTACACGGCGCCGTCGTCGGGGCATGAGGGCCGCAACTACGTGATGTTCCTGCATGGCGGCGGCTACATCAACGAGATCGTGCCGGCACATTGGCGCTTCGTCGGCAAGATGACGCGCAAGGCGCAAGTCTGCTGTGTCGTGCCGATCTATCCGCTGGCGCCGCGCGCAACCGCAAGGGAGATCGTGCCGGCGACGGGCGAGCTGCTGCGCATGCTGCTGGAGGATGCAGGAGCGGCAAAGGTCACGGTGGTCGGCAATTCGGCCGGCGCTGGACTTGCGCTCGCGGCGTGCCAGTGGCTGAGGGATCGCGGCCATCGCCAGCCGCACCGGATGGTGCTGATTTCGCCCGCAGCCGATGCGTCGGTCAGCCGTCCGGAGCAGGTGGCGATCGCCGCGCACGATCCGATCCAGGACATTCCGGGCATCGTCGAGGCAGGGCTGCTCTATGCCGGCGCTCTCGATGTCGGGCATCCCTATGTCAGTCCGCTCAACGGCGGCTTTCGCGGGCTCGCGCCAATGCTGATCTTTTCGGGGACGCGCGATCTGCTTTATCCCGACAGCGTCGATCTCGCCGAACGCGCGAAAGCTGTAGGTGTGCCCGTTGAGATGCATTTGCGGCGGGGGCAGCCGCACAATTACGCGCTAATGCCGACGCCGGAAGGCCGCGAGGCGCGGGCGATCATTTTGCGCGCGATTGCCTAGGGATCGTGCGTCGGCACTGCCGATGAGGCGTCGCGTCGTTCGGTGACGCCGGCGTGAGCCGGTCGACTCTGTCGTTCTCTTGGCCGTCCTTCCCGGGCGTTTCCTCGGAGAGCCGGGTCTAGCGCACGCTTATGCGTGGCCCTTGATCTCGTAATGGCCCGGCACGCATTTGTACCGCTCGATCCGCCAATTGGCGCGATAGATCGGATGTTCGCCCATCCATTTCGCAAGTCCTGCCTGTGCGCCGATCGCACATTGCATCATCGAAATCTCGGGCGTCATGTTGCTGTCGGTCACGATTTCCTCGACGCAGCTGCCCGAGGCAACTGTGCCAAGCCGGCAGAGCACGGCAACGACGGTCACGAACATTCCTGTCACCTCATTGGTAGTTTCAGACCACCAGGTAGATGCAAGGGAGGTGCCACAGCCCGTGTCGGTGGCGACACGAACGCTGACGGACTCAACCCAACATCCAGCCCATTTGACGATTCGGATTGTAAAAAATTTCCACCCAATCCGAATCCGGGCAACTACTGGGAACCGCACGAGCGATGATCGATTGTGAGGGCAGTGCGGCGTTCGCGTCACTTCACAGCGCGCACGCAGCCGCTAGGCTCTGTACGTGGATACCCGCCGACAGAGCGGGGCCGCGTACAGGGATCGAAACATGCGAGGGCAGGAAATGAAGGTACGTCCGACCGGCGTGATACCGCCGATGACGACGCCGTTCGATCGGAATGGCGAGATCGATTACAAGCTCGTCGCTCCCCAGATGGAGTGGATAATCGCGGCCGGCGCCCATGGCGTTGCGGCCGGCGGCTCGACCGGCGAGGGGCACACGCTCGACCACGAAGAGTATCGCGACCTGATGGCGGCGACCGTCGAGTCCGCGAAGGGCCGCATTCCCGTGATCGCCGGCATCATCGTGGACTCCACGCGTGATGCGATCCGCCGCGGCAAGCTGGTGCGTGACATGAACGTCGCCGCGCTCCAGGTCACGCCGGTGCACTATCTCTTCAAGCCGGACGACGAGGCCATGGTCGCGCATTTCCGCGCCATGGCTGATGAGACCGGCATGCCCATCATCATCTACAACGTCGTGCCGTGGTCGTATCTGTCGCCCGCGCTGCTGGTGCGGATCATGACCGAGGTGCCGCTGGTCGTCGGCGTCAAGCAGAGCGCGGGTGATCTGAAGCTGTTCGCCGACCTCATGATGATGGCGCCGGACAAGCTGATCTACAGCGCAGTCGATGCGCTGATGTACCCGTCCTATACGCTTGGCGCGCACGGTTCGATCGCGGCGATCCTCACCGCCGCGCCGCATGCCTCCGTCGCGCTGTGGGACGCGGTCAAGGCCGGCGATCACGTCCGCGCGCTCGACCTGCACAAGAAGCTGCTGACGCTGTGGAACGCTGTTATTGCCGACAATCTGCCGGCGTGCACGCGCTATGCGCAGACGTTGCAGGGCCTGCCGAAGACGTATCCGCGCGCGCCGATGCCGGAGGCTTCACCCGCGCAGCAGAGTGCGGTCCGCAAGGCGCTCGAAGGTCTCGGGATCGCGACGGCGCCGCAGGTGCAGGCCGCGGAATAATCCGCGCGCCGAAATAACGAAGTGCGCACAGCAGCGCCGATCCGCTTTACGGCGGATGCGGCGCTGCTACATTTCTTGCGCGGCCCCGTGCCTTGCTCATGACGGCCAACAACAACCAACAAACACACGACCGAGGGAAGGGGCCCAAATCCCATGAAGGACTTTGCCGGAAAGATCGCCGTCATCACCGGGGGCGGCACGGGAATGGGACGTGAGCTGGCGCGCCAGCTCGTCGCGGAAGGCTGCAACGTCGCGATGTGCGACGTCTCCGAGGCCGCGATGGCCGAGACCAAGCGGCTCTGCGAGAGCGAGAAACTGCCGCAGGGCCTGAAGGTGACGACGCATGTCGCAGACGTCGCGATCGAGGATCATCTCAAGCGTTTTCGCGATGAGCTCGCCGCGCAGCAGATGACGGACAAGATTCATTTGCTGTTCAACAATGCCGGCATCGGTGGGGGCGGCAGCCTGTTCACCAACAGCCGCGAGCAGTGGGAGCGCACCTTCAACATCTGCTGGGGCGGCGTCTATCTCGGCGTGCGCACCTTCCTGCCGATGTTGGTTGCCGCGGACGAGGCGCACATCATCAACACCGCCAGCGTCAACGGCTTCTGGGCCTCGATCGGCATGGGCCAGGCGCACACCGCCTACAGCTCGGCAAAATTCGCGGTGAAGGGGTTTACCGAGGCGCTGATCAACGATCTCCGCCTGCACGCGCCGCATGTCAAATGCTCGGTGGTGATGCCCGGTCACATCGGCACCTCGATCGTCTCCAACTCGCGCAAGGTGCAGAGCGGCGACGATTCCGTGCGTCTCAATGCCGACGAGGTCGCGCTGACGCGCAAGCGCATGGTGGCGAACGGCGTGCCCGATGCAGCCAAGATGTCGGACGAGGAAATCCAGGCGGTGTTCGCCGAGCGCGCCCGCAGTTTTCTGGAGGACGCGCCGACCACGGCCGCGCAGGCCGCAAAGATCATCCTTGATGGCGTCAAGGCCGAGCGCTGGCGCATCCTCGTCGGCGAGGACGCCCAGCGGCTGGACGAGCGCGTTCGTGCTACGCCGGAGCAGGCTTATGAACGATCCTTCTATGACAGTCTTACGAAGGAGGTCGGCTGGCGGCTGGGGTGAGGCGGGATCACTCCGTCATTGCGAGCGCAGCGAAGCAATCCAGAAGTTTTCCGGGGAAACAGCCTGGATTGCTTCGTCGCAAGAGCTCCTCGCAATGACGAGGGGGGAGTCGACGGACAGCGTCAAGCCGCCATGCATCGATAACATGACTGCCATCATATCCGGTGTTCTCCGGATTCCCCGTGTCGATGTCACGGGGCATTCAAGCGATGTTGATCGAGAAACGCGCAGGTTCGGTTGGTCGCCGGACCAAAATACGTTACTCGGTCAATTGTCGAAGATAGCAAAAAGCCTTGCTCCCCATGATGCCTGCGTGCCTCGCCGACGATTCCGCCTTCTGGCCGGATCGTGAGGACCTATCCGCCGAATTCATGACGCTGCTCGCAGCGGCCCAGGAGGGCGGCGCGACGATCGCCGAGTGCCTGCTGATGGCGCGGCGGATCAGGCGCGGCGACGAGCTGTCCTGGCATCGCGAATGGAAGCGTCTCGCCGAGACCAACCGCGAGCGCGGCGACGCGGCGTTTGCCGCCGGCCACATTGCCACCGCGCGGCGCAACTGGCTGCGCGCGATCAATTACTACAATGCCGCCGCACTTCCGCTCGATCCGGCCGATCAGGAGCGCGCGACCATGGTGCTGGCGATGCAGGCCTGCGCGCGCAGCCTCGTGCAGGCAAGCAGCCCGGCCGGTGAAATCGTCGCGATGCCATGGGTCGAGGGGCATGCGCTGCAGGGCTATTTCCTGCCTGCACCCGGAGCCACCGGACCGGCGCCGACGGTGATCTGCATCGGCGAGCCCGGCCATCGCAAGGAAGAGTTTTTGTTCAAGCTCGCGCCCCATGCGCGCGAGCGCGGATTGTCGATGCTGGCGGTCGACCTCCTCGGCGAGCGCGGCGACGGCGATCTCGACAGGATCTTGCGGCGGCGCGACCTCGAGACCTCGCTCTCCGCGGTTATGGATTATCTGTCGTCGCGCGCGGACGTCGATTCCACCCGCGTCGCGGTTCTCGCCGACGGCTGGACGTCATCCTTTGCGACCCGCGCGATCGTGCATGAGCCACGGCTCGCGGCTGCGGTCTGCGATGGCGGCCTGTGGGATCTGCACGAGCGCACCTTCGCCGCCAACCGCATCATGCTGCGCGACGCCACGCTGGCCGGCCGGCCGGCTGCAAGCCTGATCGCGCGTGATATCGGCTGTCCGGTTTTGATTACGCTTGGGGACGACGGCTGGCTCAAGGCCGATCGCGCGCGGCAGATGGTGCAGCAGGTGAGGGCGGAGCGTCCGGACCTGACGCTGCGCGTGTTCACGGCGGAGGAGACCGCCGCTGGCCAGGGGCATGCCGACAATCCAGGCCTTGCCAACGAGTATATTTTTGACTGGCTCGCCGCGCAGCTCGGCACGGCCTGAATATCAGACGTCCATCGAGACCTTCACGCAGGCCTTCTCAAGCCGCTGCTTCAGGTTGACGAGCTTTGCGGTGAAGGACGCGAGCTCAGCCTCGTCGAACTCCTCGAACACATATTCCCGGATCGCCTTGTGCTGCTCGGCCAGGCTCGCCAGGTGCTTCTGCGTCTTGTCGGTCAGGGACATCCGCACCACGCGTGCGTCGGTCGGCGACGGCTTGCGGCGGAGCAGGCCCTTGGTCTCCAGCAGCTTCGACTGGGTGGTGACGAAGGACGGGTCGACCTGCAGCAGTTTCGACACAACGTTGACGGGGACGCCGTCATCCTTGTCGAGGTCGGAGATCGCCATCAGGATCATCCATTGCGGACCGCTGATGCCGAGCGTGCGGGCCCAAAACTGGCGCAGCTCCTCCAGATAGGTGTTGATGGAGGAGATCTCCCAGGTGAAACGCCTGATGACTTCCAGGCTGCCGATGGGACGGTGTCGCACCCCATCTTTCCTCGACGCGGACACAGCTTTCCCCCTTTTGAATTCTTGTTGCCGATGCCACGAGCCCCATTGTCGGCGCAAGTCTGCCCTGACGCAAGTGCAGGGCAGGTGATTATGTCATCCTTATTACAAAGCTGACTTAGTCAGCTAATTTTGGCGACCGCATGTTGCGCGACCGCCACAGGCGGCAGGCAGGGAGAATGTCCCCCGTTAAGTACGAAGGAGAGCCATGCGCCTGGCGAACGTCAAACTTATGTACTTACCTGAGTTACTCAGCTATAAGACTGGCAGCCGACAATGACGAGACGGCTCCTGGCTTCATGCTAGGCCTCCAGGACCTCCGGCAATGCCCTGCCGGAGGTTTTAGTTTGTGGGGGTGGTTCTCGCCTCAGCCGCGCGCGAGGCGGGCCTGCGAGCCCGGCCGGTAGGCGAGGCGGGAATGCCCGGCGCAATAGGGCTGGCCGTCGGGCGCGGTGTTGCCGCAGAAGCAGAAGTCCTCCGCACCAGGTGTCGAGATCGGCCAGCGGCAACGGTTCTCGTCGAGCTCCAGCAGCGAGCAGCGGTTGGCGTCGTCGATCGCGGGCAGCACGGTGCCGGCGAGGCCTGCCGCCCCATAGATCTCCACCAGCATTTCCTGCTGCAGCCGCGCCAGCGTGCCGAGCCCGCGTGCGGCCCGCGCTTCCACGCGCCGCTCCTCGCGTTTCGGTCCGCGCGTCAGATTGAGGCGTGACAGCTTGCCGATGACGGCATTGCGGCTGACGCCGATGTCGGCGGCGATCTCGCGGCAGGTCAGGCCGGCGGCAAAATGGCTCTTCAGTCGCTCGATGCGCTCGTCGGTCCAGGCGGACTGCGAAGTCGGTTGAGGCGAAGCCGGTTGCGGCTTGGTGGACGGTGCGAGAGGCGAAGTCTGCGATGAAATTGGTGGCATGTGACGGTCCCAGGTTTCAAATCGACCACCGGGTCCGAGAACGTCCGTTCCGTAGGAAGGTTGCTACGGCTCAGGTCCTGCCATTGTCGCGGATCGACAGGAGGCCGTCCTTGATGGCGAGACGGACGCCTTCCTCGATCAATGTGCGTGCAACGCCTGGAACGCTGGTGCCGTGGGTGCCCTGTCTCACCAGTTTTTCGAGATAGGTGATGGTGGAGAGCGCCAAGGTTACGGGAACGCGGTCAGTCTCGGCTTTTTCGGTGGCCATGGTCCGAACGCTAGCCTCATACTCAGGTACATAAAAGTAACGATTAAGACTCTATTTAGGTTCTGGGGCGGAAGTCAAATCGCCCGTGCTGTCGCCACCTTGGTCGTTGGAATCGCTGGAAAAATTCGCGCGCACGACCCGTCGCGCCGGAAGCTCCGGCGACGTCAGGGGCGGGCAAGGCGCGGACTGGGACCGGTTTGAGGCTCGGTCGGCTAGCCGTGGACGACCGTCTTTTCGATCATGCAATGGATGCCCTTGCAGCCGTTGACGGTCTGGGTCACCCGCAGGTCGGCGGCCAGGCTGCACAGCGTGTAGGCGTCCTCGCGCGACAGGTTTCGCTTCTCGCCGAGCAGCACGATCATGTCGCGCAGCGCGCGCTCCGCGCACTGGTTGAGATCGGGATGCATCGCCATGGTCATGTAATGCGTCGGTGTCTCGGCGCGGGGATGATCGAGCCTGAGATCCTTGCGCAGCACGAGGCGGAAGCGGCCCTGCAGCGCCGTCTCGATCGCGGTGACGCAAACCTCGCCGTCGCCCTGCACGCCATGGCCATCGCCGCAGGAGAACAGCGCGCCCGGCACATAGACCGGCAGATAGAGCGTTGCGCCCGGAATAAGCTCCTTGTTGTCGAGATTGCCGCCCATCGACCGCGGCACCAGCGAGGAGATGCGGCCCCAGGCCGGCGGCGGCGCCACGCCCATCACGCCGAAGAAGGGTTTTAGCGGCAGGTCGAGGCCCCAGGGCAGCCGGCCCACCATCCTGGCCCGGTCGAGCGGGGTGTTGAGCAGGCGCGTCTCGTGAAAGTCGTCGGGCAGGGTGCCCGACAGCGGCTTGATCAGATTCCAGCCCCAGTCCTGCCGGAGCTGGACATCGAGGATCTGTACCTCGAGCACGTCGCCGGGCTCGGCGCCTTCGACCGCGATCGGGCCGGTGAGAATGTGGCCGGGCAGCATCCGCTCGTTCTTGGCGTGAACGTCGTATTGCTCCGGCGGAATGTGAAAGCTGTTGCGGTCAGGGAGCACGTCCGGGCCGCCGCTGATGGTGTCGACCGTCACCTCGTCGCCGCTCTTGATGCTGAGGACAGGCTTGAGTGCGGCTTCGAAGAAGCCCCAATGGCAGGTCTCGGGGCTCGAATGCAGGTGATGATGGGTCATGGGCTCTTCTTCGATCGTTTCTTGGGTTGTCCGGCTCCGTTTCGGAACCTGCCATGGCCGGGCTTGACTAGGCAATCGATCCTCTTCCAAGAAACGAGCCAGTCGCGCGCATGCGTGACGGCATGATCGATCCCGCGAGGCTCCCCTGTTTTTCGTCATCTCCAAGACGCTCGGCATCGCGCTGCTGCCGGTCAATCTGCTGGTCGAGCTCGGCATCGTCTCGCTCATCCTGATGGCGACGCGCTTTGCCGCGTTCGGGCGCAAGCTCGCCGCGACCACGCTGGTGCTGCTCGCGCTCGCGGCATTCTCGCCGCTCGGCAATCTCCTGCTCTATCCGCTGGAGTCGCGCTTTCCGCCGTGGGATCCGTCGCGCGGTGCGCCTGACGGCGTCATCGTGCTTGGCGGCTCCATCAACACCGATTTGTCGTCGGCGCACAACACTCCGGTCGTTTCCGGTGCCGGCGATCGCATCTTTGCAACGCTCGAACTCGCCCGACGCTATCCCAATGCGCGTATCGTCTTCACCGGGGGCAATGCCAATCTGCTTGCGACCGACGCCAAGGAGGCCGACTACGCCGCGCAGCTGCTGGAAAATCTTGGGCTCCCGAAAGAACGCCTGATCATCGAGCGCGAGTCGCGCAACACCTATGAGAATGCGGTTTTCACCAAGCAAT
>JAEWBW010000156.1 GCA_023390955.1 Pseudomonadota bacterium
AGGCCGCCCGAATAGGCGAGCACCACCTTCAGCTTTTTCTTGGTCGTCATCACTCTTCCTAGTTCAGGCCGTCTGGCCGAGTAGCCAGCGCAGCGCGCCGCGGCCTGTGTGCATGCGATTTTCCGCCTGGCGCCAAATGGCCGAGCGCGGGCCGTCGATTACGGCGGCGGTGACTTCCTCGCCGCGAATTGCGGGGAGGCAGTGGAGGAAATGTGCGTTCGGAGCCCGCGCCATCAGCGTCTCGTTGACGGCGAACGGCGCGAACAGCTCGCGGCGCTCGGCACTGTCCTCGCCGCCCATGGACACCCACACGTCGGAATAGACGATGTCGGCGCCATCCACGGCCTCGGCCGGATTGTTCGTCTGGTACACCGCCTGCATCGGTGCGGCGAAACCGAAGCCTTGCGGGCTGGCGATAGACAAAGTCGCCCCGACCAAAGGGCAAGCCTCGCCCAGCGAGCGCGAGACATTGTTAGCCTCGCCGATGAAGGCGATGCGGACGCCTTCGAGCCGACCAAGCAACTGCTTGATCGTCAGCATGTCGGCCAAGGCCTGCAGCGGATGATCGGTGGCGGAGAGCATGTTGAGGATCGGCGCTGCGCCCACGGCCGCCATCTGCTCCAGCAAAGCATGGTCGAACACGCGCGCGGCAATGATCGCATGATAGCAGGCGAGCGTCCGCGTCACGTCCTCGACGATTTCGCGCGTGCCGATGCCGAGCTCCTGCGGCTGCAGATAGACCGGATGCCCGCCAAGCTGGGCAACCGCCATCTCCATCGAGTTGCGGGTGCGCGCGCTCGGCTTCTCGAAATAGAGTGCGACGCCCTTGTCCTGAAGCGGGCGACCAGCGGTTCCCTCCGACAGATCAAGGATCGCGTTGAACTCGTCGGCCGTCAGGTCGCGGATGGCGAGGAGGTGCTTCACCAATCGGCCTCCGTCTTGACCATCGTGCCGACGCCATGGTCGGTCAGAAGCTCGATAAGTAGCGAATGGTGAACGCGCCCGTCGATGATGTGCGCGAACTTCACGCCCTGGTCGACCGCATCGGCGCAGGCCTTGAGCTTCGGGATCATGCCCTTGCCGACCGACCCGGACGTCAGCCGCTCGCGAAGCTCTGCCGAGGTCAGGCGCTGCACCAGGCTGGTCTCGTCGTTGACGTCTTCCAGCAGGCCGGATGCAGCGGTGAGATAGACGATCTTCTCCGCCTCCATCGCGACCGCGATCGCGCGCGCGGCCTCGTCGGCATTGACGTTGTAAGGCTGGCCGTCGGCGTCGGCTCCGATGGTCGAAATGACCGGCGTCAGGCCATCGTTGAGGAGGCGGTGGATCAGCTCGCCGCGAACGCCAGTGACATTGCCGACAAAGCCAAGCGCGGAATCGGCGGGTGTCACTGTCAGCAGGCCCGCATCCTCGCCGGAAATGCCGACCGCGACAGGCTCCTCACCCGCCTGGCTGTTGATCGTCGCCACAAGGTCGCGGTTGATCTTGCCGACCAGCACCATGCGGACGATCTCGAGCGTCTCCTCGTCGGTAACACGAAGGCCGTCCTTGAACTCGGGCTCCTTGCCGACGCGGCGAAGCATGGTGTCGACCTGCGGTCCACCGCCGTGGACGAGCACGCAGCGCACGCCGACGCTGCGAAGCAGGAGGACGTCCTGCGCCAACGCCAGGTCGGAATCCTTGTCGATCGCCGCGCCGCCGAGCTTCACCACGACGGACTTGCCTGCGAACTGGCGAATGTAGGGCAGGGCCTCGACGAGAATCTGCGCGGTCTCGGCCGGAGAAAGCACGCTGGTCATGACGTCTTGCTGTTTTCTTTGATGTAGCCCGGGCCGAGGTCGATCCCGATCATCCGCGCCTGCGCCTTGCCCGCGCCGAGGTGCACCTCGATCTCCACTTCATCGCCCATCATGTGTCGGGCGAGCGCGACGCCGTCATGCTCGATGCCGGCACCGCCCTTGGCGACGGTGATGCCGCCGTAAGCAACGCGCGACTTGGCGACGTCCATGTCGACGCCGGCCGATCCAGCAGCAGCCATCAAGCGGCCCCAATAGGGATCGCCGCCGTACCAGCTGCACTTCACCAGATTGTTCTCGACGATGTTCTTCGCCGCGATCCGCGCCTCATTGTCGTTCGACGCGCCGGTGACGGTGAGCCGCGCGATGCGGGTCATGCCTTCGGCATCGCGGGCCATCTGCATCGTCAGGTCCTCGCAGGCGGCGAGAACGGCGTTGATGAATTCGTCTTCGCTCGCCTTGCCGCGCTTGCCCGAAGCGAACAGCATCGCCGTGTCGTTGGTTGACGTCGCGCCGTCTACGTTGAGCGTGTTGAACGTCGCGTCGGACGCGGCCTTGAGCGCCTTCTGCATGACCTCACGCGACACGTCGGCGTCGGTCGTCAAGAAGGCGAGCATGGTGGCCATGTTCGGCGCGATCATGCCACAACCCTTCGCCATGCCCCCGAGGGTGAAGGTCGAGCCCTTGATCACGACCTGCTTGGGCGTGTGATCGGTTGTCAGGATTCCGCGGGCCGCATCGTCGCCGCCATCGGAGGAGAGCTTCTTTGCCAGCTTCGGCGTAGCAGGAAGGATCACGTCCATCGGCAGCGCCGTGCCGATGATACCGGTCGAACAGACCAGCACCTGGCATGCGTCGATGCCGAGCGCATCGCCGGCCGCAACGCCCATCATCTGCGCGTCGCGATAGCCGGGCTTGCCGGTCCCCGCATTGGCATTGCCCGAGTTGATCAGCACCGCGGCCGCGCGGCCGCCGTTCGCTGCAAGCAGCTTGCGGTCGAGTTCGACCGGCGGCGCAGCGAACTTGTTCTGCGTGAAGACGGCGGCACAGGGCACCGGCTGGCGGTCTTCGGTCGCGAGCAGGGCCATGTCGAACTTGCGCCGCTTGATCCCGGCATGACAGCCGGACGCGACGAAGCCTTCGGCCGCGGTGACGCTCATGGGTAAACTCCGATTGGTGTGAGCCCGGCGCTCTCGTCGAGGCCGAGCATGAGATTGGCGCACTGGATCATCTGTCCGGCGGCGCCTTTGCCAAGATTGTCGATGGCCGAAAGCGCGAGCACTCGTCCGGTCCGTTCGTCCCGGCGGGCGGTGACCTGCACGCCGTTCGATCCGGCAACCCATTTGGTCGCTGGCGCGGCGTCGGTGGCGTGGACGAATGGCTCGGCGGCGTAAGCGGACTTCAACGCCTCGAGCGGCTCGCCCGGGCCAGTCGCCTCGCCGTAGCAAGTGGCCAGGATGCCGCGCGTCATCGGAACGAGATGAGGCGTGAACAGCACCGTCGCTCCCAACGCCATTTCCATCTCGGCGGTGTGACGATGGTTGAGCAAACCGTACGCCGCAAAGCTTCCGTCGACCGTGCTGAAGCCGGTCGCTTCTTTCGCCTCGCGGCCGGCACCGCTGACACCGGAGGCGGCGTCGACGACGATGCTGTTCGGATTGACGAGCCCGCTATCCACCAGCGGTTTCAACGCAAGGATCGCAGCAGTGGCGTAACAG
>JAEWBW010000202.1 GCA_023390955.1 Pseudomonadota bacterium
CTAAGGGCGAAATGCTGTCCGCGATCGCGCTCACGTTGTACCGGTCACGGACGCCGAATATTGTCGCCGTATTGATTCCAGAAATTATTGGTAGGGGAATTGCGATGGAGCGCATCGCTCGCTGCAAGGCCATGTTCCTCGGGAGCGCTGCTGTTTTGGCGCTAAGCGTCCCGGCTGGAGCGCAAACGATCGACACCATTCCGCAATGGAATGGAACAAGTTTCATTTCCTCCTGGGGCATCACCAACACGGCCACATACGGCCAGACTTTTACGCCGAACGGGGTGCAGACCACGCTCAACGGCTTCACCGTCAAGGTCGGCTATGGAACTGCCGATGCCCCTTACCAGGCCTATGTCTATGCCTGGGATGGCGGGAATAGCCGCCTTACGGGTGGCGCACTGTTCACGTCCGCGCCAGGAGTGGCGACCCAGGGCGCCGGGTTCACGAGCTATAGCTTCAACACCGGGCCGGTCGCCCTGACTCCGGGTCAGCAATATGTGGTGTTCCTGTCGACGTCCGGCCTGCAAGCGGCCCAGCCGAATTCCGCCTTCCGCTGGGGGGCGCTGACCAACGACGCGGCAATTCCCGGCGGCCGGTTCGTTTTCCAGAACAACGGCGACAACTTTGCCAATTTGAGCACCGTCGGCTGGAGCTTCATTAGCGAAGATCTGGCGATCACCCTCAATCTTTCCGGCTTGTTCAGCAATCTGCTGCCGGCCAACGCACCGATCAACCCGACCAATGTCGCGGGCGCGATCGACAGGGCCGGCGCGCTCGGAGCCCTGCCGGCCGGATTCAACGCGCTGTCTTTCATGACCACGCCGCAGTTCCTCGATGCGCTCGGCCAGATCTCGGGCGAAAATCATACGCAGGCACAGCAGGGTGCGTTCCAGCTCGGCAACCTCTACCTGAGCCTGCTGACGGATCCGATGTCGACCAACAAGGTCGCCACCACAGCTCCGCTCGGCTATGCCCCGGAGAAGAAGCTGCCGGCAGGTGTTGCCGCGGCGAATGCGATGTTCACCAAGGCGCCGCCGATCGTGTACGCGCCGCGATGGGATGTCTGGGGCGCCGCGTTCGGCGGCGCCAACACGACCCGCGGCGACGCCGTGGTCGTCGGCAGCCACGACGCTTACACCCGGGTCGGTGGGGTCGCGGCCGGTGCTGACTATCGCTACGCGCCGAACTCGATGATCGGCTTCTCGCTCGCCGGCGGCAACATCAACTGGTCGACGACCGGCGGCTCCGCGATTGCCGGTTGCTGCGGCGGCGGTGCCAGCGAGTCCTTCATGGCCGGCATCTACGGCAAGCACGATTTTGGCGCCGGCTACGTGTCGGGTGCGCTGGCCTACTCGAACTACTGGATGCGGGCCGACCGCACCGTGACCATTGCCGGGCTCGACCGGTTGCACGCCGAGTTCGATGCGCAGGGTATCGGCGGACGTCTCGAGGGCGGCTGGCGAGCCGGCCAGTACTGGAATGTCAACTGGACGCCCTATGCCGCGTTCCAGGGCCAGAGCTTCCACACGCCGAACTACGGCGAAGTGGCGGTCACCGGCAGCAACCAGTTCGCGCTGAACTTCACGTCGCGCACGGCGACCGCGTATCGCGGTGAGCTTGGTGTGCGCACCGACAAGGTCATGGCGGTCGACAATGGCGGCCAGCTCAACCTGTTCGGCAAGTTCGCTTATGCCCGCGACGAGATCACCAACCCGCAGGCGAATGCGACCTTCGCTGCGATCGGTCCGGTCGCCGGCTTCACCGTGTTCGGTGCGCGGCCGTCGCGCGACCTGGCGCTGACGACGGCCGGTGCCGAGTGGCGCCTGACGAACGGCATCTCTTTCCTGACGAAGTTTGACGGCGAATTCGGCGACCGCTCGCAGACCTATAGCGGCACCGGACGCATCCGTTACACCTGGTAAGGGCAGGCGCCGGACCTCCGGCTCCACGGCATCAAAACAAAACCGGCGCCCACGATGTGGGCGCCGGTTTTGATTTTGGCGGATCGAATGCGGCCGGTGGCGTATCGCCGCCGGCCGAAATTCGTCTTAGCGGATCACGTAGGGCAGGAGGCCGAGGAACCGTGCGCGCTTGATGGCGCGGGCGAGTTCACGCTGCTTCTTGGCCGACACGGCGGTGATGCGGCTCGGCACGATCTTGCCGCGCTCGGAGACGTAACGCATCAACAGCTTCGAATCCTTGTAGTCGATCTTCGGCGCGTTCGGACCCGTGAACGGACAGGTCTTGCGGCGGCGGAAAAACGGACGGCGGGCGCCAGCTTCTGCCATGGTTCTTACTCCTGATCCGTCGAGGTTTCAGCGTCGTCGCGGGGGCGGCGCGGGCCGCGGTCACCGCGGAAGCCACCACCTTCACGGTCGCCACGGAAGCCGCCTTCGCGCTCACCGCGGAAGCCGCCGCCACGGTCGTCGCGCTCACGATCGCGATCGGCCTTGCGCATCATCGCCGAGGGACCTTCCTCGAGCTCTTCGACGCGGACGCTGAGATAGCGGATCACGTCTTCGCTGATGCGCTCCTGGCGCTCGATCTCGGCGATCGCCGCGGACGGCGCGTCGATGTTGAGCAGCACGAAGTGCGCCTTGCGATTCTTGTTCATGCGGTAGGTGAGGGAGCGAACGCCCCAATTCTCGGTCTTGGTGATCTTGCCACCGAGGCCTTCGACGATGCCCGTCATCTGGGCCGTCAGCTCTTCAACCTGCTGCGGGCTCGCGTCTTGGCGCGCGAGAAAGACATGCTCATAAAGAGGCATGGAAGTCCTTTCCTCATGTTAGCGCATCGCCCGGCGTCAAGCCCTTAAGAGACCTTCGGAAAGGACTCTGGGATTAAGCTCAGAAGGCGGAAACACGGGACGACGGGTCAACTGGCCCTGTCACATCAAAATCAAGGAATGAAATTGTTGAGACCGTCCGTTCAGCTCCCGGCCGGGGTCTGCGGATGCGCGCCTTATACGGATTTTGACCGGCTTGGCAAGGTTTGCGGGCCAGTTTTAGCGAATTGCCCGGGTAGGAGGTGGGTGTTCCGTTGCGGGAACACCGAAGTTCTACGGAATCCCGTATTTTCCGCAAGATGCTATAATACCGCTGCCGGGGCTGCATTTCATCTCGAACCCATTTTCACCGGCAAGGGGCCGCTCCCAGGAGCGGCCCCTTTCGATTCGGGACATCGCGCAGGATATTGCCTGTTCGCCAATTTGTTTGTAAAACATACAAATAAATCGGAGAAGGTCGATGGCGCAAAGGTCCGTTCAAACTCCGTCCGAGTCGTCTGATCCCCGGCATGCCGTCCGCGCCACGCGCTCGGCAGGCCGCAAGACGCGCTCCTTGCTGCTGGATGCGGCGAGCCCCTTGTTCAGGGAGCGGGGACTCGCGGGCACGTCGATCTCCGATATCGCAACGGCGGCGAACGCGTTTCCGAGCCAGATCACCTATTACTTCCGCACCAAGGAGGCGCTGTTCGTCGAATGCGCCTGCCGCGATCTGCTGTATCTCGCACGTGCGACCGAGCAGGCGGCGCTGAAGGCCCGCACCCCGCGTGAATACACGCATGCACTGGCGGAGACGGTCACAGCGACCGACAGCATCGCCTTCTTCGCGGAAGCGCTGACCCTGACGCGCCGCCGCCAGGATCTCGCGCCGCTGGTCGAGCGCACCATCGAGCGCCTGCACACTGAAGGCGCGCGCGCCTATGCGGGCCAGGTGGAGCGGCACGGTTGGCGCTCCCTGCGCGCGCCTGACGAGAGCTCGCGGCGGTTCTGGGCGGTCGCGATCGGCGTCGTCCTCGAAGGCTACGCCATGGGCCGTTCGCCCGAGGATCTCTGCAGCGAGATGCTGCGCGTGCTGGGCGACCAGGCGAAATCCGCAAACGACGGCGCACCGCTGCGGCTCGTCGACGACGCATCCACCCATTCGGACCGGGAGAGCTAGGCCATGACCGCACTTCGCATGCGAGCCCGCGAATTCCTGACCGACGAGCAACTCGCCATCGTGCGCGAGCGCGTGACCTGGAAAGGCGTGGCTCTGATCGTGCACGCATGGGTGCTGATCATTGGCGCCATCGCGCTGGTGGCATGGTGGCCCAATCCGCTGACCTTCATTCTCGCGGTCGGCATCATCGGCTCGCGCCAGCTCGGCCTTGCCATCCTGATGCATGACGGCGCCCATGGCTGCCTGTCGGCGGACGAGAAGACCAATCTGGCGCTGAGCCAGTGGCTCTGTGCCTATCCGATCTTCGCCGAGACGCGGTCCTACCGACGCTACCATCTGCAGCATCATGCGCGCACGCAGCAGGAGGACGATCCCGACCTCGTGCTGTCGGCGCCATTTCCGATCACCAAGCTGAGCTATCGCCGCAAGTTCATCCGCGATCTCACCGGTCAGACCGGCTACCAGCAGCGCAAGGCGCAGTTCCTGAACGCGCTCGGGCCGAAGGACTGGCCATGGTCGCAGCGCGCCGCGCATTTCCGGGAGAAGCTCGGGCCGCAATGTGCCGTCAACGCCGTGATGTTCGCAGCACTCGCGGCCGCAGGCGTGTGGTGGGCCTATCCGCTGTTATGGCTCTTGCCGCTCGTGACCTGGATGATGGTCATTACCCGCATCCGCAACATTGCCGAGCACGCGGTCGTTCCTGATAGCAGCGATCCCCTGCGCAACACCCGCACCACGCATGCGAACGTCCTCGAGCGGCTGTTCATCGCGCCCTATTACGTGAACTACCATCTCGAGCATCATCTGCTCTTCTACGTGCCCTGCTACAATCTTCCGCGCGTGCATCGCCTGCTGAGCGAAAGCCGTCATGCGGATCGGATGGAAGTGCAGCCGAACTATCTTGCGGTGCTGCGGCTTGCCACCGCGAAACCGGACCGCGAGGACCGGCCGGGGCAATTGGTCAGCAATGTCCGCCGCGCGCGGGCCGGCGCCGACGTCGGTGCGGATCAGCGTTCGGGCGGGTTCTAGCCCGCGAGCGCCGCAGCGTTCATCGCGGGGACGAGCGGCACCACCTCGGTGCCGGAGGAATTGATCACGAAGCCGCCCTTGCCGCGGCGCTTGGCCTCGTACATCGCACGATCGGCCGCGCTCAGCAGCTCGTCGGCACTCACGCCATCACGCGGCGCCGATGCGAGCCCAATGCTCGCGCCGACGCGCGCTCCCGGCGCGAAGGCGAACGGCTCCGACACGGCCGCGATGATCCGCCGCGCAACGGTGGCTGCCTCGGCGTCGGTGATCTCAGGCAGCAGCACCACGAATTCGTCGCCACCGATGCGGCAGGCATGGTCGTTGGCGCGGACGCTGGCGCGCAGACGATCGGCGACGGCCACGAGCACGGCGTCGCCCGCCGCATGGCCGAACCGGTCGTTGACGCCCTTGAAGCCGTCGAGATCGACGCAGAACACGGTCAGCTTCGATACCGGCGACGTCTCGCGCGGCCACGGACCATCGAGCAGCTCCGAGAAGAGCTTTTGGTTGAGGGCGCGGTTGGGAAGACCCGTCAGCAGGTCGTGATGCGCCATCTGGCGGTTGTTGCGCTCGGAATGGTGCAGATCGAGCAGGATCTTGTGGTTCTCAAGCAGCAGGAAAATCATGCCGGCGGTGTAGACCGGTGTCTGCAGGCCGATGATGAACAGGTATGGGACCGGCGACAGCATCGTGGCGACCGCAAAGGGCAGCGTCAGGATGCAGATCAGGAGGATGCCGTAACGCGGCGTCCCGGCGTTGCGCGAGGCGATGCCGCCGACGAGGTTGGCAAGACCGATGCCCGCCATCAGGACCAGCATCAGCTCGCCCGATGCCACGCATTGATAGCAGCCGGCGGAAATCAGGATCACCGATGCAAGGCCGGCCCAGATCGGCGTGACGTTGATGACGCCCCGCCGGCTCGCCTTGGCCTTCGCGAAGGCTCTCAGCATCAGGTAGATGCGCGTGCTGCCCATCACGATCTCGGCTGCCACCCAGGCGTAGGCCCAGGCTGCATGCGTCAGCGCGGCGGCGAGCGAGGCGATCAGCAGCGATGCCAGGACGGCTACGACGAGCGTCTTGGTCTTGTTGGTCCGCTGCTGCAGGAATTCGTTCTGGATGTCGTTGGGCTGCGCCTGCGGACCGGCCAGAAGCCAGTCGACGCATGCATGCAAACGAGACTTGAGCCCCTGCGGTTGCCCGGCAGGCGCGAAAGCTGTGGACGTCTCTGGGACTCTTGATGCCATGGCGGGGCACTATCCACGGCCGGTATTTAAGTCCGTTTAAGCGGGCCGGTGAAGTTCCCGACAGCGTAAATGCTTTGTCTGCGCCGGTGACGCCGGCTTTCGGACGGGGGTGGACACCTGTCGCGGCTTGACAGCCCGGCCCCGGTCAGTGTCTACGGCCCCCTTCAGAGCATGACGGGAACCCCACACGCAGGCCGGGCTTAGTCGCCTGATGGTTCTCGAAGATCATGTCCAAACCAGCCAGGGAGCGCCGATGACGGCAGCATTCACATTTCCGGGGCAGGGGTCCCAGGCGGTCGGCATGGGCAAGGCGCTGGCGGATGCCTTCCCGGCGGCACGTGCCGTGTTCGACGAGGTCGATGCGGCGCTCGGCGAGAAGCTCACGGCGATCATCTGGGATGGTCCGGCCGAGACCCTCCAGCTGACCGAAAACGCCCAGCCGGCGCTGATGGCCGTGTCCATCGCCACCCTGCGCGTGCTGGAAGCCGAGGCCGGTTTTTCCGTTGGGCGGGACGCCGCCTTCGTCGCGGGTCATTCGCTCGGTGAATATTCGGCGCTGGCCGCGGCCGGTAGCCTGACGGTCTCGGACACCGCGCGGTTGCTTCGCACCCGCGGTCTCGCAATGCAAAAGGCGGTGCCGGTGGGCGCCGGCGCGATGGCCGCGCTGCTCGGCCTCGACTACGAGGCGGCCATCGAGGTCGCCCAGGAGGCCGCGCAGGGCCAGGTCTGCCAGGCCGCCAATGACAATGGCGGTGGTCAGGTCGTCGTCTCCGGCGACAAGGCTGCGGTCGATCGCGCCGTCGAGATCGCCAAGACCAAGGGCGCCAAGCGCGCGATGCTGTTGCCGGTGTCCGCGCCGTTCCACTGCAAGCTGATGCAGCCTGCTGCCGACGCGATGGCGGAGGCGCTGGCAAAGGTCACGATCAAGGCGCCGGCCGCGCCGCTGGTCTCAAACGTGCTGGCGAGCGCCATCACCGATCCCGACGAGATCCGCCGCCGCCTCGTCGAGCAGGTCACCGGCACGGTGCGCTGGCGCGAGTCGGTTGCCTATATGGCTGGGCAGGGCGTGACCCGTTTCTTCGAGATCGGCGCCGGCAAGGTGCTGACCGGTCTCGTCAAGCGCATTGCGGATGGCGCCGTCGGCGTCTCCGTGGGCGGACCGAACGATATTGCCGCCGCCAAGGACGCGTTGGCCGCCGCGAAGCAGGCTTAAGTTTGCGCACGATCTTTCCGGAAAACCGCTGCACACTTTTCCGGATCGTGCTTTGGAGGAGCATTCGATGTTCGATTTGACTGGCAGGAAGGCGCTCGTCACCGGCGCGACGGGCGGCATCGGCAATGCGATCGCGCAGGCCTTGCACGCGCAGGGCGCGACGGTCGCGATTTCGGGGACGCGCAAGGAAGTGCTGGACGAACTCGCCGGCAAGCTCGGCGAGCGCGTCCACGTGCTGCCCTGCAATCTCTCCAAGGCCGACGAGGTCGAGGCGCTGGTGCCGGCGGCGGAAGCCGCGATGGGCCAGGTCGACATCCTCGTCGCCAATGCCGGAATCACCCGCGACAATCTGTTCGTGCAGCTCCGCGACGAGGACTGGGACGAGGTCATCAACGTCAACCTGACCTCGACCTTCCGCCTCGCGCGTGCCGCCACCAAGCTGATGATGCGCAAGCGCTTCGGCCGCATCATCGCCATCACCTCGATCGTCGGCGTCACCGGCAATCCGGGGCAGGGCAATTACACGGCGTCGAAGGCCGGACTGATCGGCATGATCAAGACGCTCGGCGCCGAATACGCCAAGCGCGGCGTAACCGCGAACTGCATCGCGCCCGGCTTCGTCAAGACGCCGATGACCGATGCGCTCAACGACAAGCAGCGCGAGACGATTCTGGCCAAGGTTCCCGCCGCCAAGCTGGGAACACCGGAGGATATTGCTGCAGCTGCGGTGTATCTGAGCTCGAACGAAGCAGGCTACGTGACCGGCCAAACCATCCACATCAACGGCGGCATGGCCATGATCTAGCTCAATCCGCCCCGGCCGGCGCGCCGGGCGGAACGGATGCGGCAAACAGCCGTTTCCAGAGCGAATTGAGGCTTGTAGTCAATGCAGTTGAAGTGTGATAACCGGACGCTCAACGGATGGGCAAAGAACGCCATTGCAGGTTTTTGAAACCCTGTATATTGGCGATGCGGAGCCTTGGCCGTCGTTCGCCGGGCCCTGCATCGGTTAGGATGGGGCCAAATCAAGTTCGTACGCGAAGGCAGTAAAACGACCACGACGGCTCGTATCGTCCCGGGGGGTCGGGTCTACAGGGAACAACACGAGGTTAAGCAATGAGTGACATTGGCGAGCGGGTTAAGAAGATCGTGGTCGAACACCTTGGTGTTGAACCC
>JAEWBW010000119.1 GCA_023390955.1 Pseudomonadota bacterium
GCGGCGCCGCAAAGGCCTTCATGGTGCGTTCCGGCGCATTCGAGGACGCCGATATCGCCATCACCTGGCATCCGCACAGCTTCTGGGAAGTGGCGGTGACGCCGTCGCTCGCCAACACGCGCGCCGACTTCATCTTCACCGGCCGCACCTCGCATGCCGCGGCCTCACCGCATCTCGGCCGCTCCGCACTCGATGCCGTCGAGCTGATGAATGTCGGCGTCAACTATATGCGCGAGCACATGCCGAGCGACGCGCGCGTGCATTATGCGCTGCTCGATACCGGCGGTATCGCGCCCAACGTGGTGCAGGCCCACGCCCGCGTGCGCTACTCGATCCGCGCCCGTGATCTGCCCGGCATGACCGAGCTGGTCGAGCGCGTCAGCAAGATCGCGCAGGGCGCGGCGCTGATGACCGAGACCAAGGTCGAGATGAAGATCATCTCCGCGGTGTCAAACCTGCTGCCGAATACGCCGCTGGAGCAGGCGCTGCACCGGGTCATGGAAGAGCTCGGACCGCCGCATTTCGACGAGACCGACAACAACTTCGCCACGCAGATCCGCTCCACCCTGAGCGATAAGGACATCGCCTCGGTTTACTACGCGATCGGCATGGAGCCGACAGAGCGGCCGCTGGCCGACTTCCTGGTGCCGCTCGATGCCAAGCGCAATCCGCTGGTTGGCTCGACCGACGTCGGCGATGTGAGCTGGGTGGTGCCCACCGTTCAGGTCCATGCGCCGACGGTTGCCATCGGCACGCCGTTCCACACCTGGCAGGTCGTCGCCCAGGGCAAGAGCGGACACGCTCACAAGGCGATGGTGCAGGCGGCCAAAGCGATGGCGGGGCTCGGCATCAAGGCGCTCCTGGATCCGGAACTGATCAAGGCCGCCAAGGCGGACCTGAGCAGGCGGACGACCAAGACACCTTATGTCTGTCCGCTGCCGGAGCATGTTGCACCGCCGCTGAACATGTCGGTGGCCTAAGCGCATCCCAAGTTGGATCGCAGGTTCGGGCTCGACAATTCGTCGGATGCCACGAACAAATTTTTCGCACTGCAGCGAGAGATCAAGCGCGTTTTGCCGCCGGAATGCCGAACCGGTAGGCGGCAAAACGACTTTTTGCCCAGGCGATAGTCACAGAACCGTTTGCATACACACGGTCGGAGTTGACGACAGCCCCATTCGGTGTGCCATCTACCGCCAGCCAAACTCGGCAGCCGCTCCCTGGCGGCGGCTTGCACTCATAATGGAACCAGACGGGGGACAACGATGCTGGACAAAGAACTGCGCTCGATGATCGGTAAGGTGAAGGACGGCCGGATGGATCGCCGCGCCTTCATCAAGCGCATGGCCGCGGTCGGCCTGACGGCACCGCTCGCCAACCAGATTCTCGCGCTCGGCGGCGTCGCCATGGCCGAAGGTCCCCAGGTCTACAAACCGACCAAGCGCGGCGGCGGTGGTTCGCTGAAGCTGCTGTGGTGGCAGGGCCCGACCCTGCTCAATCCGCATTTCGCCACCGGCACCAAGGACCAGGACGGTTCGCGCCTGTTCTACGAGCCGCTCGCCTGCTGGGATCCCGACGGCAACATGAAGCTGGTTCTGGCGGCCGAAATCCCCTCGGTCCAGAACGGCCTGCTCGCCGCCGACGGCACCTCGGTGACGTGGAAGCTGAAGCCGGGCGTGAAGTGGCACGACGGCAAGCCGTTCTCGGCCGACGACGTCATCTTCACCTGGGAGTACACCAAGGATCCCGCTACCGCGACCGTGACCAGCGGCGTCTATCGCGACCTCAAGCTCGAGAAGATCGACAACCTCACCGTCAAGATCACCTTCCCGCAGCCCACCCCGTTCTGGGCTGATGCGTTCGTCGGCGCCGGCGCCGGCCAGATCCTGCCGAAGCATCTGTTCGCCGATTATATCGGCTCGAAGTCCCGCGAAGCTCCGACCAACCTCGCGCCCGTCGGCACCGGCCCCTACAAGTTCGTCGAGTTCAAGCCGGGCGATCTCATTCGCGGCGTGATCAACCCCGACTATCACATGGCCAACCGTCCCCATTTCGATACGATCGAGATGAAGGGCGGCGGCGACGCCGTCTCGGCGGCGCGCGCGGTGATCCAGACCGGCGAATATGACTTCGGATGGAACATCCAGGTCGAGGACGACGTGCTGTTGCGCCTGGAGAAGGGCGGCAAGGGCAAGACCATCTACGCCGTGGGCGGCGACACCGAATTCATCGCGCTCAACTTCTCCGACCCGAACACCGAGGTCGACGGCGAGCGCTCCTCGATGAAGACCAAGCATCCGCTGTTCTCCGACCCGGCGGTCCGCAAGGCGCTGTCGATGCTGGTCGATCGCGACTCCATCAAGAAGGCGATCTACGGCCGCGCCGGCCGCACCACCGCCAACTTCCTCAATGGTCCCGAGAAGTTCGTCTCCAAGAACACCACCTGGGAGTTCAACATCGAGAAGGCGGCGAAGATGCTCGAGGACGCCGGCTGGAAGGCAGGCGCCGACGGCATCCGCGAGAAGGACGGCAAGAAGCTGAAGCTCTTGTACCAGACCTCGATCAACGGTCCGCGCCAGAAGACCCAGGCGATCGTCAAGCAGGCCTGTCAGAAGGCCGGCATCGACGTCGAGCTGAAGTCGGTCGTCGCCTCCGTGTTCTTCTCCTCGGACGTCGCCAATCCCGACACCTATCCGAAGTTCTACGCCGACCTCGAAATGTTCCAGATCCCGCTGAGCCAGCCGGATCCGGCCCAGCACATGCGCCGCTATCATTCGCGCTACATCGCCAGCAAAGAGAACAAGTGGCAGGGCACGAACTTCACGCGCTGGACCAACAAGGAGTACGACGACGCGATCGACGCGGCGGACAAGGAGATGGATCCGGTCAAGCGCGCTGCGCTCTACATCAAGTGCAACGACCTGATGTACCAGGACACCGTGTTCATCCCGGCGCAGCATCGCCTCAAGGTCGAGGCCGCCGCGAACAATCTGCGTCCGGTGATCTCGGGCTGGGCCAACGAAACCGACAACATCTTCGACTGGTACCGCGAGGAATGATCCCCCAACGCTAGACGGGGCCTCTCCCTCATGAGTCAGTACGTACTGCGTCGCCTGATGATCGCGATTCCGAGCTTGCTCGGGATCTCGGTTATCCTGTTTGTCGTGCTGGCGCTCGCGCCGGGCGATCCCTTCTCGGAGCTCGCGACCAATCCGAACGTCCCGCCCGAAGTGCAGGCCGCACTTCGGGCCAAGTTCGGCCTCGACGATCCGATCTACCTCCGTTACCTGCACTGGCTCAACGCCATGCTGCACGGCGACTGGGGGTTTTCCTTCGTCAGCCGGATGAACGTCGACACGCTGATCCTGCAGCGCCTGCCGGCCACACTCTACGTGATTGGCTCGGCGCAGATCCTGGCGCTGCTGATCGCGATCCCGGTCGGCGTCTATGCAGCGACGAAGCCCTATTCGATCTTCGACCAGATCGCCAACACGCTCGCCTTCATTGGCTTCTCACTGCCGACCTTCTTCACCGGCCTGCTGTTCATCCTGATCTTCTCGGTCACACTGGACTGGCTGCCGTTCGTCTATTCCACCGACATCAAGGCGACCGGCTTCCGCTGGGTGCTGGAGATGATCCGGCAGGCGATCATGCCTGTGGCGGTGCTCGGCCTGTTCCAGGCGGCGTCGATGACGCGCTTCGTGCGCTCGGCGATGCTGGACGTGATCCGGCTCGATTACGTCACAACCGCGCGCGCCAAGGGGTTGGGGCAGGCCAAGGTCATCGTCAAGCACGTCATGCGCAACGCCATGATCCCGGTGGTCACGCTGGTCGCGTTGCAGATGCCGGCCGTGTTCGGCGGTGCGATCGTCACCGAGCAAATCTTCCGCATCCCCGGCATCGGCTCGCTGCTGATCACCTCCATCCTCTCCAACGACACGCCGGTGGTGATGGCCGTCGCCTTCGTTTTCGCGTGCCTGGTCGTGCTGTTCAATCTCATCGCGGACGTCCTTTATGGCTGGCTTGACCCTCGCATCTCCCTCCGCTGAGCGGCGCACCTATTCGCCCTGGCGCGAGACGTGGCGGCGTTACAGCCGCCACAAGCTCGCCGTGGTCAGCGCCTTCCTGCTGTTGATCCTGATCCTGGCCGTCGTGGTCGGCCCCTTCGTGTGGCGCGTGAAGATCAACGACATCGACATCGTCGCGGGTCTGCAGGGGCCCTCGCTCGCCCATCCCTTCGGCACCGACGATCTCGGCCAGGACATCCTAGCGCGCATGATCTATGGCGGGCGTATCTCGCTCGCGGTCGGACTTGCGGCAATGATTGTATCGGTCGTCATCGGCGTGCTGATCGGCGCGCTCGCCGGCATGTCGCGCGGCGCCCTCGGCCACGGTCTGATGTGGCTCACTGACCTCTTTTTGTCGCTGCCGCAACTGCCGCTGCTGTTGCTGCTGATCTATTTGTTTCGCGACCAGCTGAAGCAGGTGTTTGGCCCCGAAGGCGGCATATTCATCCTGATCGTGCTCGTCATCGGCGGCTTGCGCTGGATGCCGGTCGCGCGGCTCGTGCGCGCCCAGTTCCTGTCGATCCGCGAAAAGGAGTTCGTCGAGGCCGCCCGCGCGCTCGGCGCCAGCCCGGTGCGGCAGGTGGTGCGCCACATCCTGCCCAACGCGCTCGGACCGGTCATCATCGCCGGCACCATCGACGTTGCCGCCGCCATCATCGCGGAATCGACGCTGTCGTTCCTCGGCCTCGGCTTTCCGCCGGACACCCCGACATGGGGGCGGCTGTTGTTCGACGCCAAGGACTTCCTCGACATCGGCCCGCATTGGGCGCTGTTCCCGGGCGGCGCGATCTTCATCGCCGTGGTGGCCATTAATTTCATCGGCGACGGTCTGCGCGACGCGCTCGATGCGCGACGGGTGATCTGATGGCGCCGCTGCTCGAAATCAAAGGCCTCAAGACCCACTTCTCGACCGACGACGGCATCCTCCAGGCGGTCGACGGCGTCGACATTTCCATCAACAAGGGCGAGACGCTCTGCGTGGTCGGCGAATCCGGCTGCGGCAAGACCGTCACGGCGATGTCGATCCTGAAGCTGATCGCGATGCCGCCCGGCCGCATCGCGGCCGGACAGATCATGTTCGAGGGCCGCGATCTCGTCCCGCTCTCGAGCAGCGAGCTCGACGATATCCGCGCCAAGGAGATCGGTTTCATCTTCCAGGAGCCGATGACCTCGCTCAACCCGGTGCTCACCATCGGCGAGCAGATCGCCGAGAGTCTGCGCCGGCACGAGGGCCTGAATCGGAAGCAGGCGATCGACCGCACCATCGAGATGCTGAAGCTGGTGCAGATCCCGAACGCCGAAGGCCGCGTGCACAACTACCCGCACCAGTTCTCCGGCGGCTTGCGCCAGGGCGTTTTGATCGGGTTGGCGCTCGCCTGCAAGCCGAAGCTCATCATTGCCGACGAGCCGACCACCGCGCTCGACGTCACCATCCAGGCGCAGATCCTCGACCTCCTGCAGGACATGAAGGAGCGCTTCGGCATGGCGGTGATGTTGATCACTCATGCCATGGGTGTCGTCGCCGAGACGGCGCAACGCGTCGTCGTGATGTATGCCGGCAAGGTCGTGG
>JAEWBW010000220.1 GCA_023390955.1 Pseudomonadota bacterium
GACCGGAGGTGTCGCGGTGTTCTGCGGCACGTGGCATTCCGTGCAGAAGAAGCGGCGCGGCGAGATCGAGGCCAGGAACTGGCCGTCGCGATCCATGAAGTGGGTGATCGAAACCATCGGCGCCTGCGATTCCGCCGTGCGCGAGCGTGCATGGCAGGACAGGCATTTGTTGCCGTTGAGGTCGACCTGGTAGCCGTCGATATTGTGCGGGATCACCGGCGGCTGCTCAGGATAGTTCCGCGACTCCCTCTCGGACGTGTTACGGTTCGGCAGCATCGGCGGCGCCGGGCCTTCTTCATTGAGCGGTGCCGGGCCGCGCAGGCCGGAGCTGAGCGTCTGCGCGGTCAGCGAGGCCGTGCCCGCGGCGATCGCGAGTGTCAGCACTGCAATCCCAAATCGTTTCATCATGACTGGGTCACCCGCTCGATGCGCACGGCGCATTTCTTGAAGTCGGTCTGCAGCGAGATCGGATCGGTGGCGTCGAGCGTCACCTTGTTGATCAGCTTGGACTCGTCGAACCAGGGCACGAACACCAGGCCCTTCGGCGGCCGGTCGCGGCCGCGCGTCTCGACGCGGGCGCGGATGAAGCCGCGGCGCGAGATCACCTTCACCTCGTCGCCGCGCCGCAGCTTGGCTTCTGATGCGTCGTCGGGATGCATGAAGCAGACGGCCTCGGGGAACGCCTTGTACAGCTCGGGCACGCGGCGCGTCATGGTGCCGGAATGCCAGTGCTCCAGCACGCGGCCGGTCGAGAGCCAGAACGGATATTCACTGTCGGGCGATTCCGCCGCCGGCTCGAACGGCAGGGCGAAGATGCGCGCCTTGCCGTCGGGATAGCCGTAGAACTGCACGTTCGCGCCCTGCTTGACATAGGGGTCGCTGCCTTCGCGGAAACGCCATTTGGTTTCCTGGCCGTTGACGACCGGCCAGCGCAGGCCGCGCTCGCGGTGATAGGTCTCGAACGGCGCAAGGTCGTGGCCATGGCCGCGGCCGAACTGGGCGTATTCCTCGAACAGGCCCTTCTGCACGTAGAAGCCAAACGCCTTGGATTCTTCGTTGGCGTAGCCCTCCTCGATCTCCGAGGTCGGGAACTTGTCGACCTGGCCGTTCTTGAAGAGCACGTCGAACAGCGTCTTGCCGCGAACCTCCGGCTTCTTGGCGATCAACTCCTCGGTCCAGACCTCCTCGATCTTGAAGCGCTTGGAGAATTCCATCAGCTGCCACAGGTCGGATTTGGACTCGCCCGGCGCTGCGACCAGCTGGTGCCAGAACTGCGTGCGCCGCTCGGCATTGCCATAGGCGCCTTCCTTTTCCACCCACATCGCGGTCGGCAGGATCAGGTCGGCGGCAAGCGCGGTCACGGTCGGATAGGCGTCCGAAACCACGATGAAATTGTCGGGGTTGCGGAAGCCCGGATAGGTCTCCTCGTTGATATTGGGACCGGCCTGCAGATTGTTGTTCACCTGAACCCAATAGGCGTTGATCAGGCCGTCCTTCAGCATCCGGCTTTGCAGCACGGCGTGCGCACCGTTCTTGTCGGGAATGGTGCCTTCCGGCAGTAGCCAGATGTGCTCGGCGTGATCGCGATGCGCCTTGTTGGTCACGACCATGTCCGCCGGCAGGCGGTGCGAGAAGGTGCCCACCTCGCGCGCGGTGCCGCAGGCCGAGGGCTGGCCGGTCAGCGAGAACGGGCTGTTGCCGGGCGAGGAGATTTTTCCGGTCAACAGATGGATGTTGTAGACGAGGTTGTTGGCCCAGACACCGCGGGTGTGCTGGTTGAAGCCCATGGTCCAGAACGAGACCACCTTGATCTTGGGGTCGGCATAGAGCTCGGCCAGCGCCTCCAGCCGGTTGAGCGGCACGCCGGACATCTTTGCGGCCTTCTCCAGCGTGTATTCCGACAAAAACTTGACGTACTCGTCGTAGGTCATGTCGGTGGAGTCGTTGGCCTTCGCCGCGCCCGTCGCCTTCTTCTGCAGCGGATGCTCGGGCCGCAGGCCGTAACCGATATCGGTCTGGCCGCGCTTGAACACGGTGTGCGCCGTGATGAAATCCTTGTTCACCCGGCCGGTCTTGATGATGTGATTGGCGATGGCGTTGAGGATGTAGAGGTCGGTCTGCGGCGTGAACACCATGCCGATATCGGCGAGGTCGAACGAGCGGTGCTCGAAGGTCGAGAGCACGGCGACGCGGACATGCGGGGCCGACAGCCTGCGGTCGGTCAGGCGCGTCCACAGGATCGGATGCATCTCCGCCATGTTCGAGCCCCACAGCACGAAGGCGTCGGTGGCTTCGATGTCGTCATAGCAGCCGGCCGGCTCGTCGATGCCGAAGGTGCGCATCATGCCGGCAACGGCCGAGGCCATGCAGTGGCGCGCATTGGGGTCGATGTTGTTGGTGCGGAAGCCGGCCTTGAACAGCTTTGAGGCGGCATAGCCTTCCCAGATCGTCCACTGGCCGGAGCCGAACATGGCGACGCCGTTCGGCCCGCGCTTCTTGAACGCGTCCTTCCATTTCTCGGCCATGATGTCGAAGGCTTCGGTCCACGACACCGGCGTGAACTCGCCGTTCTTGTCGTATTTGCCGTTGGTCTTGCGCAGCATCGGCTGGGTCAGGCGATCATGGCCGTACATGATCTTGGAGAGGAAGTAGCCCTTCACGCAGTTGAGGCCGCGATTGACCTCGGCCTTGATGTCGCCATGGGTGGCGACGACGCGGTTGTCTTTGGTCGCGACCATCACCGAGCAGCCGGTGCCGCAGAAGCGGCAGGGCGCCTTGTCCCATTTCAGTTCGGATGCATCGCGCTCGGCGATGAGGTTGGCGGCGAGCGCCGGTGCCGGCATGCCGGCGGCGGCGGCCGCGATCGCGGCGGCCTCGAGCTTGAGCATCTGGCGGCGGTCGAGCTTGGGTGAGGTCATGATGGCTCTCCGGCCTTAGGCCGTCTCAACGGCATGGAAGACGAGCGCGGCGGAATAGACGTTCTGCAGCGACTGGATGATGTTGAGCAGCGTGCCGAGGCTGCCGCTGTCGGGTGCTTCGGTGACGACGACGAGCTTGCCGCGCGGATCGCGGCCATGGATCTCGCAGCCGGGCAGCGCGGTGATCTCGGCCTCGACCTCGGCGAGACGGTCGGGGCGCGCCTGCACCAGGATGCTGGCGATCTCGCCTCCGGGCGGCGGAACGATGGGGTCGGCGTTGATTACCCGGCCGGTGATCACTGCGCGGCGGTTGAGCTTGGCTGGAGCCATGATGCCTGTCTTTCGCTGGGGAAGGGGATCAATGCGGGGGCGGCGGTCCGGGCGGCCCGGCGAACATCTGGTAGATCCAGACGGCGAGCCCGTAGGAACCGACTGTTCCGACCGCCAGCGCGGGCATCACGACCGCGGTCAGGAACAGGAACGCAAAAATCTCCATGCGCTTACGGCGCACGCGCGAAGTCGTGTCGTCAGGGGCCGACATATTCGGTCTCTCTGATTTATTTCAGGAATCAAAACGGCTTCCGGGCCGTTGCCTTGCTGCACTTTAGAACCGGCCTAAACCCAATTGCCTTGATCTGAATCAATCGGTCCAATTGGTCGCGCCTCGCTAAGCGGTAGTAGAGCCGGAGTCGGGATGCATCCTTAAGGAGAGAAGTCGTTCTCCCGCACGGCGGAATTGCTATTTCGTAGACAGTCCGGCCTCACCCTTTAAGATGTGTGCAACAAGAAAATCTTGGGAGAGGCGTCATGAAGTTCGGCATCTTCTATGAGCTGCAGCTGCCCCGGCCGTGGGTCGCCGGCGACGAGCTCAGGCTCTACCAGAACGCCCTCTCGCAAATGGAACTCGCCGACAAGCATGGCTACGACCACGCCTGGGTGGTCGAGCACCACTTCCTCGAAGAATACTCCCACTCGCCCTCGCCGGAATCCTTCCTGGCCGCCGCCAGCCAGCGCACCAAGAACATCAGGCTCGGCCACGGCATCCTCCAGCTCACCACCAACCATCCGGCGCGTGTCGCCGAGCGTGTCGCGGTGCTGGACCTGCTCTCCAACGGCCGCTGCGAATTCGGGATGGGCGAGAGCGCCTCGATCACGGAACTCACGCCGTTCGGCCGCGACATGGAGACCAAGAAGGAGGTTTTCGAGGAGGCCGTGCAGGCGATCTTCCCGATGTTCAAGGACGCCGGCAGTGAGCATCACGGCAAGTACTTCGACATCCCCTTGCGAAATGTGGTGCCGAAGCCGGTGCAGAAGCCGCATCCGCCGCTGTGGTTGGCCTGCTCGCAGCTGCCGACCATCGAACGTGCCGGCCGCTACGGCTTTGGTGCGCTCGGCTTCCAGTTCGTCAGCGCCGATGCCGCGCATGCCTGGGTGCACGCCTATTACAATGCGATGACGAAGAGGCTGCAGAAGCTCGCCGACTACCAGACCAACCCGAACATGGCGCTGGTGTCGTTCTTCATGTGCGCCAAGACGGATGAGGAGGCGCGCGCCCGTGCCGACGGCGCCACCTTCTTCCAGTTCGCGCTGCGCTTCTACGGCGCCTCGCAGAACCGCCAGCGGCCCGCGCCCTACACCGTCAACATGTGGGACGAATACAACAAGTGGAAGCGCGACAATCCGGAGGCGCAGGAGGCGGCGCTGCGCGGCGGCCTGATCGGCTCGCCCGAGACGATCCGCAAGAAGCTGAAGCGTTTCCAGTCGTCGCATATCGACCAGGTCATCCTGCTCAACCAGGCCGGCAAGAACAGCCACGAGCACATCTGCGAATCGCTGGAGCTGTTCGGCCGCGAGGTGATGCCGGAGTTCCAGAACGATCCGGCACAAGCCGCCTGGAAGCAGGGCGTGATGAGCGGCGAGATCAAGCTGGAAGAGATCGACACCGACGCTTTCACCGATCGCTACGGCAAGCTCGCCATCAACGTCCCGCCGGCAAAGGCGGCGGCAGGGTAGGGGCATTCCCGCTGCGGCATGGGCCCCGGCTCAGCAGCGCATCGTTACACGCTGCGCTGCGTCCGGGGCACGAGACTATCTTCTGTATCGACCATCAACATTCTCGTGTCCCGGACGCGCTGCAGCGTGAAACGCTGCTGCGCAGAGCCGGGACCCAGTAGTTACTAGCATCCAGTGCGATCCCCTTGTATCCTCCGAGGTAAGCAACAAAAAACCGCCGGGGGACACACGCTTGAGCACCGCGCCGCGCATCGACATCGACCCGGCCGCGTTCTGGGCCGACCCCTATCCGGTGCTGGCAAAGATGCGGAAGGAGGCGCCGATCGCCTTCGTGCCGCAGCTCGGCTCGACCTTGCTCGCCAGCCGCGACGACATCTCGATTTCCGAGAAGCAGATCGACGTGTTCTCCTCGCATCAGCCCGAAGGGCTCATGAACCGGCTGATGGGCCACAACATGATGCGCAAGGACGGCGAGGCGCATCAGGTCGAGCGGCGCGCGTTCTTCCCGGCAGTGTCGCCGAAGACGGTGAAGGCGCATTGGATCGCGCAGTTCCAGGCCCATGCCGACCGCATCATTGACGCGATCGAGCCGGGCAACCGCATCGACTTCATGCGCGATTTCGCGCTGCCGTTTTCAGGTGAATGCCTGAAGTCGATCACCGGCCTCACCAATATCGGCTTTGCCGAGATGGACGCCTGGTCGCAAGGCATGATCGAGGGCATCGCCAATTACGGCGGCGATCCCGCCGTCGAGGCGCGCTGCCATGCGGCGACATCAGGCATCGATGCCGCGATCGACGACATGTTGCCGGTGCGGCAAAAGAACCCCGACATGAGCCTGCTTGGCGTGCTCCTCAGCGCGGGCATGCCGATGGACAGCGTGCGCGCGAACATCAAGCTCGCGATTTCCGGCGGCCAGAACGAGCCGCGCAAGGCGATCGCGGGCACCGTGTGGGCGCTGCTCGGCCATCCCGACCAGCTCGATCTCGTGCGCAAGGGCGAGGTGTCGTGGCTGCAGGCGTTCGAGGAATATGCCCGCTGGATCTCGCCGATCGGCATGTCGCCGCGGCGCATCGCAAAGCCGTGGTCGATCCGCGACGTCAGTTTCGAGACCAATGAGCGTGTGTTCCTGATGTTCGGCTCGGCCAACCGCGATGAGAAGTATTTTGACCGCGCCGACCAGTTCGACGTGCGGCGCGATGCGGCCAAGAGCGTGGCCTTTGGCGCCGGTCCGCATTTCTGCGCCGGTGCTGCCGCTTCGCGCGCCATGATCGCCGATGTCGCGCTGCCTACGGTGTTCGCGCGGGCAAAGCATCTCGATCTCGCCGATGACGAACCGGTGCGGTTCGGCGGCTGGGCCTTCCGCGGTTTGCTGAATCTGCCGCTGCGCTGGCACTGAAACCGTCAAGGCGCGCGTGTCTCACATTCGCGTGCAGAAAATTTCCACCTGCATTCGCATCCACGCATGAAAGATTAATCATGCGCCGCGCTGCGCCCGCAGTGCGCGCATCGCTATTTTTCCGGACGTCTCGACAGCTTTCCTGACCCGCACCATCATTCCCGCAATGCAACGGAGTGACGGCCGTCGAGCCGGGAGTTTGGAATGCAACGTCGGGATTTTCTGAAACTGTCCGCTGGAACCGCCGCGCTTGCGGCGCTGTCGGCGCCTGCGATCGCGCAAGGTGCGCTGAAGGAAATTCGTATCGGCTACCAGAAGACCGGCGTGCTGGTCATCACGCGCCAGCAGGCTGCGCTGGAAAAACATTTCACGGCGCAGGGTATCGACGTGAAATGGGTCGAGTTCTCCTCCGGCCCCCCGCTGCTCGAGGCGATGAATGTCGGCAGCGTCGATTTCGGCTCGGTCGGCGATTCCCCGCCGATCTTCGCGCAGGCCGCGGGCGCGAACATCGTCTATGCCGCCGGCCAGCCCATCACCAATGGCCAGGGCATCCTGGTGCCGAAGGACTCCCCGATCCGCTCGCTCGCTGACCTCAAGGGCAAGCGCATCGGCTTCACCAAGGGATCCAGCGCGCACAACATCACGATCCAGGCGCTGGAGACGGCGGGGCTCACCTATGCCGACATCACGCCGGTCTATCTGACGCCGCCGGATGCAGGTCCCGCCTTCGCCAATGGCAGCATCGAAGCCTGGGCGATCTGGGATCCGTATTTTGCGATTGGCGAGACCAAGCAGAGCGGTCGCATTCTCGTCAACGCGCACGAAATCACCAAGACCAATTCCTTCTACATCGCCAACCGTAGCTTCGCGAAGAGCCATGGCCCGGTGCTGCAGCAGATCATCGACGTCATCACGTCGGCCGCGGCCTGGGCCGAGCAGCATCGCGACGAGGTCGCCAAATCGCTGGCGGCCGTCACCGGCATCCCGCTCGACATCCAGACCATCGCCGCCAACCGCGCCTCGTTCCGCGTCGGTCCGGTGACTGACGAGATCGTCGTGACCCAGCAGGGCGTCGCCGACCGCTTCCACAAGCTCGGCCTGATCCCCAAGCCGATCGTCATCCGCGACATCGTCTGGCGCAGCGCGGCGACCTGACCGTGCCGACCGATCTTCCCCATTCAAGAGGTCTCACCATGAAGCGCATCATCCAGCGCGTGATCGCGGCCATCGTCATGTCGATCGGCATCGTCGCCGCCGCGGTCGGCACCACCTACGGCTAACCATCCAGGTATCGAGACATCCATGAGCCAACCCAACGCTAACATCCTCTGGTTCCTGCCGACGCATGGCGACGGCCGCTACCTCGGCACCGGCATCGGCGGCCGCGAGGTCAACTTCAACTATCTGCGCCAGGTCGCTCAGGCCGCCGATCAGCTCGGCTATTTCGGCGTGCTGCTCCCGACGGGACGATCCTGCGAGGATTCCTGGATCGTCGCCTCCGCTGTCGCGCCGTTCACGGAGCGGTTGCGCTATCTCGTGGCGGTGAGGCCCGGTCTGCAATCGCCGGGCGTTGCGGCGCGCATGACAGCGACGCTGGATCGCGTCACCAACGGCCGGCTGCTGGTCAACGTCGTCACCGGCGGCGATCCCGTCGAGAACAAGGGCGACGGCATCTTCCTCGGCCATGACGAGCGCTACGAGGTCACGCGCGAGTTCCTCAACGTCTACAGCGACCTGCTCGCGGGCAAGACCGTGAACGTCGAGGGCAAGCACATCCATATCGAGGGCGGCCGCCTGCTGTTTCCGCCGGTGCAGTCGCCGCGACCGCCGCTGTATTTCGGTGGTTCGTCGGATGCCGGCATCGATGTCGCCGTCGACACCGTCGACAAATATCTCACCTGGGGCGAGCCGCCGGCTTTGGTTGCCGAGAAGATCGCGAAAGTGAGGGAAGTCGCAGACGCACGCGGACGAAAACTGTCCTTCGGCATCCGCCTCCATGTGATTGTGCGTGAGACCAATGAGCAGGCCTGGCAGGCCGCCAATGAGCTGATCAAGCATGTCAGCGACGACACCATCGCGACCGCGCAGAAGAATTTCGCGCGGATGGATTCGGTCGGCCAGCAGCGCATGGCGCAGCTCCATGGCGGCAAGCGCGACAAGCTCGAGATCGCGCCGAACCTGTGGGCCGGGGTCGGCCTCGTGCGCGGCGGCGCCGGCACGGCGCTCGTCGGCGACGCCCAGACGGTCGCTGCCCGCATCCGGGAGTATCAGGACATCGGCATCGATACCTTCATCATGTCGGGTTATCCGCATCTGGAGGAAGCCTATCGCTTCGCCGAGCTGGTGTTCCCGCTGCTCTCGCTGGAGCAGCCGAGCAACGTGACGAAGCTTCACTTCAACGGCGGTCCTTTCGGCGAAACGGTCGGCAGCGATCTCCGTCCGCAGCATCGGGTGTCGCAATTATGAGCCTCATCGACAGCGTTTCGCTTCCGCGCAGCCTGCGGCTGCCGCGTGCCGACGGCCTGATCCAGTGGATCGTGCCGCTCGCCATCATCGCGCTCTGGCAGCTCGCCAGCGTCACCGGCTTCGTACCGGTGCGCGTGCTGCCGGCTCCGAGTGACGTCGTGCTCGCCGGCTGGAAGCTGCTGCTCTCAGGCGAGCTCGTCCGCAATATCTGGGTGTCGTTCTGGCGCGCCTCGATCGGCTTTCTGATCGGCGGCGGCATCGGCTTCGCCTTCGGTCTTGCCAATGGCCTGTCGCAGCTCTCGGCCAAGCTCACCGACACCACCCTGCAGATGGTGCGCAACGTGCCGCATCTGGCGCTGATTCCGCTGGTCATCCTGTGGTTCGGCATCGACGAGAGCGCAAAGCTGTTCCTGGTGGCGCTCGGCGTGTTCTTCCCGATCTATCTCAATACCCTGCACGGCATCCGCACCGTCGATCCGCAACTCATCGAGATGGGTCGGATCTACGGCATGAGCGACGGCGAGTTATTCCGTCGCGTGATCTTCCCGGGCGCGCTGCCCTCGATCTTCGTCGGCATTCGTTTCGCGCTCGGCATCATGTGGCTGACGTTGATCGTGGCCGAGACCATCGCGGCGTCTTCCGGCCTTGGCTACATGGCGATGCAGGCGCGCGAGTTCATGCTGATCGACGTCGTCGTGCTCTCGATCCTGATCTACGCCCTGCTCGGCAAGCTCGCCGACAGCGCTTCCCGCGTGCTGGAGCGCCTGACGCTGTCC
>JAEWBW010000349.1 GCA_023390955.1 Pseudomonadota bacterium
CTGCTGGTCGCGATGCGGATGTGCGAGGCCTTCGACGATACGGCCGCGGCCTGCGCCGACGATGATCCCCGCTCGCAGGCGGCATGATCCGATGATCTACGACGCGCTGGTCGGCCCCTTCCTCGAATTCGAGTTCATGCGCCGCGCGCTTGCCGCCGTCGTCGCGCTGTCGCTGGCGGGTGCGCCGATCGGCGTGTTCCTGATGCTGCGGCGGATGAGCCTGGTCGGCGACGCCATGGCGCATGCGATCCTGCCGGGCGCAGCGGTCGGCTTCCTGCTCTCCGGCCTCAATCTGTTCGCGATGACGTTTGGCGGCCTGGTCGCTGGCTTTGCCGTTGCCATCCTCGCCGGCGTGGTCGCGCGTTCGACCGGGCTGAAGGAGGACGCCTCGCTCGCGACCTTCTACCTGGCCTCGCTGGCGCTGGGCGTGACCATCGTGTCGATCAAGGGCACCAATATCGACCTGCTGCACGTGCTGTTCGGCAACATCCTCGCCATGGACGACCAGACGTTGCTCGTCGTCGCGTTCAACGCCACAATCACCCTTCTGGTGCTCGCGGTGATCTACCGCCCGCTGGTGATCGAGAGCGTCGATCCGTTGTTTCTGCGCACCGTCAGCCGCGCCGGGGGACCTGCGCATCTCGCCTTCCTCGCGCTGGTCGTCGTCAACCTCGTCAACGGTTTTCAGGCGCTAGGCACCTTGCTCGCGGTCGGGTTGATGATCATGCCGGCGGGTATCGCCCGGTTCTGGTCGCGCGATCTCACGGCCATGATCTGCATCGCCGTGATCGCGGCTGCGGTGTCCGGCTATGCCGGCCTGGTATTGTCGTTCCAGACGCGTGTGCCCTCAGGCCCCGCGATCATCCTGGTCGCGACCGTGATCTACGTCGTCTCGGTGCTGTTCGGCAGCGTCGGCGGTCTGGTCCGGCAGATGTTTCCCGGCCGGCATCTGGAAGCCTGACGATGGCGCGCCTTGTCCTGCTTTCGCTGCTGCTGTTGATGGCCTCGCCGCTGCAGGCCGCCGAGCGGCTCAACGTCGTCGCGAGCTTTTCGATCCTCGCTGATTTTGTCCGCAATGTCGGCGGTGACCGCGTCAACCTCACCACGCTGGTCGGCGACAACAGCGACGTGCATGTCTACACGCCGGCGCCAGGCGATGCGAAGCGCGTCGCGGCGGCAAAGCTCGTCATTGTCAATGGTCTCGGCCTCGAGGGCTGGCTGCCGCGCCTCGTGCAATCCTCCGGCAGCAAGGCTGTTGTGGTCACCGCGAGCGCCGGCATCACGCCGCTGAAGCGCGGCTCGGACGCAGATCCTCACGCCTGGCAATCCGTCCCCAACGCAAAGATCTACGTGACCAATATCGGCAATGCGCTGGCCGTCGCCGCGCCCGACGATGCAGAATTCTTCCGCAGTCAGACCAAGGCCTATCTGGACAAGCTCGAAACACTCGACCGCGATGTCCGCGCTGCCATGGCAAAAATCCCGGCGGAGAAGCGCAAGGTGATCTCCACCCACGACGCCTTCGGCTATCTCGCCGCCGAATATGGCGTCCAGTTCGTCGCCCCGCTGGGTGTCTCTACCGAAACCGAGCCCAGCGCGCGCGATATCGCAGGCATCATCAACCAGGTCAAAACCCGGAAAATTCCGGCCGTCTTCCTCGAAAACATCAGCGACGACCGCCTGATCCGGCGGATCGCGGCCGAGACCGGGGCCAAGGTCGGCGGGATCCTGATTTCGGACGGTTTGACCGGCGAAAAGGGGCCTGCACCCACTTACATTGACATGGTCAGGCACAATATAAAGGCCCTGACCAGCGCGCTTGACCAATAGGGCAGGGGGCCACCCCGCCTCGTGTCGCGCGAAAAAGCCCGACCGGAGTTGTTATGTCTGAAGCGACCGCCCAGAAAATTCCCGTGACCGTGCTGACCGGCTATCTCGGCGCCGGCAAGACCACGCTCCTGAACCGCATCCTGTCGGAAAACCACGGCAAGAAATACGCTGTCATCGTCAACGAATTCGGCGAGATCGGCATCGACAACGACCTCATCATCGGCGCCGATGAAGAGGTGTTCGAGATGAACAATGGCTGCATCTGCTGTACCGTGCGCGGCGACCTCGTGCGCATCATGGAAGGCCTGATGAAGCGCAAGGGCAAGTTCGACGCCATCATCGTCGAGACCACCGGCCTTGCCGATCCAGCGCCGGTCGCCCAGACCTTCTTCGTCGACGAGGACGTGCAGAAGAATGCGCGGCTCGACGCCGTGGTGACTGTCGCCGATGCCAAGTGGCTGTCGGACCGGCTGAAGGATGCGCCCGAGGCCAAGAACCAGATCGCGTTTGCCGACGTCATCGTGCTGAACAAGACCGACCTCGTCACCAAGCCGGAACTGTCCGAGGTCGAGGCCCGCATCCGTGCCATCAACCCCTATGCCAAGCTGCATCGCACCGAGCGCTGCTCGGTGGCGCTCACCGACGTGCTCGATCGCGGCGCGTTCGACCTCGACCGCATCCTCGACATCGAGCCGAGCTTCCTGGAGGCCGATGATCACGACCATGATCATCACCACGATCACGGCCATCATCACCATCACGACCATGATCACGGCCATGGCCTGAAGCACTATCACGACGAGGACATGCAATCGCTGTCGCTCAAGAC
>JAEWBW010000355.1 GCA_023390955.1 Pseudomonadota bacterium
CGGGGGGGGGGGCGCCGGCCGCGCCCCCGTTATTGCCGAGGCGAGGGGCTACTCCGCCGCCATGCCGGCGCGGATTTCGGCGCGCAGCTCGTCGATCAGCTTGAGACCCTTCTTGGTCTCGACGTGCCAGAAGGTCCAGCCGTTGCAGGCCTGCGCGCCCTGTGCGACTGCGCCCATGCGGTGGATCGAGCCGACCTTGTCGCCGAACATGATGGCGCCGTCGGCGCGGACCAGCGCGCCCAGCTTCTTCTTGGCGTCGAACAGCTTTGCGCCCGGCATGATCATGCCGCGTTCGATCAGCTCGGAGAACGCCACGCGCGGTGCTTCGCGCGCGGTCATGAACGGGGCGAGGCTTGCTTCCGGCAGCGGCTCGACTGCCGCGATGCGCGCTTCGGCGGCCTTCGCATAGGTCTTGTCGCGCTCGAAGCCGATATAGGAGCGGCCGAGACGCTTTGCGACAGCGCCGGTGGTGCCGGTGCCGTTGAAGGGATCGATCACGAGGTCGCCGGGCTTCGACGACGACAGCAGCACGCGTGCGAGCAGGCCTTCCGGCTTCTGCGTCGGGTGCACCTTCTTGCCGTCGGCGCCCTTGAGGCGCTCGTCGCCGGTGCAGAGCGGGATCAGCCAGTCGGAACGTGCCTGCACGTCCTCATTGGCCGCCTTCAGTGCTTCATAGTTGAACGTATAGCCCTTGGCCTTCTCGTCGCGCGCGGCCCAGATCATGGTCTCGTGCGCATTGGTGAAACGGCGGCCGCGGAAATTCGGCATCGGGTTGGATTTGCGCCAGACGATGTCGTTCAGGAGCCAAAAGCCGAGGTCCTGCATGATCGCGCCGACGCGGAAGATGTTGTGATAGGAGCCGATCACCCAGATCGTTGCCGACGGCTTCATCGCGCGGCGCGCGGCAAGCAGCCAGGCGCGGGTGAAATCGTCATAGGCCGAGAATGATTCGAACTTGTCCCAGTCGTCGTTGACGGCGTCGACGTGGGACTCGTCAGGGCGCTTGAGATCGCCCTTGAGCTGGAGATTGTAGGGCGGATCTGCGAACACCAGATCGACGCTGCCCGCCTGAAGCTTCGACATCTCGGCGACGCAATCGCCGAGAATGATGCTGTGCGACGGAGACTCAAAATTTGTGCGGGGCGCCTTTGCAGACGCCCCGCGACGCGACACTACCATGACTCAAGAACTCTGACTCAGGCGACGCTGTCGGCGACGCGGGACCAAACAACCGACTGACCGTTACATTGACCTCGCAAAGTAAAAATCGACTTAACCCGCTGCTTTGGTGAACAGTCGCAGCGTCGCCGTTCGCATCTGCTTCGCTGCGAGTATTCGCTGTGTTTTACGGTGTATTTCTTGTTTGTTCGCGTGACGGGCGGATCCTCGACCGTAAATTTCTCTCGGAAAAAGTTGCACGGAGGCGGAAAAAATTGCTGGCCCCGGCACACTGTCGCACTAGGCAATTTTTGCCGAGCGGGATATTGATTAACGCAATGGAAATTTTACGTGTGACGCGCGTTGAGACGTTTGCGCTCCAAAAGTTCGTCGGACGGAATCGGCCGGGCCGAAATCACGGGATGAAGGACAGCCGCCATGCGTTACGATGATTTCCGCCGCAGCGACGATATCGAGGACCGTCGCGACGATGGCGGCGGAGGCGGTGGCGGCGGCGGGTTCGGCATGCCGATGGGCGGTGGCGGCCTCGGCATCGGCACCATCATCGTGCTCGGCCTGGTCGGCTATGCCTTCGGCATCGACCCGCGCCTCCTGATCGGCGGCGCCGAAATCCTCACCGGCGGCGGCCAGGCGCCGAGCTACCAGACCGATCGCCAGTCGACCTCGGCCAAGCGCGGCGCGCCGACCGACGAAGTCGGCAGCATGATCTCCGGCATCCTCGGCGAGATCGACGATCGCTGGGACGAAATCTTCAAGGCCAGCGGCCAGAATTACACCGGCCCGAAGGTCGTGCTGTTCCGCAACGCCACCAATGGCGGCCGCTGTGGCCGTGCCGAGTCGGCGATGGGGCCGTTCTATTGCCCGCCGGACAAGACCATCTTCCTCGACACCGCGTTCTTCCGCGAGGTCGAGACGCGCTTCCGCGGCTGCTCCGGCAAGTCGGCGTGCAATTTCACCACCGCCTACATCATCGCGCATGAGGCCGGCCATCACATCCAGAACCTGCTCGGCATCATCCCGCGCGTGACGCAGCTGCAGAGGCAGGCGGGCAGCAAGGCCGAGTCCAACGCGCTACAGGTGAAGGTCGAGCTGCAGGCCGACTGCCTCGCGGGTGTGTGGGTCAATCGCGAGGCCAAGAAGCGTCCGAACTTCCTCGAGGCCGGCGACATCGACGCTGCGCTCACCACGGCGAGCGCGATCGGCGACGACACGCTGCAGCGCCAGGCCACCGGACGCGTCGTCCCCGACTCCTTCACGCACGGCTCAGCCGCGCAGCGCAAGCAGTGGTTCATGACCGGCTTTCAGCAGGGCACGGTCCAGGCCTGCAACACGTTTGCTGCCGGGGCGCTGTAGTTATCCGTCCGTGCCCTCAATGCTGCGCAAAGCGAATTATCATGCACGTTGCGCAGCCGGACATCCGGTAGTAGTGGCGTCATCCTGAGGTGCTCGCCCTTTGGCGAGCCTCGAAGGATGACGGGGCCCGCGGCCCATCCTTCGAGGTGCGCTTCCGCGCGCACCTCCCGAGCGAGCGCGAATGCGCTCGTCCGGGGATGACGATGGCGAGTGTTGAAACAAGGTGAGATGAGATGGCGTCGATCGACGAGTCAAAGCAGTTCATCCCGCTCAACATCGCGGTGCTCACCGTCTCCGACACGCGCGCGCTTGCCGATGACAAGTCCGGTCAGACGCTCGCGGACCGTCTCACCGCGGCCGGTCATCAGCTCGCCGCACGCGAGATCGTCACCGACGACATCGAGGCGATCCGCGCCGTGATCCGGCGCTGGATTGCGGATGCCGGCGTCGACGTCGTCATCACCACCGGCGGCACCGGCTTCACCGGCCGCGACGTGACGCCGGAGGCGGTCGAGCCGCTGTTCGAGAAGCGCATGGACGGTTTCTCGATCGCATTTCACATGCTGAGCCACGCCAAGATCGGCACGTCGGCGATTCAAAGCCGCGCCACCGCCGGCGTCGCGGGCGCGACCTACATCTTCTGCCTGCCGGGCTCGCCCGGCGCCTGTCGCGACGGCTGGGACGGCATCCTCGCCGCCCAACTCGACTACCGCACGCGCCCCTGCAATTTCGTCGAGATCATGCCGCGGCTCGATGAGCACCTGCGAAGGCCGAAGGCACAGGGCGCGACGGTGTGATGTAGCTGCGCGGCTCTTTCCTTCTCCCCTTGTGGGAGAAGGTGGCGCGAAGCGCCGGATGAGGGGTATCTATCCGCACGGTGTGCTGGGAGAGATACCCCTCACCCAAGTGAGGCTGCGTCTACCAGCGTCGCTGCCCTCTCCCGCAAGGGGAGAGGGCGCAATAATGCGCATCGCTTCGCAATCTGCCTCGCCGCTACAAATCCCGCTCCCAGGTCTCGCCAATCAAATCCTGCCCAAAGCTGCGATGCGGCTCGGTGGCGACCAGCTCGAATCCTGCGCTCTTGTAGATGCCGCGTGCGGCGACCAGGATGCTCTGCGTCCATAGCGTCATCCGGCGATAACCTCGCTCGCGCGCGCCCTGCATGCATTGCTCGACCAGCGCGCGGCCGACGCCGAGGCCCCGCGCTTTCTTCTCCACCTGCAACAGCCGCAGCTTGGCGATCTCGTCGGTGGCCTTCACCAGGAAGATCGAGCCGACCGGTTCGCCGCCGACTTCCGCGATCCAGCAGTGCTCGCGCGCGGGGTCGTAGTTCTTGATGAACTGGGCGCAGATCTCGGCGACCAGCGCCTCGTAGCTGATGTCCCAATTGTAGTCCGCGGCATAGGCGGCGCCCTGCCGGGAGATCACCCAGCCCATGTCACCGATCCGATGGCTGCGCAGCACGACGGAAGCAGGCTGGTTTTGAGGTGGCTCCAGCATGGTCTCGATGGTCGCCATGGCCTGTGTGAGCCGCCTGGCGTCGCCGGCCGAAAGCCGGGTCAGCATGGCGGCGACCTCGTTCTGCGAGCTCAGGTTCAGCTTGGCGAAGGTCTGGCGGCCCTTGGCGGTGAGGCTGAGCTGATATTGCCTGCGATCCGAGGGCAGGGGCGTTCGCGTGATCAGCCCCTTTTCGTCGAAGCCTTGGACGATCCGGCTGAGATAGCCGGGGTCGAGACCAAGCTCGTTTCCGATCTCCTTGGCCGTCAGGTCGTCGCGATGCGCGAGCTCATAGATCACCCGGGCCTCGCTGAGCGAAAACGGGCTCTTTCCAAGGTGCTGGTCGAGCACACCGAGCTTGCGGGTATAGAAGCGGTTGAACGCGCGAACCGCCGCGATCTGGTCGTCGGTACCGTTGACTGGCATGGGGACACCTCAATAATTGCCATTGTCAAATAATTATTTGACTTTGGCAAGTATCTGGCGAGGTCACCCGACCGTGACGATCCGGCTGCGCAACATGGTCCGGGACGAGCGCCCGAGGCGCCTGAGCAGCCGCGCCTCGGAACGGCGGGCCTGGGGCGGATAACCACCGATCCGGTCGTAATGATCGCGCGCGATCAAAAGCCCCTGATCGCTGAGGGGGCCGACCAGCTTGCGCGCCATGGACCACAGGATGT
>JAEWBW010000406.1 GCA_023390955.1 Pseudomonadota bacterium
TGAAGGCGGCCGGCGCCGAGCTCGTCGAGGTGTCGCTGCCGCACACCAAATATGCGCTGCCGGCCTATTACATCGTGGCGCCGGCGGAGGCGTCGTCCAACCTCGCGCGCTATGACGGCGTCCGCTATGGCCTGCGCGAGCAGGGCAAGAACATCATCGAGCAGTACGAGAACACCCGCGCGGAAGGATTTGGCGCCGAGGTGCGACGCCGCGTCATGATCGGCACCTATGTGCTCTCGGCCGGCTATTACGACGCCTATTACCTGCGCGCACAGAAGGTGCGCACGCTGATCAAGAAGGATTTTGAGGACTGCTTCGCCAAGGGGGTAGACGCGATCCTCACGCCGGCGACGCCGTCGGCGGCCTTCGGCATCGGCGAGAAGGGCGGCGCCGACCCCGTCGAGATGTATCTCAACGACATATTCACGGTGACCGTGAACATGGCGGGCCTGCCGGGCATCGCCGTGCCCGCGGGCAAGGACGCGCAGGGTTTGCCGCTCGGCCTGCAACTGATCGGCCGCCCGTTCGAGGAGGAGACGCTGTTCTCGCTCGGCGAGGTGATCGAGCAGGCCGCCGGCCGCTTCACGCCAGCGAGGTGGTGGTGAATGTCGCTGACTTCATCGCAAGCCTCGACGGCGCCGCGCCCGCGCCGGACCTGAACGCGCCGCTCGCCGGTCTCTGGTGGGCCGGCAAGGGCAACTGGGACCAGGCGCACAGCATCGTTCAGGACGATCACGGGCGCGACGCCGCCTGGGTGCACGCTTATCTGCACCGCGTCGAAGGCGATCTCGGCAACGCCGGCTATTGGTACCGCCAGGCCGGCCGGCCCACGGCAAAGGATTCATTGGAAGCGGAGTGGGAGCGGATCGCTGCCACGCTGCTCGGGAGCAAGACATGAGCACGGCCACGCACAAGCTTCTCAAGGGAGCCACCGGCGATTGGGAGATGGTCATTGGCATGGAGATCCATGCCCAGGTGACGTCGAACTCAAAGCTGTTCTCGGGTGCCTCGACCGCGTTCGGCGGTGAGCCGAACAGCCACGTGTCGCTCGTCGATGCGGCGATGCCGGGGATGCTGCCTGTGATCAACGAGGAATGTGTCAGGCAGGCTGTCCGGACCGGGCTCGGCCTCAACGCGAAGATCAATCTGCGCTCGGTGTTCGACCGGAAGAATTATTTCTATCCGGACCTGCCGCAGGGCTACCAGATCAGCCAGTACAAATCGCCCGTCGTGGGCGAGGGCGAGGTGCTGCTCGAGCTCGACGGCGGCCGCAGCGTGACAATCGGCATCGAGCGGCTGCATCTTGAGCAGGACGCCGGCAAGTTGCTGCATGATCGGTCACCGACCATGTCCTATGTCGACCTCAACCGCTCCGGCGTGGCGCTGATGGAGATCGTCTCCAAGCCGGACATCCGCGACGCCGAGCAGGCCAAGGCCTATGTGACGAAGCTGCGCTCGATCCTGCGCTATCTCGGCACCTGCGACGGCGACATGGAGAAGGGAAGCCTGCGCGCCGACGTCAACGTCTCCGTGCGCAAGCCTGGGGCGCCGCTCGGCACCCGCTGCGAAATCAAGAACATGAACTCGATTACCTTCATCGGACAGGCGATCGAGTTCGAGGCGCGCCGCCAGATCGAAATCCTGGAGGATGGCGGCCAGATCGACCAGGAAACGCGCCTCTACGACCCCAACAAGGGCGAGACGCGCTCGATGCGGTCCAAGGAAGAGGCGCATGACTATCGCTACTTCCCCGACCCGGATCTGCTGCCGCTGGAATTCAGCCAGGGTTTTGTCGACGAGTTGAAGGCAAGCTTGCCCGAGCTGCCCGACCAGAAGAAGACGCGCTTCGTCGCCGACTTCGGCCTGTCTTCGTATGACGCCAGCGTGCTGGTCGCCGAGCGCGAGAGCGCGGTGTTCTACGAGACCGTGCTCGACAGGCTCGCCAACCGCGCGCGCGACGGCAAGATGGCCGCGAACTGGGTGATCAACGAGTTGTTCGGCCGTCTCAACAAGGAGGGCCGTGATATTACGGACTCTCCCGTAAATGCGGAGCAGCTCGCTGCGATCATCGACCTGATCGGCGAAGGCACGATCTCCGGAAAGATCGCAAAGGATCTGTTCGAGATCGTCTGGCAGGAAGGCGGCGACCCGCGCGCGCTGGTCGAAAGCCGCGGAATGAAGCAGGTCACGGATCTTTCGGCGATCGAAAAGGTTGTCGACGACATCATCGCGGCCAATCCCGACAAGGCCGCGCAGGTCAAGGACAAGCCGCAGTCGCTCGGCTGGTTCGTCGGCCAGGTGATGAAGTCATCCGGCGGCAAAGCCAACCCGCAAGCGGTCAACGACCTCTTGAAGTCGAAGCTCGGCGTCTGACGACGACGCCTCGCGCGAGGTGGCGACATGCTTAGCCACCTCGCACGTCGTTCGAATGAGACGCGTGCGCGCGTCCGCGACGGCAAACTTCGTCTCTCTCAAGCCATCATGCGCTCGCGAATCGCGGCGCTGCGATTCGCGCAAAACGGCGCTCTCGATGTCTCTTGGCGAGCCGTTGCGCCGTTAAGCATGAAAATAATTTCGTTGCCAAAACCCGCGACTCAGAGTCCGCGACGCGCCTCCGCGGCATGATCGCGCGTGTCGTGACGCGCGTTGTCGCGTCGATCATGCGCGATGCGCGTGCGCAGGAAAATACTTGCTGCATAGAGTTTTCTTGCAGTTGTCACTCTCGCTGAAGTCGATGTTGCGAGCCGCATTTGCAATCGCAGGCGCGCACCTCTCTGCGTCGGCAAATCAAGCGCGGCTGGCGTACGCGCTTCGCTGCGTCAACACTTCCTTAAGCGAGAAGCTGTTTTTTTCTTCGTGTTGGTGTATTCGGGATCAGTGCATTCGATCCTCGAGTGCACGCAGCGAACAAAGCCATCTCACACATCGGAGGGCAACATGGCCAAGAAAGCGAAGAAGGCGAAGAAGGCGAAGAGCGCAGTGAAGAAGACTGCGAAGAAGACCCGCAAGGTCGCGAAGAAGAAGAAGTAACTTCGCTACTGAAGTTGCCGGCTCTCTCTGAGGCCGGCACGTCATCAGCGCCCACAAGGTTCTGATCGACGATAGAGGGTGTCGGCGAGACATCAGGTCAACGGTCGGATCGTCTAGTTGCGGTCCGGCAGAAGAAACAAGTTTTCTTCGTTTGGTGCAGGCCCGGTCTCCGGTTCTGCCGTTTCACGAGTAGCCTCGCGGTCAAAGTGGAATTTGGTCCTGACGTGTTCGCCGACGCCCTCATTGCCTGAGCCGGGGGCGTTACCGGCAGTCCTGAACCCCGACATTGCTGATCTGACCGCGACCGGGCCGCTACTGGCCAAGGACGCATTCGTGCGCCGCGGCCCCAATGTGTCCGCCGCACCGTCGCCGGCCCGGACGGCCTGATCCTTCCTCAGACGCTGGCTATCCGATCGCGACGTCCAGGCGTCCGCTGCCGCCCGTCATGCAGGCGCAGCCGGCGGCCACAATGCCCTTCCTGCCGTGTGCTATGGTTATCGTTGTCCGAAAATCGGCACGGTAAACCAATTTCTACGAATCGCAGAAGTGCCTGTTACGCAGTGACTTTTTGTATTTTTGCGGATGGTGCGGGGGCTCGCTTGTTTACGTCTCCTTCATCGCGACGCTTAAACTGCGATTCAAATTTGCCCGCCATGATCCTCTCCAACAAGCCGGCAAACGGCATGGGGATGCAAGACAGAGTTGGACGGGTGCCGCGCTCGGGGGACGAGGCGGCAAAACAAGAAAAGGGGATGCGACATGTTTCAGGGTACTTTCGATATGGAGACGGCGACGCCGATCGATGCGATCGCGTTGTCCGACGTGCTGTTCGAGCGCGGGATGTACTGGGCGAGCGGCCGCTCGGGCCTCATCGATCTCGTCGCCGCGCACAAATGGTTCAATCTCGCCGCGCTGAAGGGCCGCAAGGACGCGATCGCGCTTCGCCAGGAAGTCGCCGGCCAGATGTCTGATACCGAGATCTCCTCCGCGCAGCGCGAGGCGAGGGCGTGGGTCAGCGCGCACTGAGACCGTGCGCGCGAACATCGTCCCCGGATTGTCACGGGACGTGAAGTTTGCGCCATATCAAGCCGGTCCACCGTGCCGCCGACTAACTCGCGCGGCATGGATGATGATGCCCAAGGCCGGTGGCTGCCCATATTGATCGCGCCTGACGATTGCGATCTCGAGCTCGCCCGGCGGCACAAATCCGGTTTTGAGCCCATCAGTTTTCCATGCCGGCGAAAATCCGGCGTGTGGTTCAACGTCTGGGCTGATGAGCCGGTCCTGATATGGCCCTCGCATTGGCGAGTGTGGCGGTCTCACCCCGCGTGAGATGACGGCGCTGCGGCGCGCGCGTGATTCCCGATTTGCTGACGGTCTTCAGGCAACGCTCGTTATCAGCAGCGACAGCGGCTCGCGCGGCCTCGCGACTCCTCATCCGGTGTCCCGATTGTTCCAGCCGTTCTGCGGCCTGATGGGGAAGGGCACGCGGACACCGGCCAAAACCCTTGCGGCTCGCCGCTGTGTCGGGCATACCCGGCATCGCTGGAGACGTGGCCGAGTGGCTGAAGGCGGCGGTTTGCTAAACCGTTATAGGCTTGTAAAGGCCTATCGAGGGTTCGAATCCCTCCGTCTCCGCCAGTCAAGATGATGCCTTCGCGGCGCCACGCGCGCTCTCCAAAAAATCCAAACAAAAACAATCGCATGCGGCCGATTCTGGCGCGCGGCGGTCCTGAGGCCGCGCCGTCCGTCGGCGCGCTCTATATATAAGTGACGAAACAGGTCGCCCTTGTTGGGCGCGGGGGCCTTGGGTATGGACGATGGATGGCCGGCTCGACCGGTCAGGCGCGCCATCCGAAACCGTCTGAAAGCCCGTGCCTAAGAATCCTGTCATGCCGCCCTCCGGCACCGGACCACAGAATGCGCGCGTGCAGCTCCTGCAGCGGGCAGTCTTCGCTTTGCAGACGCGACAATTTGGCGTTGCCGAACAGATCGCAGCCGATGTCCTGAAGGCCAACCGCACCGATGTCGGCGCTGCGTCGATTCTCGCGCGTGCCCTGATGGCGCAGAACCGGACCGGCGAGGCGATCCCCCATCTCGAGCGGGCGGCGAAGCGAAGCGACGATCCCGGCATCGAGACATTGCTTGGAGCTGCCCTGGGCAGCGCCGGCAAGCGCGCCGATGCGATCGAGCTGTTGCGCCGAACGTCATCGCGGCGTCCGCCGTTCCTTCCTGCCTTCCAGGAGCTCGCCGGCCAGCTCTCCCAGGATGGACGCTTCGACGAGGCGATTGCGGTCGTGCAGTCCGGTCTTGCGCTCGCGCCTGGCGCGCTCGACCTCGAGCTGGATCTCGCGCGCCTGCATCTTCATCGCAACGATCGCGCGCAGGCACGTGCAATCCTGACGAAGCTCGACAAGCTCGCGCCCGGGCGTCCGGATGTCCTCTCCATCCTTGGTCGCGTTCTGATGCTCGAAGGCGAGTATCCGGCAGCGGCCGATTCCTTCCGGCGCGCGCTAGGGCTTCGCCCTGAAGACGCGCTGCTGCGTGCCGATCTCGCTACATGTCTTCTGGAGATGGGCGACCGGCAAGGCGGGGAGGCGACGCTGCGCTCCGCGCTCGCCGGCCGGCCTCAGCTGCTTGGCCGCGCCACCTACGCGCTGGTGCATTCGTCGCACGGGCGCTTCTTCTTTCACCAGAGCGCAGCGACGAAGTTTCTCGGCGCAGACGCGGCCGCGCCGACTAAGCCCTGAACTGCCGCCGGTAGATTCCGGGCTCGCGGCTCATTCGCTTGGTGAGGTCGTGAACGCTCTGGGCTTCATCCGTCGTGAACGAAGCAGTCTCCGCGCTCCAGCTTTCGCGCTTCACCGGAATGCACTGCGCGACCGGAGTTCCCTTCGGCAGCACGCCCTGGAAATTCGTGTCGTGCCAGTGCGCCGGGAAATGGATCCAGCTGTCGCGATAGCGATCGCAATCGACAAGGCCGCTCAGCGTCGTGAACGGCAGATCGAAGCGATTGAGCGGGTGCGTGAACAACAGTGAATAGCCCTCCGGAGCCTCGATGCTCCAGAGATTGTGGAACTTGACGACATATCGGTCGGACTCGAACAGCGGCGAGCCCGTGACCTGGTTCGCGTCGTGAAAGCCGATCGGCGATCGCGGATAATCGAGCGAGCCACCCGGCGGCAGATCATTGTCCCACGTGATCTCGCCATTCTCGACTTTGACATCGCAGATCAGGGGAATCACGAAACCACACGTCATGGCGTCGACGAAGGGCGGGCAGCGCTTGATCGTGTCCTCGTCGCGCATGTTGATCGCGTTGAAGGACTGCGTCGGCATGGCCTTCAGCCAGCCCGGCAGACCGAGATTCGCGGGAATCGGCGGGGGCAGCTTGCCCTCGAGCTCCGCGGGGCAGCGGAATTTGATCGTTTTTGTCTCTTGTTCGCTGTTCGCCACGGCTCTGCTTCACTTCTGTTGACTGGAGCCCACGCTAACACGGGTCGGGTGCCGGGCGAGGGGCCTGCAGCCCTCTTATAGAGGCTCGCGGAGCCCCGGAGAGGCGAGTCGCGGGGCCTATCCCGGGCTTTGCCTCGGAATCGATTGGAGAATCCGCCCCGGCGGCTCCAGGAATCGGGGGCCCGGACAGGGTCGATGGGGCTCATCGGGAGCTCGATTCGAGTGGTTCGGACCCCGTTCACAGCGAGGAGCGCGCTGGCCGGCCTTAGCCGCGGTTTATTGGGGGCAAATGGAACCGTCCGAAAAACATTATGAATAACAAAAGGTTACGGGGCCGTTTCGATCACATCTGCGTGTTATTTGTGCAACACTTATCGGGAAACGCGCTTCGTAAGCCCGTTTCGGAGCGTTCTTTTGTTGTGTGTGCAAAGACGTTCGGTAATTGTGACTGAGCGACGGAGGGGGGCATCCCGAGGTCGTCCCGTCTTAGGTGGTTCGCTTAAGTCCCTCGCGTTCAGCGGGTGTGTCCGAAGGCGCGAAGCGACTAAGCGGTTTAGTTAAGGGACAAGGGAACCAACCTTAGGGTGCTTCACCCAGCGGATCCGGAACCTACCCTTTAGAGCAAACTTGGAGGTTTAACATGAAGTTGGTTAAGAGCCTTTTGCTCGGTTCAGCGGCGGGTCTGATCGCCGTTGGCGGAGCTCAAGCAGCCGATCTGCCCGTGAAGGCCAAGGCGGTCGAATACGTGAAGATCTGCTCGCTGTACGGTGCGGGTTTCTACTACATCCCCGGCACTGACACCTGCATCAAGTTCGGCGGCTATCTGCGCGTCGACTTGGGCCTGAACACCTCGAGCGACTTCAACATCAACAGCAGCGGCACGAACGGCGCCCACAACCGCCTGACGAACGCCTACGTCGCCCGCTCCCGCGAAGACTTCAACATCGACACGCGTACCGCGACCGAATACGGCGTGGTTCGTACCTTCGCCGATCTGACGTTCTCGTGGACCACCGGCAACTTCACCGGCGCCGGCACCGGCCTCACCGGTGGTTCGACCGCTTACTCCACCGCTGGCGCCCCGGGCGCGCAGGCTGACGGCAACATCGCGGGCGGTTCGCTCGGCGTGTACTACGCCTTCATCCAGTTCGCCGGCTTCACGATGGGTAAGGCAGTGTCGCAGTTCGACGCTCCCTGGACCAACTATCCGGGCAACAACTTCGACGGTCTGTTCGGCGGCTCCGGTTCGGTCACTGGTGTCAACCAGTTCACCTACACCGCTGACTTCGGCCAGGGCGTGACGGCTGCGTTCTCGGCGCAGGATCAGGCTCAGTACTACACCACCAACCTCTGGAACATCTCCGGCTCCACGGCCGCTGGCGTCCTCGGTGGTTCGTACGGCATCAACAACTTCGGTGGCGTTGTTGCTCCCGACCTCGTCGCGATGGTTCGCGTCGACCAGGCTTGGGGCCTCTTCCAGGCGTCGGTTGCCGCTCACGACAACCACGTCGGCTACTACGGCGTCTCCGAAGTCACCGGTCACGCTGGCGACAAGTGGGGTTGGGCTGCTCAGCTGGCTCTGTCGATCAAGAACATCCCGACTGGCGCGGGTGACACGATCAACATGCAGGCCGTCTACACCAACGGTGCAAGCCGCTACAACATCCAGAGCCTGGCTCCGACCACGTTCTCGATGTACGGCAACACCGGTGTCGCCGGTGCGTACCAGAGCGTTGGCTTCGCCGGCGTCTCCGATGCGACCTACGTTGCTGGTGGTCAGCTCGACCTCACCACGACCTACGGCTTCCGTGGCGGTTTCACCCACAACTGGGACCCCTTCTGGAACACCGCGATCTACGGTTCGTGGGGCGCGATCCGTTACAACGGCAATGCCAAGGCTAACATCTGCGGCAGCGCTGGCGTGACTGGTCTGTTCGTCGCTGGTTCGACCTGTAACCCGGACTTCGATGTTACCTCGCTCGGTATCATCACCCGCTGGACCCCGGTCAAGAACCTGACGTTCTCGGCTGACCTCAACTGGACCCACCTCGACCAGAAGCACTCTGGTTTCGTGGCGAGCCCGGGCGTTGCTGGCACCGCCAAGCCGGCCGGCATCTACGAGATCAAGGACCAGGACTCGGTCAACCTGCTCCTCCGCGCTCAGCGCAACTGGTGATCCCAGTCTAACGATCTAGGAAGAGCCCCGGCAGGAAACTGCCGGGGCTTTTTTCTTGTTGGCTGCCTCCTGCAGGGCGCGTGTCGATTCGGCCGAGCGGCGTGCGGTCGACAGGTTTTTGCCCAGGCTCATGCGGGCAGGGGTGCTATCGCAAGCCATTTGTCGGCTCGAGCGCCCGACCGTTTCGCGTCCTTAGGCGCAATCCGTCTGCAAACCACGGTCGCCGCCGGCGATTCGCGAAGCAGAAATTCTCCTCAAGTCAGGCCGAGGCAGCGGCGCCGCATGCTGTGTGGCGCTTCAGACACAGGCGTTCCGCAATCGAAAGACTGAGTTGATCAGGTATTTTACTCACAAGAGTTGCTCGTGCATATTCGCCGCCGGCGGTTAGAGGGATTCTCAACCGCCCCGTTGCAGGTGGTTCGCTCGAGTCCCTCGCCTTCGCGCGGGAGCCCGATGGCGCGAAGCGGCCGAGCGGTTTTATCGACGGGGATTTTGGGGGGTAAAGGCCCTTTCTCCGTGAATGAGCAACTTGGAGGTTTGAAATGAAATTGGTGAAGAGCCTTTTGCTCGGCTCTGCGGCGGGTCTGTTCGCCGTGGGCGGAGCGCAGGCAGCCGATCTTCCGGTGAAGGCCAAGGCGGTCGAATACGTGAAGATCTGCTCGCTCTACGGGGCCGGATTCTACTACATCCCGGGCACCGACACCTGCATCAAGTTCGGTGGCTATCTGCGTGTTGAAAGCGCGCTGAACGCCGGCGGCAACTACAACGGCCAGTACAGCGGCGTCTCCGCTGCTCACAACCGCCTCTCGAACACCTATAACGCGCGCTCCCGTGCCGACTTCAACGTCGACACGCGCACCGCGACCGAGTACGGCGTGGTTCGCACCTACGCCGATCTGGTTTGGACCTGGACCTCGGGCACCTATTCGGGCGCCGCTGCGGGTGGCACGACCTACTCGGGCGCCCAGTCCCCGGGCGCGCAGGCTGACGGCAACATCGCGGGCGGTTCGCTCGGCGTGTACTACGCCTTCATCCAGTTCGCCGGCTTCACCATGGGTAAGGCGGTCTCGCAGTTCGACGCTCCGTGGGTGAACTATCCCGGCAACAACTTCGACCAGTTGGTCGGCGGCGGCGGCACCACCACCGGTGTCAACCAGTTCACCTACACCGCTGACTTCGGTCAGGGCATCACGGCGGCGGTTTCGGCGCAGGATCAGGCTCAGTACGGCACGAGCAATCTCTGGAACACCGCAGGGATGACCACGTCCGGCGTTCTGGGTGGTGCTTACGGCGTCAACAATTTCGGTGGCGTCGTTGCCCCGGACATCATCGGCATGATCCGTGTCGACCAGGCCTGGGGCCTCTTCCAGGCGTCGGTTGTGGCGCATGACAACCACGTCGGCTATTACGGCGCGTCCGAACTTACCGGTCACGCTGGCGATAAGTGGGGTTGGGCTGCCCAGCTCGCTCTGTCGATCAAGAACATCCCGACGGGTGCGGGTGACGTGATCAACATCCAGGGCGTCTACACCGAGGGCGCGAGCCGCTATAACTTCCAGTCGCTGGCGGCGACGACCTATTCGATGTTCGGCGGCTCAAACACGGCTTATCAGAGCATCGGCTTCGCCGGCGTCTCCGATGCGGTGTTCAGCCCCACCGGTGAGCTGCAGCTGACCACGACCTACGGCTTCCGCGGTGCTTATACGCACAACTGGAATCCGTACTGGAACACTGCGCTCTACGGCGCGTGGGCTGCGGTCAACTACAACGGCACCGCCAAGGGCCTGATCTGCGGCAGTGCCGCGTTCGCGAGCCTGACCGGCACTTGCAACCCCGACTTCAACATCGGCCAGATCGGTGTCATCACCCGTTGGACTCCGGTCAAGAACCTGACCTTCTCGGCTGACTTCACCTACAGCCATCTCGACCAGAAGTACTCGGGCACGCTGACCGCTCCGGCTCTGACGAGCGTTGCCAAGCCGGCCGCCGCGTACGAGCTGAAGGACCAGGACACCTACAGCCTCCTGCTGCGCGCTCAGCGCAACTGGTAAGCTCTGGGTTCAAGGACCAACGACGAAAGAACCCCGGCAGGAAACTGCCGGGGTTTTGCTTTTGGGCAATCGAGCGGGCGAGGGCAACCGGCGTCCGGAAAGCGGCGCGCGTGGTCCGGTTATTCGACGCTGCCGGTCGAACCGCGACGCAAATCGGCTTCGATCTGCAGCTTCGTGCCGCCGCCGAAGCGCGCGCGATAGACCTGGAGGTTCTCCATGATCCGCTGCACGTAATTGCGCGTCTCGGAGAACGGGATCAACTCGACCCAGTCGACGGCGTCGACCTTGGACTCGCGCGGGTCGCCGTAGCGCTCGACCCATTTCTTCACGCTGCCGCGGCCGGCGTTGTAGGCAGCGAAGGTCATGATGTAGGAGCCGCGGTAATCCTCGAGCAGGCCGCCGAGCTCGGCAGAGCCGAGCATGGCGTTGTAGACCGTATCGTTCTTCAGCCGGGACAGGTCATAGGTCGCGCCATGCCGCTTGCAGACGTAGCGCGCCGCATCGGGCGTCACCTGCATCAGCCCATAGGCTTGCGCCGGCGACACCACCAACGGGTTGAACGCGCTCTCCTGCCGCGCGATGGCGTAGACGATGCTGCGCTCGACCTCGGGGCCGATCGGCGTGAACTGCGGGATGCCGTTGACGGGATAGGCGTAGAACTCGAACGGAAGCCCGCGATTGAGCGCGGCCTTGCCGACCAGCAGCATGCCGCGCGCGTCGCTATAGCGCTGGGTCAGCTCGGCAAGGCCCGTGATGGCTTCGGCATCGCCGTTTTCGCCGGTGTCGGCCAGGATCGGCACCGCGACGTCGCGCTCGTCGAGCTCGTAGAGCAGGTGGACGGCGCGTACGATCTCCAGTCGCTCGGCGCCGCGGCCGCGCGGCGCGCCGGCAAGCTCGATCTGCGGCATTCCGAGCTTGGCGCGTGCGAGCTGGCCGTAATAGCTGGTCGACTGCTCCGCGGCGCGGCCATAGGCGGCGCGCGCCTCCTGCTGTCGGCCCATCGCCTCGGCGGCGCGGCCCTGCCAGTAGCCGGCGCGCGCCAGCGTGGTCGGATTGACGCTGCCGACCCCGATGCGGGCGAAGTGCTGGGCGGCGACGGCGGGATCGTTGAGGAAGCGCAGCGCGATCCAGCCTGCGGTGAACTCCTGCTCGGTCTTGTAGATGTCACGGGACGGCAGCGCCGCATCGCGCGCGATCAGATAGGCGTTCCTGAACTGCTCGGTGTCGATCATCTTGCGCGCCAGCAGGCGCCGCTCGATCCACCACTCATCGAGATTGTGCAGCCGGTTCGGGTCCTTCGGCGCCGACAGCATCAGCTGTGCGGCTTCGGGGAATTTCTCCTCGCGGCGCAGTAGCTGGATCCTGCTGAACATGTAGCCGGGATCGTTGTGCAGTTCGCGCGGCACGGCATCGAGCAGGGCGCGGGCGTTGGCCGCCTTCTTGTTCGAGGCGATGCGGGCCTTCGCCAGCGCGAGATAACCGGCGCCGAGGCGCTTGGCTGCGCGCATCGCCGCTTCGGTCTCGCTGCCGTAGAGCAGCGTGTCCATTCGCGCCTTCTGGTCGCCCGGCGTCAGCAGGGCGCCGAACTGATCGAGCGCGTTGTTCTCGGTCTCCTCAGACATCGGATCGCTGCGCCAGGCTTCGCGCACCAGCCGCTCGGCATTGGCGCGATCACCGCGGGCCAGCATCGCCTTGGCGAGCATGAAGCGGCCCTTGGCCGAGATCGGGGATTCGTTTTCGAACCATGACCACGCGACGGAATCGTCACGCCGGTCATCCCACATGGCCGCTTCGAGCCGCCGGCGCAGGAAGGTCTGCGAGGGCCAGCTCGGATTGGCGCTGAGGAAGGCACGATAGCGTTCCACGCTCGCGCCGTTGTCCTCGCCGCGCAGGATGTACCACTCGGCAAGTTTTCGCGCGACCGGATCGGAGATGGCGGACGCGGCGTTGGTGGCCTCGCCAGCCCTGCGCTTGCGCACGAGCTCGATGACATTTTCCAGCGTGTCCTTGTCGCCCTGCGAGGTCGACGAGGTCGCTGCGACTGCGGCGGGTGTAACGGGCTTGCGCGGCGTGGCGTGCTGTCGCGTCGCCGGCGCCAGCACAGGGGCCGCGGCCGGTCGGGCGGCGACAGGAGCGGCGGGCTTAATCGCGGTCGTCGTGGCCGGCACGGGCGCGCTCTTGGGAGCGGCGCCATGAGCGGCCGGTGCTGATTTCGGCGCGGGCGTCGCTGTAGCCGCCTTGGGTTTGTCCTTTGGCGTGTCCTTGGGCTTGTCCTTCGCAGCGTCCTTGGCAGGTTTCTTCGCGGTATCCGTCGCGGGCTTTTTCGCCGCATCCTTGGCCGGGGTGGCCGCTCCCTTCGCGGTTCCCTTGTTGCTGTCCTTGGCTGTGTCCTTGCCGGTTCCCTTGGTCGCCCCCTTGGCGGCGTCCTTGGCAGGGTGCTTGGTGGTCTCCTTGGATCCTTCGGCCGTCTCATTGGACTTGGCCCAGGCGGCGCAGCCGATCGACAGGCCTGCCATCAGGGACAGGGCCAGCCCGGCGGATCGCCATGCGGCACGCGGAAAAGAGGTCACGGCGTTACGTCGCCCCGAATCGTTCAAGTCGTTCAAAACCTAGCTGTATTTGATTGAATATGCGGACAAAATACCAACAGCCGCTTACTGGCGCCCGGTTTGGACCATCACCGCGGCAAAATCGCGGCCTAAACGGTGCGTCACACGGATGCGGCCCTTTTACCGGGGGGATAGACCCGATATGAATGGGGCTTGCTCAAGAGATAAGCCGCGTACGGAGGAGTCCATGGCAGCCAAGACGAAATTCCGGGGATCGTTCACCGCCTTGGTCACGCCCTTCAAAAACGGCGGCGTGGACGAGGCCGCGTTCCGCTCCCTCGTCAACTGGCAGATTTCGGAAGGCACCAACGGCCTGGTCCCGGTCGGCACCACCGGCGAGAGCCCGACGCTCAGCCATGACGAGCACAAGAAGGTCGTCGAATGGTGCATCGAGGAGTCCAAGGGCAGGGTGCCCGTGGTCGCCGGTGCCGGCTCGAACTCGACGCGCGAAGCGGTGGAGCTGGCGCAGCATGCCGAGAAGGCCGGCGCGAATGCCGTGCTGGTGGTGACGCCCTACTACAACAAGCCGACCCAGGAAGGCATGTACCAGCACTTCAAGGCGATCAACGACGCGATCGGCATTCCGATCATCATCTACAACATCCCGCCGCGCTCGGTGATCGACATGTCGGTCGACACCATGAAGCGGCTGTGGGAGCTGAAGAACATTGCAGGCGTGAAGGACGCGACCGCCAGCATGGTGCGTGTCTCGCAGCAGCGCGCGGCGATGGGCGAGGACTTCAACCAGCTCTCCGGCGAGGATGCGACCATCCTGGGCTACATGGCGCATGGCGGCCATGGCTGCATCTCGGTGACCTCGAATGTCGCGCCGCGCCTGTGCTCGGAGTTCCAGGCCGCATGGGCCAAGGGCGATCACGCCACCGCCTTGAAGCTGCACGACAAGCTGATGCCGCTGCACAACAACCTGTTCATCGAGAGCAATCCGGCGCCGATCAAGTACGCGATGTCGCTGCTCGGCAAGATGGACGAGACGCTGCGGCTGCCGATGGTGCCCGTGACCGAGCCGACCCGTGTCGCCGTGCGCAGCGCCATGGTGCATGCGGGCCTGATCAACTGATGCGGTAGCCGTCCGGGGAGCGTTTCATGAGCGTCGACGAGAAGGGCAGGCGGATGCTCACGGAGTTCCGTGAGTTCGCCATGAAGGGCAATGTCGTCGACCTCGCCGTCGGCGTCATCATCGGTGCGGCCTTCGGCGCCATCGTCACCTCGCTGGTGGGCGACGTGATCATGCCGATCATTGGCGCTGCGACCGGCGGCCTGGACTTCTCGAACTACTACATCCCCTTGTCGAAGTCGGTCACCGCCACCAACTTGGCGGATGCGAAAAAGCAAGGCGCCGTCCTTGCTTACGGCAGCTTCCTGACGCTGACGATCAACTTCATCATCGTCGCCTTCGTGCTGTTCCTGGTGATCCGCGCCATGAACACCTTGAAGCGCAAGGAAGAGACCAAGCCCGCGGAGCCGACGAAGCCGTCGGCGGAGGTCGTCCTGCTGACCGAGATCCGCGATCTCCTCAAGAAGTGACGCGCGCGCTTCATCCGAACTGTTAGCTTACGCGCGTATCTCGACCGGATTTGTCTGCCATGGCCGATAAGAACGAACGTCCTATCAAGGTCATGGCGGAGAATCGCAAGGCCCGCTTCAACTACGCCATCGAGGATACGATCGAGGCGGGCATTGCGTTGACCGGAACCGAGGTCAAGTCGATCCGCAACGGCAAGAGCACGATCGCGGAGTCCTATGCGGATTCGAAGGACGGCGAGATCTGGCTGATCAACGCCACCATTCCCGAATATCTCCAGGGCAATCGCTTCAACCACGAGCCCAAGCGGCCGCGAAAGCTGTTGCTCCATCGCAAGCAGATCAACAGGCTGATGGGCGCGGTCGACCGCGAGGGCATGACGCTGATCCCGCTCAAGCTTTACTTCAACGAGCGCGGCCGCGCGAAGCTGCAGCTGGCCGTCGCCAAGGGCAAGAAGCTCCACGACAAGCGCGAGAGCGAGAAGAAGCGCGACTGGAGCCGCGAGAAGGGCCGCTTGCTGCGGGCGAGGGGATAGCGACATGACCCAGAGAAACCTGCTCGAGGTCGACTGGAGCAAAATCCCGGCGCCCACGGATGACGGCGCAGCAGCGCATCTCAAGGGCATGACGGTTCCGCCGCTCAGCCTGCGCGCGACCAACGACACCTCGGTGACGCTGTCGGCCTTGCGTGGACGCACCGTCGTATTCGCCTATCCCCGCACGGGTGAGCCCGGCAAGATCGCGCTGGTCGACGATTGGGACATGATCCCGGGCGCGCGGGGCTGCACGCCGCAAACCTGTTCATTCCGCGATCTGTTCGCCGATCTGAAGGCCGCCGGCGCTGCCCAGGTGTTCGGTCTTTCCACCCAGAGCAACGACTACCAGATCGAGATGGCCTCGCGGCTGCATCTGCCGTTTCCGGTGCTCTCGGACGAGAAGCTCGAGATGACCGAAGCGCTCAACCTGCCGACCATGGAGGTCGCGGACCTGACGCTGATCAAGCGGCTTGCGCTGATCATCGACGATGCGCGCATCACGCAGGTGTTTTATCCGGTGTTTCCGCCCGACCGGAATGCGGGCGACGTGCTCGACTGGCTAAAGGGCAATCCGGCCAAGGTCTAGACAAAGCTCGGGCCGACATCAGGCCTGAGCGAGATCCGCCTTGATCTTCGCGAACACGCTCTGGAACATCTCCGGCGTCAGCACGCGGGTATTCGTGTTGTAACGCGAGCAATGATAGCTGTCGTACAACCGCAACTTGCCGACCTGATGGACTGCGCCGTGCCCGAAGGGGGCCTGTGAGGCCTTCAGCTTCAGCGGCTTGAGCACGGTGTCGTGCGCAATCCGCCCCAGCGCGACGATGGCGCGGAGGTTCGGCATCGACTGGAGATTCGCCATGAGGAATTGGCGGCAGGTGTTGATCTCCACCGGCAGCGGCTTGTTCTGAGGTGGAACGCAATGCACGGCATTGGCGATCCGGCAGTCGACTAGCTTCAGGCCGTCGTCAGGGCGGGCCTGATAGGTGCCTTTTGCAAAACCATATTCGAGCAGCGTCGCGTAGAGCAGGTCGCCGGCATAGTCGCCGGTGAAGGGCCGTCCGGTGCGGTTGGCTCCCTGCATTCCCGGAGCGAGACCGACGATCAGCAGGCGCGCCTTGGTGTCGCCGAAGGGCGGAACGGGAGCGTTGTGCCATAACGGCTCACGCGCCCGGTTCGCCTCGCGAAAGGCGACCAGACGCGGACAGAGCGGACAATCACGGTCGGGGACGAGGGTGGGGGCCTGGTTGCTGGACCGGACCGCCTCACTCCTCGAAGTCGTCATCACCCCTCGGCGCCATCGTGGTTGCGCGCTGGAGGAATTGCGGTGCGTGGTGGCGAGCCTCACGGTCGCCGCGTTCCCGCGGAGCCGGACGCTCGGACGGATCGCGGCCGAGCTTGGACTGCAACTCGACCAGATCGGTGAAGACGTCGGCCTGGCGGCGCAGTTCGTCGGCGATCAT
>JAEWBW010000417.1 GCA_023390955.1 Pseudomonadota bacterium
GACGGCTGGGACAAGCTGGTCCAGGTCAATCTCAACGGCGTGCTCTATTGCATGCGCGCGGTGCTGCCGACGATGCGCAAGCAGCAGGACGGCTCGATCATCAACGTCTCGTCCTGGGCCGGCCGCCATGTCTCGAAGATGCCGGGCCCGGCCTACACCACGACCAAGCATGCGGGGCTGGCGCTGACCCATTCCTTCAACATGGACGAATGCGTCAACGGTCTGCGCGCCTGCTGCCTGATGCCGGGTGAGGTCGCGACGCCGATCCTCAAGCTGCGCCCGGTGGTGCCGAGCGAGGCGGAACAGGCCAAGATGCTGCAGTCCGAGGATCTCGGCCGCACCATCGCGTTCATCGCCTCGATGCCCGCGCGCGTCTGCATCAACGAGGTCCTGATCAGCCCGACGCACAATCGCGGTTTCATCCAGACGCCGAACAACAGGGATTAGCGATCACAATCGATCGCGGCGGGTGGCCCCACGGCCAACCCGCCGCGAAGTTTCACGCATCACAATAAATTATTTCTCGAAACCGCTCGGCAAAACCTCCCGTAGTTCGGCCAACGACGGCACAGCCCCACACCTCGAGCCGCCGTTGTTGCCCAACTCGAACGCCGGCACTGCCGGTCACACCATCGGGAGATTCTCCATGTCGAAGCGTATTGCCTATCTCGCCGCTGCCGCCTTCAGCGCGCTGGCCATCACCGCGACCGTCGTTGCGCCCGTCCGCGCCGAGGAAAAGACCGTCATGGTCGGCGGCGCCGCGATGTATCCGTCCAAGAACATCGTCGAGAACGCCGTTCACTCGAAGGATCACACCACGCTCGTGGCGGCGGTGAAGGCGGCGGGCCTGGTGCCGACGCTGGAGGGCAAGGGCCCGTTCACGGTCTTCGCGCCGACCAATGCCGCCTTCGGCAAGCTGCCGGCCGGCACCGTCGACACCCTGGTCAAGCCCGAGAACAAGGCGACCCTGACCAAGATCCTCACCTATCACGTCGTGCCCGGCAAGCTCGCGGCCGCCGACCTCACCGACGGCAAGAAGCTGAAGACCGCCGAAGGCGAGGAACTCACCGTCAAGAAGATGGACGGCAAGGTCTGGATCGTCGACGCCAAGGGCGGCACCTCAATGGTGACGATCTCCAACGTCAACCAGTCCAACGGCGTGATCCATGTGGTCGACACCGTGCTGATGCCGGCGACGTAACACCGCACCGTCCTGTTCCATCCCCGCAGGGGGATGCGACCAAATGGCGAGCCGGGGAACACCCGGCTCGCCTGTTCGTGACCACGATAGCCCAGGGGCATCGTTTCAATGCGAAACGGGGCGTAACGAAAGCGGCAGTTTCGGCGTATATGATTGTCGACACACGAGCTTCAGGACGAACCCCATGTCGAGCATCACCGCAACCGACGCAGAGGTCAGGGCCACCCCGGCCAAAGTGATCCAGCCGGCCTGGGTCCGGATCATGCACTGGATCAACGCCCTCGCCATGATCCTGATGATCCTGTCGGGCTGGCAGATCTACAATGCCTCGCCGCTGTTCGGCTTCAGCTTTCCACGCGAGTACACGCTGGGCGGCTGGCTAGGCGGTGGCCTGCTCTGGCATTTTGCGGCGATGTGGCTGTTGATGATCAACGGCCTCGCCTATCTCGTCACCGGCTTTGCCACCGGCCGTTTCCGCAAGAAATTGCTCCCGATCACCGCGTCCGGCGTGCTCCATGACGTCAGGGCGGCGCTGACCTTCAAGCTCGGCCACGACGACCTCACCGTCTACAATTACGTCCAGCGCACACTTTATGCCGGCATCATCCTGGTCGGCGTCCTGATCGTGCTGTCCGGTCTCGGCATGTGGAAGCCGGTGCAGCTCTATTACCTCGTGATGCTGTTCGGCGATTATCCGACCGCGCGCTATGTCCACTTCTTCTGCATGGCCGCGATCTGTGCCTTCCTCGTCATTCATGTCCTGCTCGCGCTGCTGGTGCCGAAGAGCCTGCGCGCGATGATCATCGGTCGCTGAGGGAGAAGAACATGGCCAAGCGTTCGTTCATCATCCCCGGCGTCGACAAGCGTCTGCTGATCAAGGACTCCATCAAGGCGATGCCTGATGTCACCCGCCGCCGCTTCATCGCGGGTGGCGCCAGCCTTGGGGCGCTGACGCTGCTCACCGGCTGCGACGTGGTGGATTCATCTTCGGCCGAAACCATGCTGGCCCAGATGTCGAAATTCAACGACGCCGTGCAGGCCTTCATCTTCAATCCCGACGCGCTGGCGCCGACGTTCCCGGAGAGCGCGATCACAAAGCCGTTCCCGTTCAACGCCTATTACGATCTCGACGAAGCGCCCGAGGTCAACGGCGACGACTGGAAGCTCGAGGTGCGCGGCCTCGTCGACAACAAGAAGTCGTGGACGCTCGAAGAGCTCTACAAATTGCCGCAGGTCTCGCAGATCACGCGGCACATCTGTGTCGAAGGCTGGAGCGCGATCGGCAGCTGGACCGGTACGCCGCTGCGCGACTTCCTCAAGCTGGTCGGCGCCGATACGCGCGCGAAATATGTCTGGTTCCAGTGCGCCGACAAGGATGGCTACAATTCGCCCTTGGACATGCGCAGTGCGTTGCATCCGCAGACGCAGATGACCTTCAAATACGCCAACGAGATTCTGCCGCGCGCCTATGGTTTCCCGATGAAGATCCGAGTGCCGACAAAGCTCGGCTTCAAGAATCCAAAATACGTGCTCTCGATGGAAGTCACCAACGACTACAAGGGCGGCTATTGGGAAGACCAGGGGTATAATTCGTTCAGCGGGAGCTGACGTCTTCGTCATCCCGGGGCGCGCATAGCGCGAGCCCGGGATCCATCGGGCCGCAGTATCGGTGGATGAATGGATTCCGGGTTCTCGCTTCGCGAGCCCCGGAATGACGGATTAGGCGGCCGGCCCCACCTTCCGTTGACACAGCGCCGCCACCGCACCCAGCGCCAGCAGCGCGGCCGAGACGTTCAGCGCGTAACTCAAGCTCCCCAGCGCATCCGAGATCGCGCCGACGAAGATCGGCCCCAGCGTCTGGCCGACGCCGAATGAGATCGTCATCGCCGCGATCGCGGTCGGCCATGTCGCCGGCGGATAGTTGAAGCGCACGAAGGCCGTCGTCGATCCTACCACCGCGAAGAAGGCGACGCCGAACACCACGGCCGAGACCGCCAGCCACGCCGTCGAATTGCCGAGGATCGGCAAGCTTGCGCCAAGCGCGTTGGTGCCGAGGATAATCGCCGTCGCAAGCCCGCCGCGGTCGAGCGCGAGCACGCGGCGCCAGACCCAGGGCGTGACGAAGGCGCTGAGCCCGATCAGGCTCCAGAATGCCGCCTGCGCATGCGCGCCGCCGCCGGCGTCGCGCACATAGGCGATCATGAAGGTCATGTAGGCGATGTAGCCTGCGCCGAACAGGAAATAGGCGGCGAGATAGATCAGCACCGGCCACACGGCGAAGGATGCGCCGGCGGCGTCCGCGAAATTCGCCCGGCTCTCGATCCGGATCAAAAACAGCGGCAGCGTCATCGCGGCCGACAGCAGCGTCATCGCCCACCACACGATCCACCACGAGCCCGGCCCGAACCATTGCAGCGTGTAGGGGGCGATCAGTCCGGAGGAGAGGATGCCGACGCCGGGGCCGGCATAGAACAGGCTGAGCAGGAAATTGGCGCGCTCGGGATGGGCCTGCGCGATGTTGGCCGCGAGCGCGCCGCCGGCGACGAAGCCCGCCGCGGCACCGAGCCCCAGCACCAGCCGCGCCGTACTCAGCGCGACGAAATTGCCGGTCAGCGCGCAGGTGGCGAGCGCCAGCACGCAGGCCAGGGTTCCACCACGGATCGCGGCCGCCCAGCCGACCCGGCGGATCAGGCGTGAGGCCAGCAGGGCGCCGACGAGATAGCCGACCGCGTTGATGGTGTTCATGAACCCGGCCGCCGAATAGGACCAGCCGAGGGTCTCCCGCATGTCCGGCAGCACCAGCGCATAGGCAAAGCGGCCGATGCCGAGGCCGACGGTGGCCGCCAGCGACAGCGTCAGGATCAGCCGCGCGGGATGCGCATCGGGCGGGGGATGGTCAGGATTGTGCAAGCGGTACTCCGGCAGGGATCACTGTGGCAGGCCCTGCCGGACTTGCACAGCCGCAGCCCGGCAATGGTGTCTTGCCAAGCGCGCAAGGCCGCTCTAGCACTCCGGCCGAATTACGAGCGAGGATTGAGAGGAAACGACCATGGCGACCCACAAACTGCTGCTGCTCCCCGGCGACGGTATCGGCCCCGAGGTGATGGGCGAGGTAAAGCGGCTGATCGACTGGCTCAACAAGTCGGGCATCGCCAGCTTCGAGACCGACACCGGCCTCGTCGGCGGCTCGGCCTATGACGCCCACAAGGTGTCGATCTCCGAGGGCGACATGGCCAAGGCGCTGGCCGCCGACGCCATCATCTTCGGCGCGGTCGGCGGTCCGAAGTGGGATGCGGTCCCCTATGAGGTGCGTCCCGAAGCCGGCCTGCTCCGCCTGCGCAAGGATCTCGCCTTGTTCGCGAACCTCCGCCCTGCCGTGTGCTACCCGGCGCTGGCGGAAGCCTCGAGCCTCAAGCGCGAAGCCATCGAAGGCCTCGATATCGTCATCGTGCGTGAGCTCACCGGCGGCGTCTATTTCGGCGAGCCCAAGACCATCACCGATCTCGGCAACGGCCAGAAGCGCGCCATCGATACTCAGGTCTACGACACTTATGAGATCGAGCGCATCGGCCGCGTCGCCTTCGAGCTTGCCAGGAAGCGCAAGAACAAGGTGACCTCGATGGAGAAGCGCAACGTCATGAAATCGGGCGTGCTCTGGAACGAGGTC
>JAEWBW010000429.1 GCA_023390955.1 Pseudomonadota bacterium
GGCCGGCGCCGGATGGCCGCGAACAGCAATCGAAAAGGCGATCAGGATGCCGAGGAGGATGAGGATCGATATCGACGACCGGACAAGCGCGATCCAGGCCAGGGCCTCGGTCGGAAAGATCGTCTTCTTGAGGATGTCGACATGCCCCGCGAGCATGCCGGGGGCGCGCAGCAAAAGTTCGGAAAACATCTGGAAATAAATCAGGCCACAGAAAATGAAGAGCGGATAAGTCAGACGGTCGCCGCTATCCGCCAGCGAAGAGAAATTGCGAATGGAAGCAGTCGATACCGAATAGAATGCGAGCAGACCCAGCGGCCCCGCGACCAGCCAGAACCAGCCGAACAGCGACCCGCGATAAGCGGAAAAGAGTTCGCCCAAGGCGAGACGGACCACCAATTCGCGATGGCGCCACGCCGAGACGAGGCCAGCGAAGAAACCGGGAAATTTCCTGTCCATCGTCCGGCCGCCGACATCTCCAATTGGCCTCTCCGTAGGCAGAGCCTGGGCCGCATGCTATTCAGCCTCGCCCGGACTGCAAAGGGAGCGGTCGCCACAAGCCAAAAATCCGAATGACAGGGCGTTCGGTGCTGCTTAACATCTGTTTTTTACTTACATTGCATCCAATGACCCCCGTCAAGGCGCAAGGCCCAAAATCCCAGCTGGCGGTTGAAGCGCGATGGGGCTAGCCGCTCACCTTCCATTCACCTCCGTGAAGCGCCGCTACGACGAATTGACGCGGTCGGGCTTGTTCGATCCCGTCTGGTACGGGCTCAACAATTCGGATTCGTACCGGCCCGCGGCGTATGTATGGCCGTTCACGCGGCGCATGCATCCGGCCTGGCACCACGTCTCGGTGGGGCGCCTGCTCGATCCCAATCCGCTGTTCGACGCCGAATGGTATGTTGCGAAGCAGCCTGAAGCAGCCGGCCGCGGCAACCTTCCGCTGCTGCACTATCTCGCCCACGGCGCCGGCGAAGGGCTCGACCCCAATCCGGATTTCAGCAGTGCGGATTATTTTCGCCGCTACCCCGATGCGCAAGCGAGCGGATTGACCGCCCTCGAACACTTCATGATGCGCGGTGCACGCGAGGGACGAGACCCTCGGCCCGAACCGGCGTCCCGCCCCACGGAATCCGGCAACCTGAGGCTCGTCTGCCTGTTCAGCCATTTCGATACGGCCGGCCGTATCCTGCCCTATGTACGCAGATACCTGTCCGAGCTCAGCCGATGCGGTTTCGAGATCCACTTGGTGAGCTCGTCGCCCAATCTGAACAGCTCCGATCGGCGCGAAGTTGAAAATGCGGGCGTGCGGGTGCATTGCCGCGAGAACGCGGGAATGGATTTCGCCTCATGGCAATGGGCACTCAAGCACGTCGTGTCCCTTGATGACGTCGACTGGCTGCTGCTCGCCAACGACAGCGTGTTCGGTCCGATCTTCGATCTCGAGCCCATCTTCCGTTCGCAATTCGCCGCCGACCACGATTTCTGGGGGATTACGGACTCCTATGAGATCGACTGGCATCTGCAATCCTACTTCCTTTGCCTCCGTGGACACGTCGCGCGCAGCGAGGCCTTTCGCGAGGTTCTTGCGGTGGATTTCCCGAGCCTGACGAAACGCGCGATCATCCGCCGCGGCGAGATCTCGCTGTCGCAGTCGCTGCTGCGCGCGGGATTCCGCGGCAACGCGATCTGTCCGTACGACAAGCTCCGGCGCTTCCGCAGTTTCGGCCGGTGCAATGCCACCCATTTCTACTGGGATCAGTTGATCGCACGCCAGCGTTGCCCATTCATCAAGCGAGAGCTCATCCGGGACAACCCGATGAGACTGGCAAGCCCACGCTACTGGAAGGGCTTTCTCGAACGCTATACGAGCTACGATACGTCGCTGATCTCCGACGCCATCCGGACGGTCGAGACCATCCCGGCGTCGTGAAGTCGCCTCAGGGAATCCGCGGACGCGGCGCCGGTACGAGCATGTCCCGGATCACCGCCGGCGGCACGGAGTTGACCGCGATGCCTGCGCAGAGCTCCGCCAGGATGACGGCGATGATCGGCCAGGCCATCCATCCATCCAGACTGATCAGCGCGTCGATGGCGAGCAGCAGGACCGCATGGTGGGCGATGATCCCGAGGCAAATCGCATATAACTTCCAGGGGCTCTCCTGCCTTCCACCGAGACCGAGCAGCGCGAGGCGAACGCCGGCGAGCAGATAGATGACGGTCAGGACCGGCGGGACCGTTCGCTTGAACGCCTCCCTGATCCATTCGCGCCGGTAGTTTGCGTCGCCCTGATTGTAGACCGCGGCGAAGGCTGCAGTATCCATTTCGGCAAGGTATTTCGTGCTTCGCTCGGGTGTCGCGCTGCCCCGCATCCCTGAGTCGATCCACATCTTGTTGACGCTGACGATGGACGGCACCCGCTCGCCCGCCTTCCGTGTCTGCAGCACGGCATCCGTCAGATAGAGCAAGGTCTTCCCTGGCGTCCTGACGAAATTTCCGACCGGCGCACTGATCGATCTTTCGCCGCCGTCATCGGTTCGCTCCTGCATGAACACTTCGGCGATCTCATCCTCGGCCAGCCGGCGGCCGAAGTAGAACGTGCGGCTCTTATCGTTGAGCGTGTAGAAGCGTTGCGGCTCGAGCGACGAAGGATCGACGTCGTGGGTCCCGATATAGATCGCGTCCAGAACGCGGCCCCAGCCGCGCGGGGCCTCGACCAGGGAGAGATAGAATCCGCAAGCCGCGGCCAGAAGGGCCAGCAGGAGCGCGGGCAGGATGACAGAAAAATAGGAGAAGCCGGTCGCATAGAGCGCATCAACGGCGTGATCGTCGACCAGGTTGCCGTAGTACCATGCCGCCGCGACGGCGATGCCGATCGGCATCACGTTGCAGAAATTGATCGGAAATGTCCCGAGGACCACAGGAAATATGGCCTTGGAATAAAGCACCGAAGACGGCGCCGTCGCAAACAGCGCAGCAAGGGTCAATAGGCTCGATACGGCTGTCGTGACGACGAGCAGCGCCACGAGCATCTGGACGAACATATGCCGCTGTATCGTCATACAAACAAAACTGATCCGCAAACGCCGGAAATACGCGGCAACCTATTACGTCCATTGGGTGATGTAAAACGCGGCCTTCAGCGCCGGAAAGGCTTGGTTACCAGCTGACGCGCCTGGGCGAACTCCTGGACCGGTGCCCGCGCCAGCGTCTTCAGCCGCCGCCAGCGCTGCGGCCCGCTCAGCACGGCCTGCACTGATAATACGAGCCAGACCAGCGGCCACCACGCCGCCGCGAGCAGCCTGATGACCCGGGTGGAGGCCGGATCCACCGTCAGCCAGGACAGGATGCGAAGATGATCGAGCCAGCCGCGACCGGTCTTGGCATTGCGGACCGATTCCGTGTTGAGCGACTGGGTGCGGACCGACAATTCCTGCGGGACGAAGCAGACCGCCGAGCGCAGCATCAGACGCAGCCAGAAATCCAGGTCGACGAGCTGGTAGATATCCTCGCGCAAGCCTCCCGCGTCCAGCGCCAGATGGCGCCGAAACATCACGGAGGTCGGCTCGCCGATCCAGTTGCTGCCGCAGCCCATCAGCATCATCTGCGCTACCAGCGATCGGCCCTCGTTGCGTTCATGGAGCGCGAGAAAGAACCGGTGCGGCTTGCTCACCGTTCGCCAGCGCCACGGAATATCGCCCTGCACCACGCGCCGCGGTGCGAAGACGAGCCCGACGGCGGGATCGTCGAAGCAAGGCGCAAGGCGCTGCAGGGCGCCCGGCAGCAACCAATCGTCCGCATGCACGAACTGGATGAGGGCGCCGCGCGCGAGCTCGATGCATCTGTTGTGGTTGGCGCCCAGCCCAAGCCGGGATGGATTGCGGATCAGGCTATCGCCCGGTCGCAGCATCGCTGCTGCGACGGCCGCGCAGTCATCGGAGGAGCAGTCGTCGACGACCAATATCTCGAAGTCGGCGCCATCCTGGTCGAGAATGCTGCGCAGACAGCGCGCGAGCGTAGCGCCGTTGTTGTAAGTCGGCACACAGACCGAGACCGTTGGATTTTGCAGCGGGTCGTCGGCGTTCATCCCCATCATTCCCAATCGCGCACTAATCCCCGAACGTGGCAGTCAGGTCGAATTCGGCGAATGTCCTTGCCATGTCCTCGCGCAGGGCCTGACGGGAGTTGGTCCGGCCGGCCAGATGCGCGTTGACCGTGATCCAGATCTTGCCGTGGATCTGCCCCGACATCACGAGCAACTGGCCGCGCATGGCGTCGATCGTGTGCGCGCTGATGCCATGCTCGGTAATGCCCGCATGCATCTCGTCGGCAGCGGAGCCGTCGGGGAAATTCGCACCGGGATTCATCTCGCCGACGTTGGAGCAGCCTATCGGAAGCGTCGCCGCGCCCACGCCAATTCCCACGGCCCTACGTGCTGCCCATTTCGGCGTGAAGGAGACCAGCGGCAGCGGGCCCAGCATTTGCCTGGAGGCCTCCGGCAGGCCGGCAAGGGCATTCCTGAATCTGGCGCGGATTTCCCCAAGGTCCGACGCCAGATCGGCTGGATCGACCGACACGAACAGAAACTCCAGCGCGTTGCCGCGCGTGTCGCCGGCGACGCGGTTGCTCATCGGAAACGACAGGGTGACCGACCCGTCGTGGCCAACGCGCCCCATGCGCACGCCCAACCGGCCCGCGAACGCGGCGAGCAGGACGAGGCCACCGCCACCGAGCCGTTTCGCGCACGCATTCCATTCCGCCAGCTCGATCTGAGCGATCGCGGACGGTATCGCGACCGTCTGGTCCTCGCCGCGCGCTCCCCGCGATGGCGGTGCCGCCGCGATCGAGGCGGCCACCTCCTTGCGTTGGCGCAGCCCGATACGCACGGCGGCGGCCAACGCTCTCGCCAACTCCGGAATCGACGCAATCGTTTGCCAGGCATCCTCGAGCAGCGCCCTCAGGCGTCCGCGCGAACCAGCCGCCGGATAGGCGAGGCTACGGCTCCTCCCGTTGGCGGCATCGGCGACCGCCTCGGTAACCCCAAGTCCGTCCGCGATGATGTGCGTCGCGGTCAGGCACACCGCGGTCCCGCCGTCCTCGAACCGAAGCACGCCGATATGCCAGCACGGGCCGTATTCCGGATCGAGCGGCAGGGACGCGCGCTCACGCAGCCACGCATTCAGATCGGCACGCGGGCGCGGCGTTGCCGCGATCTCGATATCGTCGGGCCCTGGCCAGGCGACCCATCGGTCCCGCGCGAAAGGTAACGGGGACCGCTCGATCCGTCGTCCCAACAACCCATGACCAAGTGCCCTGTGGAAGCGGCGCAGGCCATCGACATTCACCGGACGGTTATATATCCAGTTGAACTGCACATGCGCCCCATGGCCCAGTGCCCGCAGAGCGAGAAATGAGGCTTGGTCCATGTACGCAAGTCGATTGTCCATCGCTTCCACGGTAGTTTATTTGCCGTGCGACGCACAAGGCGGCGTGCGTCGACGAAAGTAGTCTGTTGTCCGTGGCTCAGTCTTCGATCCCCGCCGTGCTCCGCGAGCGCGCCAGCCTCCAGCCCAACGAACCGGCGTTCACATACATCGACTACGAGCAGGATTCCAAGGGCATGCCGCTCACCCTGTCGTGGGCGCAGCTGTATCGGCGCGTGGTCAATCTTGGTGAGCAGCTCAAGCTTTGCGGCTCGCCCGGAGATCGCGCACTGATCATGGCCCCGCAGGGTCTTGATTATGTCGTCAGCTTCCTGGGCGCGCTGCAAGCCGGGTTTGTCGCCGTCCCGCTCCCGCCCCCCAGCGGTCGCGCCAACCACGAGCGCACCATCTCGGTGCTTGCCGATACCTCGCCATCGGTCGTCCTGACCACGTCCTCCGCGGTCGGCAATGTCAGCGCGTCGCTGCAGCCCCAGCAGGGGCACGCCGCGCCCGCGATCATTGAGCTCGATCTGCTGGATCTTGATCTTCGCCAGCGAAACGCCGGCCCGCGCCCGCGCGCCACCACGAACGACCAAGCAGACTTCAACTATCTGCAATACACATCGGGATCCACCCGGACGCCCGCGGGTGTCATGGTCTCCAGCAGGAACGTCTTCGCCAACTTCAAGCAGATCATGGCCGACTTCTTCGCGCCCGAGGGTGGAATTGCGCCGGCAAACATGACCTCGGTCTCCTGGCTGCCTCTCTATCACGACATGGGCCTGCAGATGGGCATCATCATGCCGATCCTGGCGGGCATGCCGGTCGTGCTCACCAGCCCGATGGGGTTCTTTCGGCGCCCTGCCCGCTGGATGCAATTGCTGGGGCGGAACGATTGCACGATTTCGGCTGCGCCGAACTTCGCCTATGAACTCGCGGCACGCAGGACGTCCGATGACGACCTGGCCGGGCTCGATCTCGGCGGCGTGCACACGATCCTCAACGGCGGCGAACGGGTGCAGCCCGCGACGCTCAAGCAATTCGCTGACAGGTTCGCGCGCTTCAACTTCAACCCGAAAGCAATACGGCCATGCTACGGTATGGCCGAAGCAACGGTTTACATAGCGACGCGCCGGCCCGGCAAGCCTCCCGAAATTGCTCACTTCGACGCGGCGAATCTGGCTGCCGGCAAAGCGAACCGGTGCGGCGCCGGACAAGGCACGGCGCTGGTCAGCTACGGTGCTCCGGACTCGATGCTGGTCCGCATCGTCGATCCACAGACATGCCGCGCGTGCCCGGACGGTACGGTCGGGGAGATCTGGGTGCATGGCGACAACGTCGCCGCCGGTTATTGGGGGAAGACTGAGGAGAGCGAGCGCACATTCGGGGCGAAGATCGCCGGCCCGTCGCAGGCAACTTCCGAGATGCCCTGGCTTAGAACCGGAGACTCCGGCTTCGTCTCCGACGGTGAGCTCTTCATCGTCGGCCGCATCAAGGATCTGCTGATCGTCTACGGTCGCAACCATTCCCCCGAGGACATCGAGATGACGATCCAGGACGTCATCGAGAGCCGCTGCGCGGCGATCGCGGTGCCCGACAAGGGGACCGAGAAGCTGGTCGTCATCATCGAACTGAAAAAGCGGGGCCGCTCCGACGAAGACACCGCGGACCGGCTGCGCAACGTGAAGCGCCAAGTCACCTCGGCAATCTCGCAGTCCCGGGGACTTAGCGTTGCGGATCTCGTGCTGGTATCGCCCGGCTCCATCCCGATCACCACCAGCGGCAAGATCAGGCGATCGCAGTGCGTCGAGCTCTATCGGCAGGACAAGTTCACGAGACTAGACGCCTAGCAGCTGCTCGGGCTCTGCCGAAAGATCTGACGACTGCCGACTTCGCGCGCGCGCAGCCTGCTCAAGCAGATCGGCGGCGGCCGCGACGCCAGCGGCGGGTTTCGTCATCTGCGCAGCGATCTCGCGGGCCCGGACCGCATAGTCGGGTGCGAGAATCTTACGGAGCTGTCCGACGAGAGTCTTGCGGCTGACGCTGGACAGATGCCTGGCGGAGCCGAGCTTCAGCCGCTTGACCTGGGTCGCCCAAATGAACTGGTCGGCCACGTCCCACAGGATCAGCGTCGGCAGCCTGGCCCGCAGGCCGGCGGCAGTGGTGCCGGCGCCGCCATGGTGAACAGCGGCGCGGCACATCGGCAGGATCCTGGTGTAGTTGAGCTGGCCGACGAGTTTGACGTGTTCGGAACGGGACGGATGTCCGGACGCGCCGGAATAGATCAGCGCCCGCTCGCCAAGCTCGGCGCAGGCGTCCGCTATCACGGCCACCGTCTCGGCGGGAAATTGGACCGGCGTGCTGCCAAAGCCGAAATAGATCGGCGGCTTTCCCGCCGCAATCCAGGACGCGACCTCATCATCGCTATCTGCGTCCAACTCGAGGCTCAGTGCGCCGACGAAGGGACGCAGTCCTTTCCATTCGGCCGCGAGTCCGGGAAAAACGGCCTGATCGTAGGCCTGGATTTCAAGCGCCTGCTCCATCCGCCGGCTTGCACCGACTGACGCGGGCGGCAGGCCCAGCTCACGGCGCTGCGCTTCCTCATCCGCCCTGGTGACGTGGGAATACAGCCACCAAGCCGCTCTCGTCGTGATGCGGACGAACGGCGCGGGGCACGGCAGGAAGGGAAGTCCAATCTGTCCATTCACCCGCGCGGGATGATGGTACAGACCCGCAACCGGGATACCGTGACGCTCGGCGACATTCGCAACGAGCCCGTGATAGGTCTGGCCCGTGAGCAGAAGGTCGGCGCCATCGGCCAGCGCAGTCAGCGTCCGGCTCATGTCCGCCCACCCCTCGACGAACAGTTTTTTGCCGGCACGCATGAAGGCGACCGGGTTCTGTATCTTGAAGGCGTTGTGGGTGAACTCCGCGACGGCAACGATCTGCTCGCGCGAGTCCGGCCCATAGGCAACGGCAGACAGCCCGGCCGACATCACGAACGCGACCAGATCGGGCGGCACCGCCATGCGGACGTCGTGCCCCCGCCGCTGCAGTTCCACACCGACTGCGGCGCAGGGCTCGACGTCACCGCGAGTCCCATGGGCTGCAAGAACGAACTTCATCGGCGCGTCATTCAATTGCCCGGCGCGCAGGCAAAATCTTCGATGCCCGATCGGCCGCCCGGCGATGCATCGCGGCCAAAGCCGCCGGCGAGCGTGCGCAGGAAGACCGACTTCATCGTCTCCGTAAAGCGATTGACGGAGTCCCCGGCAATCGGGTTGTTCGGATAAGACACCATCATCGAGATCTCGTCGAAGAGGCGAAAGGCCGTGGAATAGAGGAATGCCGGATTTCTGCCGTCGATAAGCAGCGCCGCGTTCACACCATTCAGTGCGCTTGCAACGATCGCGGAGAACGGCGGAAGACCCACGTCCATGTAGTTTATCATCGTGAACTGGGGTCCGGGACGACGCAGCCAAGGCGCCAATTCCAGCACCCGATCATACGGCACGTTCGCAAGATCCATATTGGCATCGAACGATGCCTGCGCCGCGCGGGCGGTTGCCGCAAACGAGGTGGGGTCGACGGAGACGGTGAACGGCACCACACCGGTGAACCATCCGACCGTCATGAAATCGGCCGGGGTCTTCCGCTTATCGACGGGCGTGAGGCCATAATACGTGTTGGCGCCGCTCAGTTCGTGGTGGGTCAAGGCCGCGCAGGCAAACAGGCCGCCGCTGAACCTGACGCCTGCCTGCCGGCAGAGCGTTTCGAACTGAATCGTCTGCTCCGAACCAAGCAGCCGTTTGAAATGAACATTGCCCCCGCAGGGTATCGGCCGGTTGTCGATCGGCAGCGGGAAGTCCGGCAGCGTTCCACCGTTGGCTTCCGCGAACGCGACCCATCTGCGCACTTCGGGAGACTCCAGAGTCATGCTCGACACCTGCCGGCTTTCCCGCAGGCAGTATTCGTCGTAGCTGGTGGCCGGTGGCAGCACGGCGGGAGCCTTGCCTTCCCGCAGGGCGTTGTAGGTCATCAGGATCTCGACATAGAATCCGGCCATCAGCATCGGATCGCAGTGGAGGTGGTCGACGACGGCATAAAGCGTGAAGCGCTGCTCGTCCTGAATGATGCCGAAACTGAAGCAGTCCCATTGCAGCGGATCGGGCACCGCCAGGATGTGATCGCGCCATTCCGGCTGCGTCATCGTTCCGTATTCCTGTGCGACAAACTGAATGCCGCGGGGATCCTTGATGGTATGACGGACAAACTGCTTCGCGTCGTTATATTCGAACCAGCTATGGTAGGTCGCGTGGCGCCTGAAATGCGCGTTGAGGACGTAGGTCATGGTGCGGATATCGCAGCGGCCGGGAACGTCCCACGAGCCCATGACCGTGCGTGAGTAGTCGAGGCCGCGCTCCCTGAAGTCGACATAGCCGCGAAGGTGACCGGCCTGCATCGAGCTGGGCGGCACCGGACTTGTCGGGGCCCGCCGCGCATTTGCAACGCTCGCGGCTGTCGGTTTCCAGGTCACGACCGATCCCGGGCCCGGGTCCCAGTCGTTGGCATTACCAACCCGCAGGCTGTTGTGATCAGACCTCCCGCCTATGCGCACGTTCTGCCTTTCCAAATCATCCATTGCGATCGAATTCAAAAAAGGATGCACCTCACGCATGTGACGCAGCGTCCTCGCTCTTATTCTCGCCCTTGGGCGCCAGTTTCTCGAACAAATGATCCGCCAATCCCCGAACGGTGGTGATCTCGGCGGAGGTAATGCGTACGCCGGTCTGAGACTCGATGTGAATGCGCAGTTCGAGGTTGCCCAGCGAGTCGAGGCCGTATTCGGACAGCGGCTGGTCCGGGTTGACGCTGCGGCGCAGACTGAGGCCAATCTGCTCCGAGAGCAGGCGCCGGAGCCGGGCGGGCCACTCTTCGAGAGCCAGCTCCGCGAGCTCAGCGCGGAGCTTGCTGGCGCCCGAGCGCTTCTTCCCGGCGGACTTGAACATCTCGAAGAACTTGCTGCGTTCGGCGGCCGACATGATCCACGGCGTTCTGACAAGGGGACTGTAGCCGCTGTAGCCGCGGTCGTGACGCAGCAATTGCTCAAAGGCATAGGCGCCTTCATCCGGCGTGATCGCAGCGCCCTTGTCTTCAGCAAACTCTGCACCGCGGCCGATCTCTCCCCAGGGGCCCCATGCAATGGCCGTCGCCGGCAAACCGTGGGCGCGCCGCCAGTGGGTGAATGCATCCATCCAGCTGTTGGCGGCCGCATAGGCCCCCTGTCCCGGCGAGCCCAGCAGCGCGGCCGCCGACGAGAACAAGCAGAACCAGTCGAGCTCCGCGGCGAGCGTCGCCTCGTGCATGTACCACGCGCCGTGCACCTTTGGCGCCCAGTCGCGGTCGATCTGCTCATCGGTGATATTCGCCAGCGTGGCATTCTCGACCACCGCGGCTGCGTGCAGCACACCGCGCAGCGGAAGTCCGGTGGCGGTCGCCGCCGCCACCAAGCGCCGCGCGGTATCGGCGTCGGCGATGTCACCGCGCTCCACCAACAAATCTGCTCCGCTCGAACGGATGCGTTCGATGGTTTCGAGCGCCGCGGCCGCAGGCTCGGAGCGCGCGTTGAGCACGATCCGTCCGGCGCCGGCAGAAGCCATCTTCTCGGCGAGGTACAGCCCGAGGCCGCCCAATCCGCCGGTGATGATGTAAGCACCGTCGCGCCGGAACGCCGGAGCCTGCTCGGGCGGCAGCACCACGTTGCTGCGTCCGGCTGCCGGGATGTCGAAGACCAGCTTGCCCGTGTGTTCGGCTGCGCTCATGGCGCGAACCGCCGTCTCTGCAGCAGCGAGCGGATAGCGCGTGCTCTCGGGCATCGGCAGCTTGCCCTCGGCGACCTGCCGGTAAACGTTGCTCAGGATCTCGCCGACCTGCTGCGGATGGCTGACCGACATCAGGCCGAGATCGACACCCCAGAAGGCGAGGTTGCGACGGAACGGAAACAGGCCGAGCTTGGTGTCATCGTAGATATCGCGCTTGCCGATCTCGACGAACCGGCCGCCGAGCGCGAGCAGATTGAGCCCGGCCAGTTGAGCTGCGCCGGTCACCGAATTGAGCACGACATCCACGCCGTAACCATTGGTGTCATGACGGATCTGATCGGCGAATGCGACGCTGCGGGAGTCGTAGACATGGGCGATCCCCATATCGCGCAGGAGCTGTCGCCGCCGCTCGCTACCGGCGGTGGCGAAGATTTCGGCTCCAGCCGCGCGCGCGATCGCGATCGCGGCCTGGCCGACACCACCCGTTCCGGAGTGGATCAGCACCTTCTCGCCGGCCTTTATGCGGGCAAGATCGTTCAGACCGTACCATGCGGTCGCATGCGCCGTGGTGACCGCGGCGGCCTGTGCATCAGTGAGGCCGTCCGGCAACCGGGTGGCAAGGCGCGCATCACACCGGACAAAATTGGCCCAACAGCCGTCGCCGGACAGGCCGCCGACGCGATCACCGACCTTATGACCAGTGACGTCGGGTCCGACCGCCGTCACCACACCGGCAAAATCCGTGCCCAGCCGAGGCAGGCTTCCGTCGAGGGTTCGGTAGAGGCCGAACGCGTTGAGGACATCAGCGAAGTTGATGCTCGATGCGGTGACCGCAACCTCGATCTGCCCGGGCCCCGGCGAAACGCGCTCAAATGCCGCGAACTCCATCGTCTGCAGGTCACCCGGGGTTCGGATCTGCAGGCGCATGCCGTCACGTTCGTGGTCCGCGACGCTTGATTGGCGCTCGTCGTGGCGCAGCGGCGTGGAGCAAAGGCGCGCCGTGTACCAATCGCCGTAACGCCAGGCCGTTTCGTCTTCTCCCGGCGGCATCAGCAGCAACTGACGTACCACCTGGCCGGCCTTGGTGTGGTCGTCAATATCGATGTGGGTGATTTGCAAATGCGCAAGCTCGAGGCCGATCACGCGCAGCAGGCCGCGCAGTCCGCCCTGGTCCAGATTGGGCGCATCGTCCGACAGAACCTTCTGGGCATTCCTGGTTATGACGTGAAGCCTGGGCGACGGGCCTTCAGTATCCGACAGGGCGCGGGCGATGCGCACCATGTGCCGAACATACTCGCCGCCGCGTGCGGCGCTTCGTCCATCCGAATGGCCGGTCTTCGGCTCGGTGATCACGACAACGCCAGCATAGGCGCCCTTCTCGATCTCGCTGCGCAGCCGCTCCGCCTTCGTCGCGTGGTCGGCTCGGGGTGACCAGGACAGCGCGAATGATTCCGCCCCGCGCGGCTTCATCGCATCGGTAAGTGCGGTCGCGAAGGGATCGGCGGCATCGGAGGTTCTGACCAGGAGCCATGCTCCCGCGTCTGCAGTGTCCGCTTCCGTCAGGTCGCGCTGCTGCCATTCCACGGTCAGGAGCCGCTCGGACATCAACCGGGCCTGCGCGACGTTGGGTGAGATTCCCGTGCCCATTCGCAGTCCGCGCAGCGTCAGCAGCGTGTTGCCATGTTCATCCAGGACATCGAGATCAGCTTCGATATCGCCGACTGTGGCCGCGACCCTTGCATAGCAATAGCGGGCTGTACTGATGGGGCCGTGAACCAGCAGCTGATCGACACCGAGCGGCAACAACAGGCCGCCAAGGCTGGCGCTCGCGACATTGGGATGAGCGGCGACGGACTGGAAGCAGGCATCGAGCAGCGCCGGATGTACACAATAGCTGCTCTGCTGCGTCCGGATCACGCTCGGCAGCGCGATCTCGGTCAGTACCGTAGTGCCGTCTCCAGTGTAAGCAGCGGTGAGGCCGGCGAATGCCAGACCGTACTGAATACCGTGGGCATCGATCGTATCCCGAAGATCGCGGCCCTCCGTCCGCTTCGGGTGCGCGGCCAGCAACACGCCGATCGCCACGGCCGCGGGCCGCTCGCCATCATCGGCCTTGTGCAGCACAGCGGACGCCCGCCGCACGCGCATCCCGTCCTCATGGGTCTCTGCCACGAAAGCGAAGGCGCTCGATCCTTCCGCGGTTGCGCTGAGGCTGATCTGCGTTTGCGCATCGAGCAGCAGCGGCTGCTCGAAAATGACATCGCGCACGCCCGATGCTTCGCCGAAGATGGTGCGAGCCGCAACGAGCGCCATCTCGCAATAAGCCGCACCCGGCAGCGTGGCGGCGCCGTGGACCCGATGATCGCTCAGCCAGGGCAGCGTCGCGGTACCAACGTCCGACTGCCAGACGTGGCGCACGGGTTGCTCGGGCAAACGTACATGCTGACCGAGCAACGGGTGAACCGCGACGCTGGAGCGCAACGCGCGGGAGCTGTGACCGTCGCGGCTGAGCAGCAGGCGCCGATGAGACCAGGCCGGCAGCGGTGCATCGAGCAGATGTCCGCCGGGGTAGAGCACGGAGAAATCGACCGCGGCACCCGTGACGAAGAGGTCGCCGAGCAATCCGCGCAGCCCGTGAGGCATCGCCTGCTCCCTCCGCATCGCGGCAAGCGTGGCAACATTCATGTCGAGGCTGCGCGCAGTCTGCTCGATCGCATGCGTCAGCAACGGGTGAGGTGACAATTCACCGAACACCCGGAAGCCGTCCTCGAGAGCGGCCTGCACCGCCGCAGAGAACCGCACGGTGTGGCGCAGATTGTCGACCCAGTAATTGGCGTCGCAATACGGCTCCTCGCGCGGATCGAAGGACGTCGCCGAATAGTATCGGACCGTCGGCGTCAGCGGCTCGATCTCTGCCAGCACATCGTAGAGCTCGGTGAGGATCGGATCGACTTGCGGCGAATGCGATGCAACGTCGACGGCAACCTCGCGGGCCATCACGTCGCGCTTCTCCCACAATGCGACCAGCTTGCGGATGGACTCGGTCGCGCCGCCGATCACGGTGGATTTTGGAGAGGCCACCACCGCCACCACGGCGTCATCGACACCGCGCGCCATCAGCTCCGACAGCACTTGCTGGGCAGGCAGCTCGACCGAAGCCATCGCGCCTGAACCAGCGATCCCGGCCATCAGCCGCGAGCGGCGACAAATGATCCGCACGCCGTCCTCCAGCGACAGCGCGCCGGCGACGACAGCGGCGGCCGACTCGCCCATGGAATGACCGATCACCGCGCCAGGCCGAACGCCGTAGGCGTTCATCGTGGCCGCCAATGCGACCTGCATGGCGAAGATCGTCGGCTGGATCCGGTCGATGCCGATCATCGTCTCGGGCGTTGTCAGCGCCGATGTCACCGAGAAGCAGGCTTCGGCTGATATCAGCGGCTCAATCTCAGCGATGGCGGCTGCGAATGCAGGCTCGTTCGCCAGCAGCTCCGCGCCCATCGCGGCCCATTGCGATCCCTGGCCGGAGAACACCCAGACCGGCCCGCGCTCGTCCTGCCCGACGGCTTCCTGGCAGATAGCATCGCCTTGCGCGATCTCCCGCAGCGCTGTGACGAGTTCGGCGTTGGTGCCGGCAAGCACGGCTGTTCGCATCGCGCGATGATCGCGCCGGCGCGCCAGCGTATAGGCCAGATCCGGCGTCGCCAGTTCGGATGGCTGCGCCGCGACCCAATCGGCAAGACGCCCGGCTGTGTCCTGCAATCCCGCGGCCGACGAGGATGTCAGCGGAAACAGCAATGCACCATCACGGCTCGGCCCGATGGCCGCACCGTTGCCGGAGCGCGGCCTCGGAGCCTCCTCGACGATCGCATGCGCATTCGTTCCGGAGAGGCCGTAGGCCGATACCGCGGCACGCCGCGGCTGTCCGCCATCGAGCGGCCACGGCGTCGTCTCCGTCGGCACGAACAATCCGGTTTCGATCCGGGCCATGTCGTCGGGCAAGGCTTCGAAGTGCAGGTTCCTGGGGATGGCGCCATGCCTGACGGAGAGCAGCGCCTTCATCATCCCGAGCGCGCCCGCCGCTGCCTGGGTATGCCCGAAATTGGTCTTGGAGGCGCCGAGGCCGCAGGGCTGGCCGCGGCCGTAAACTTCGGAGAGGCTGGCATATTCGATGGGGTCACCAACTGGCGTGCCGGTGCCGTGCGCCTCGACCATGCCGACGGTGCTGGAATCGACGCCACCAGCGACAAGCGCCGCACGGTACACCGCGGTCTGCGCCTCGCGTGACGGCGTCGCAATGCTGACGCTGTGGCCGTTGTGGCTTGTCGCCGTACTGCGGATCACACCCAGGATGCGGTCGCCGTCCCGCTGCGCATCCGGCAAGCGCTTGAGCAACAACACGACGCAGCCCTCGCCCGAAACGAAGCCGTCGGCCTTGACGTCGAACGCGTGGCAGTGGCCGGTGCCCGACAGCATCCCCGCTGCCGATGCCGATGTGGACCTGCGCGGCTCCATCATGACATTGACGCCGCCCGCGAAGGCGAGCTCGCTCTCGCCATCGTTCAAGCTGCGGCAGGCCTGATGGATCGCAACCAGGCCGGACGAGCATGCGGTGTCCACCGTGACCGCGGGGCCGTGCAGCCCGAGGGCATGCGAAATCCGGCCGGAGGCCATGGAGAGCAGCGTGCCGGTGTTGCCATAGGCTCCGTCGAAGGCGTCGGTGGCGATGTGCACGAACTGGTAGTCGCTGTAGTTCAGCCCGACGAAGACGCCGGTCTCGGCGGAGATCGTGTGCCTGCTGAGGCCGGCATGCTCCATGGCCTGCCACGCGACTTCCATCAGCAGCCGATGCTGAGGATCCATCGCGGTTGCTTCCCGCTCTGTGATGCCGAAGAAGTCCGGATCGAAATCGCCGTAATCGTCGAGGAATGAGCCCCATTTGCAGATCGACCGGCCGGGCACGCCAGGCTCGGGATCGTAATAGTAATCGGCGTCCCAGCGGTCGGCGGGAATTTCCGTGACGAGGTCGTCACCACGCAGCAGCGCTTCCCAGAACAGGTCGGGGGAGTTGATGCCCCCCGGCAGCCGGCACGCCATCCCGATGACGGCGACCGGAGTCACGCTTGCCTTACCCACAGTCCCCGACCCCTCCTCGTCCATTCACAAGTTCCTAGCATTGCTGCACACTTGAGTCAGGCCCTTGAGAAATATGGCCGAATCTTTCTGTGCGAGCCGCCGGACGCGGCCAGCCATGAACGCCGGTCAACAACGGCCAGTCCGGACTGCCTTGCCAAACGGGCCGGAAGAGCGTCGATACGCGACGTCAGCGGCCATTTCGGGAGACTTTCGTGAGCGTGGTTGTCGTCTCCAATCGGGTGGCCGGGGCAAAAGCCGATGAGCCAGTCCCGGGCGGGCTGGCGGCGGCGCTGATCCCGATGGTCAGCAAATCCGGCGCGACCTGGGTCGGCTTCAGCGGCGACGCGGATCGGGTGACCGACACCCGCGCAGGGACCCAGGCTCTCGGCACCGGGACGACCGCAATCATCGCTCCACCGATGGAGCACTATGCCGGCTACTATGAGGGGTTCGCCAATTCCGTGCTGTGGCCGGCGCTGCATTCACGGACCGACCTCATCAATGGTGCGATCGATCACTACACTTCGTATCGCGAGGTCAACGCCTTTATGGCGCGATCGCTGCTGCGCTTCGATACATCGGGCGCAGTGTTCTGGATCCACGACTATCATTGCCTGCCGCTCGGCGCCGAAATGCGCCGGCTTGGCATCGCGCGTCCGATCGGATTCTTCCTGCATACGCCGTGGCCGGATCGCAGCTCCATGACGGCGGCGCCGCATCATCGCGAGCTCATGCAGGACATGCTCGCCTACGATCTCGTCGGCTTCCAGACGATCGAGGATCGTCGGAATTTCGAGGAGGACATGCGGCACGAACTGGGAGTGTGCGTCGAGGACGGTACGGTTGCGAGCGCATGGGGCGGGACGCGGCTGGTGACCTCCCCGGTTGGTATCGACGTGGAAGAGTTCGCGACGCGCGCAATCGCCGCGATCGAACGGCCCGATGTGCAGCGTCTGAGTGCGCGCTTAACCGGCTCAAAACTCGTGCTTGGCGTCGACCGGCTCGATTATTCGAAGGGCCTGACCAATCGCTTTCGCGCGTTCGACCGGATGCTGGAGATCGAGCCGGAGCTGCAACGCGAGGTCTCGCTGCTGCAAATTGCAGCGCCGTCGCGCACCGGCATTCGCGCCTATCGCGATTTGAAGTCTGACCTCGATAGTTTGGTGGAGGAGATCAACGGCCGGCATCGCCAGCCGGACTGGATACCGGTCCGCTGCCTCAACGAGGAGTTCTCACAAACCACGCTGGCCGGGCTTTACCGGAGCGCGCAGGTTGGCCTTGTGACTCCGTTTCGCGACGGCATGAACCTGGTGGCGAAGGAATTCGTCGCCGCCCAACGCCCCGACGATCCCGGCGTCCTGGTCCTCTCGCGATATGCCGGCGCGGCCAAAGAGCTCGACGCAGCGCTCCTGGTCGACCCGCACGACGTGGACGATATGACGCACCAGCTTGTCCGGGCGCTCGGCATGCCCCTCGAAGAACGCCGCGAGCGCTGGCTGCACATGGCCGCGAAATTGAAGGGTCACTCGCTGCAGAACTGGTTCTCCGGGTTTGTGGGAGCGCTGCGCGAGGCTCGCCGCTCGTCGTCAGCGAGACAGGACGAGGCGATTTCAGTGGTCGCTTCGGCGTACCTCCAGCCGAGGATTTACCGCACATGAGCGTCAGATTGTCTCAAGCCGGCCTGTCGGCGCTTGCCAGGACCGTAGCCGTTCCCCGCTATGATCGGCGTGGACTCAAGGCCGGCATCCTCCATATCGGTGTCGGCAATTTCCATCGCGCCCATCAAGCCATCTATCTCGACGATCTCTTCAACCTCGGGCTCGACCATGACTGGGCAATCGCAGGTGCAGGCGTCCGTGATAGCGACGAGACGATGCGCCAGGAGCTTTCGACGCAGGACCTGTTGACGACAGTCGTCGAACAGGAGGCCGATCATTCCGCGCCACGCGTCATCGGGTCAATGATCGAGTTCATCGAGGTTGGGCAGCGTCAAGCGATACTCGACAGGCTGCTCGACCCAGCCATCCGGATTGTCTCCCTGACGGTCACCGAAGGTGGCTACTACATCGATCCGGCATCGCAGACCTTCGACGCGGCGCATCCCGAGATCCTCGCCGACGCAGCTGACATCACACAGGCGCGGACGGCTTTCGGGCTTATCCTCGCTGGATTGATCGCGAGGCGAGCAAACGGGACGATGCCGTTCACCGTGATGTCTTGCGATAATCTACCCGGAAACGGCCACGTGACAATGAATGCAGTGTCGGGCCTTGCGACACTGGTGGACCCGGCACTCGGCGCCTGGGTGAAAGCCAATGTCGCATTTCCCAATGGAATGGTTGATCGGATCACGCCCGCGACCTCCGCGCGGGAACGGTCTCTGCTGGAAGGCACCTATGGCATTGCCGACGCGCGCCCGGTGTTCTGCGAGGCGTTCCGGCAATGGGTCCTGGAAGACAACTTTCCGGCAGGCCGGCCGGCGCTGGAGCGCGTCGGCGTGCAGTTCGTTGCGGATGTCGCGCCATTCGAACTGATGAAGATCCGCATCTTGAACGGAGGACATGCGACGATCGCTTATCCAGCCGGGCTCCTCGATATCGAATTCGTTCACGAAGCGATGCAGGAGCCGCTCATTAGCCGCTTTCTGGGCAAGCTGCTCGACGATGAGATCATTCCGATGGTGCCGCCCGTCCCGGAGACGGATCTTGCAGCCTACAAGACGCTCATCGAGCGGCGCTTCGCCAATCCCAAGATCGGCGATACGACGCGAAGGCTGTGTTTGGACGGCTCGAACCGCCAGCCCAAATTCATTCTGCCGACCGTGTCCGATCGCTTGAAGCTCGGCTTGCCGGTCGAAGGACTCGCACTCGTGGGCGCCTTGTGGTGCCGCTATTGTGAGGGAGAGACAGAAAGCGGCGCTGTGATCGCCCCGAACGACCCGAACTGGCCGCGCCTGCAAGAGCGGGCCCGTGCGGCGCGGTCGCAACCGGCTGAATGGATGGAGATGCGCGATATCTTCGGAGATGTTGCGGACAGCGAGGTGTATGTGGCCGCATTCTCGTCAGCGCTAGAGAAACTCTGGAAATTCGGCACGCGGACGACCCTGAAACAATATCTCGACGGGTAGACGGGTCGGCGCATGCGCGCCAGGCGGCAGGCAGGCCCAACGATAACGGCATCGCGATCCCGGTTAACAATTTGCGCATGCCGTAGACTTGCAGCGCGCCCCCTCCGGACAAGCGAAAAGTCTGACCGCTTTGCCGGGATTCGACGGTCGGTCGGTTCGCGTTAACGACACCGGGAAAATTCGGCAGCAGGCAGGGACCAACGGAACCATGGGTTCATCACACACAGGCACGATGCCGTCCGAAACAGGACCATTCTCGTGCGCCGGCTCGTCAAGTCCCCGCTAACCATCATTGCGCTGCTGCTTTGCGTCATGCTCGGCAGCCTGTGGGCGCTTGTCGGTTGGAAAGCGGCGCAGGAGAAAGCTGCGGCCTTCGAGAAGGCGGGCCTCGAGACCAAGGCCCTGACGCACTCGCTGGCGCAACATGCGTCCAAGAGCTTCAGCACCGTCGCCCTCGCGCTGTTCGGGGCAAGCCAGTACATCCAGCACTCCGACCGGTCCGCAAAGGCCTCCGCGGAGATCAACGACCTGCTGGCGCAATATGCGAAGAACGTTCCGCAGATCCGCGAAATCGGCATGCTCGACGCCAAGGGCTATTGGCTGTTCTCCTCCTTCGAGACCGTGCCGCCGGTGAACAACGCCGACCGCGAGTATTTCAAATTTCATCAGTCTCACCCCGAGGTGGCCGGCCCCCGGATCAATGAGCCGTTCATTTCTCGCGTCGCCGGCAGACCGACATTGCTGATGACGCAGCGGCTCTCGAATCATGACGGCTCCTTTGCCGGCGTCGTGTTTGCTGCGATCGATCTGGCGTATTTTCGGTCGTTCTATGAGAGCTTCGAGGCCAACGAGGACCGGAGCATCACGCTGCTCAAGTCGAACGGCAAGCTCCTGGTCCATCGCCGGGACGAGCAGGTCGGAAAGGACATGAGCTTCGTGCCGCGCTTCATCGAGCGCGTGACGGAAGCGAGCACAGGCATCTACCGGATCAATTCCCCCTTCGACGGCAAGTCGAAGCAGCTCGCCTATGAGACGTTGTCCGATTTTCCGGTCGTGATCACCGTCGCATCCCCCGATGACGCCATTCTGGCATCATGGCACGCGAACGTCGCCTACGAGCTGCTGCTCGCAAGCGGACTTTCAGTCGTGATGATCGTCCTCGCCGGCGTTCTGATGCTGCAGGTCCGCAAGAGCGCGGCGATGGCCGAAGTGCTGCGTGAACGCGAGCGCGGATATCGCCTGCTTGCGGAGAACGTCGAAGACGTCGTGACCCGCATCGATTTCGACGGCAAGCGGCACTACATCTCGCCCTCGATCGAGAAGCTGATGGGCTGGACGGCCGCTGAGATGCTCGAGCAATCGTCGTATTCGAACATCCATCCGTCCCATCGCGACCTGGTCAAGAGTGCCATCGACGAGCTCGGCCCGGCCCGGCGAACGGTGATGTGCGAATACCTCACCCGGCGCCGTGACGGCAGCTATGTCTGGGTGGAGGGCCAGTTCAGCTACGTCAGGGAAAGCGAAGCGACCAACCCCGAGATCGTGGCCGTGATCCGCGACATCACCAAGCGCAAGCAGGCCGAAGAGCAGCTCGTCGCAGCCAACGACCGGCTGAAGTCGCTTTCCGAGACCGACGTCCTCACCGGCGTCGCCAACCGGCGCAGGTTCGACGAGATGTTTGCCCGCGAACTCCGGCGCTGCCAGCGCTCTGGCTCCGATCTCGCGCTGCTGTTCATCGACATCGACAGATTCAAGGCGTTCAACGACAGCCTCGGCCATGCGGCCGGCGACGATTGCATCCGCCAAGTGGCAATGGCGATCGAGGCAAGCTTCGGGCGTCCCGGCGATCTCGTCGCCCGCTACGGCGGCGAAGAGTTTGCGGTTCTGCTTCCGGACACATCCGTCGACCAGGCCGCTCGCGCGGCCGAAACGGTCCGGCGCGTGGTGGCGGATCTTGCCATCCCGCATCATGGAAGCGACTACCGATGCGTCACCGTCAGCGTCGGCCTTTCAGGCGGCCGCTGCGATGCGCGGACGACCACCACAACCCTGCTCGCCGCGGCCGATGACGCGCTCTATGCCGCCAAGGAGCAGGGACGCAATCGCGTCAGCATCGCGACCGAAAGTCCGAGCCTGACTTTGGTGCGCACCGGCGGCTGAATGGGGCCAAGGGGATCATTCCCCGCCAAGCCGCGCCCCTTCGAGCCATGACGCGCGGACAATGGTCCCCCGTCGACCGAAATCGGCCGTGGACCCGCGTCAAAATTCGTTGCAAAAAGGCGCCGCAGGCTGGCGGCCGGTCCGCCAAGTCCCTGCAAAACGTCAACTTTTGAAATAATGGTCGGAGTGGCAGGATTCGAACCTGCGACCCCTGCGTCCCGAACGCAGTGCTCTACCGGGCTGAGCCACACTCCGACAAGAAGGCGGCTTATAGCGTCGGGTTTGGCGCACTGCAAGCGGCCGGTTTGAGGAATTTAGTCACAGTGAAAACGGCTCTCGAGACCCAGATTCTGCCCGCCGGTTCCGATGCCGCCGAGGCCGCGGCCCGGCGGCTGGCCGCAGGCGGGCTGGTCGCGTTTCCGACCGAGACGGTCTACGGGCTCGGGGCCGATGCGGCCAATGCGACCGCCATTGCCCATCTCTATGCGGCCAAGGGGCGGCCCGCATTCAATCCGCTGATCGCCCATGTCGCGGACCTCACCGCCGCGCGGCGGATCGGCCGGTTCGACGCGCGCGCCCTGAGCCTGGCAGAGGCGTTCTGGCCGGGGCCGCTGACGCTGGTGGTACCGAAGACTGACGACTGCCCGGTGGCCGATCTCGCTACCGCCGGCCTCGACACCGTCGCGATCCGCATTCCGGCCCACCCCGTAGCCGAGGCGATTCTGCGCGCCTTTGGCGGGGCCGTGGTGGCGCCGTCGGCGAATATTTCGGGGCATGTCTCCCCGACGCAGGCCGCCCATGTCGCGAGTGACCTTTCGGGCCGCATCGACCTGATCGTCGACGGCGGGCCGGTCGAGGTCGGCGTCGAATCGACCATTGTCGGCTGCTTCGAGACGCCGATGCTGCTGCGGCCCGGCGGGCTGTCGCGCGACAGGATCGAAGCGGTGCTCGGCGCGCCGCTGGCGCGGCCGCCCGCGGATGCCGCGAGCGATGACAGCCAGCCGCTGGCGCCGGGCATGCTGGCCTCCCACTACGCACCGCGCGCCCAGGTGCGGCTCGATGCGCGCGACATCGCCCCGGGCGAAGCGCTGCTCGCCTTCGGGCCAGCGCCCCTGCCCGGACGCGAGCGCGCCGCAGCCGTGATGAATTTGTCGACAGCAGGCGATCTCGATGAAGCCGCCGCCAACCTGTTCGGCTATCTTCGCGCCCTCGATGCGAAGGGACCGCGCGGGATCGCGGTGATGCCGATCCCCGAGGAGGGCCTCGGCGAAGCCATTAACGACCGGCTGCGCCGCGCGGCGGTCGCAAGATAAGAAGTGGCACGATAAGAAGCGGAATGAAAGAAGACGACATGAACATCAACACGTCCGCCCCCCCTCCGCTCGCGCCCGAGCTGATCGAACAATTCCGCAAGATCGTAGGCCCTCGCCACGCCATCACCGATGCGGCCGATATCGAGGCCTACGTCACCGAGGAGCGCAATCTGTTCCACGGCCACTCGCCGCTGGTGCTGCGTCCGGGCTCGACCGCTGAGGTCTCCGAAATCTGCAAGCTCGCCACCGCGCACAAGATCGCGCTGGTGCCGCAAGGCGGCAATACCGGGCTGGTCGGCGGCCAGACCCCGCACAATGGCGAGGTGGTGATATCGCTGCGCCGGCTCGACAAGATCCGCGAGGTCGACACCGCCTCCAACACCATGACTTGCGAAGCCGGCGTGGTGCTGCAGGTCGCGCAGCAGAAAGCCACCGAGGTGGATCGGCTGTTTCCGCTCTCGCTCGGCGCGGAAGGAAGCTGCACCATCGGCGGCAATCTCTCGACCAATGCCGGCGGCACCGCGGCGCTCGCCTATGGCGTCGCACGCGAGATGGCGCTGGGGCTCGAAGTCGTGCTCGCCGACGGGCGCGTGCTCAACGTGCTGTCGAAGCTGAAGAAGGACAACACCGGCTACAATCTGCACAATCTGTTCATCGGCGCGGAAGGCACGCTCGGCATCATCACGGCAGCGACGCTCAAGCTGTTTCCAAAGCCGCGGTCGGTCGAGACCGCCTTCGTCGGACTGAAATCGCCGGCGGCGGCGCTAAAGCTTCTGACCATCGCGCAGGGCGAAGCCTCGAACATGCTGACGAGTTTTGAGCTGCTGGCCGAGATGGCGGTGGACTTCTCGATCCGCCACGGCATCGACGTGCGCGATCCGCTTGAGGCCAAGCATCCCTGGTACGTGCTGATGGAGCTGTCCTCGCCCGGCGACGACGCCCGTACGCCGCTGGAGGCGATCCTGGCCCGCGCCATGGAGGAGGAGATCGTCGACGACGCCGTGATCGCGGCCAACCTCACCCAGCGCGCAGGCTTCTGGAAGCTGCGCGACGAGATGTCTGCGGCGCAGAAGCCGGAAGGCGGCTCGATCAAGCACGACATTTCCGTGCCCGTCGCTGCCGTGCCGGCCTTCATCGCGGAAGCGGATGTCGCCGTGGTGAAGCTCATTCCCGGCGCGAGGCCGGTGCCGTTCGGCCATCTCGGCGACGGCAATCTGCATTACAATGTCAGCCAGCCGGTCGGCGGCAACTCGGCCGATTTCCTGGCGCGCTGGCACGATGTGAATGCCGTGGTGTTCGAGATCGTGCTGCGCATGGGCGGATCGATCTCGGCCGAGCACGGCATCGGCGTGCTCAAGCGCGACGAGCTGCTCGACGTCAAGGACAAGACCGCGATCGAGCTGATGCGATCAATCAAGGCGATGCTCGATCCCTTGGGCATCATGAATCCGGGCAAGGTGCTGTGAGCGCCGCTGCCCTTGCGATCGCCGCCATCAGCGATGCCGATGTCGAGACGGTCGTGGCGCTGTGGCAGCGCTGCGGCCTGACACGGCCCTGGAACGACCCACATGCCGACATCGCGCTGGCGCGGCGGCGCGACAATTCCACCGTGCTGCTCGGCCGGGACAAGGACAAGATCGTCGCGACCGTGATGGTCGGCCATGACGGTCATCGCGGCTGGGTCTATTACGTCGCGGTCGATCCCGACGGTCGGAAGCGTGGCTTCGGCCGCATCATCATGGCCGCGGCCGAGGACTGGCTGCGCCAGGCTGGCATCGCAAAGCTCCAGCTGCTGGTCCGCCGTGAGAACGCGCAGGCCAATGCGTTCTACCAGTCGCTCGGCTTCGAGGAATCCACCTCGGTGATGTTCCAGAAGTGGCTCGACGGCCGCGAGCAGCCCCGTTAGCGGAAGGCAGCAATGACAATTTCCGACCGCGTCCGCATCAAGGACGTCCGCGTGCTCTCGGACGGCTGGACTACGCTCAAGTCCACGACGTTCGACTACCGGCGCGCCAATGGCGAGTGGCAGACGCAGCATCGCGAGACCTATGAGCGCGACAACGCCGCCGCCGTGCTGCCGTATAATTGCGCGCGGCGCACGGTCATCCTGGTGAAGCAGTTTCGCCTGCCGGCTTTCATCCGCGGCTACGACGATCTGCTGATCGAAGCCGCCGCCGGCGTGCTCGACGACGCCTCGCCGGAGGTGCGCATCCGCGCCGAAGCCGAGGAAGAGACCGGCTATCGGCTGCACCACGTCGAAAAAGTGTTCGAGGCGTTCATGAGCCCGGGCTCGGTGACCGAAAAGCTGCATTTCTTCGTCGCCGAGTACGAGCCTTCGATGCGCGTCAGCGATGGCGGCGGCCTCGAGCACGAGGGCGAGGAGATCGAGGTGCTGGAGCTCGGCATCGACGAGGCGCTGGCGATGATCGCCGACGGGCGGATCATCGATGCCAAGGCGATCATGCTGCTGCAATACGCGGCGCTGCATCTTTTCAGGTGAGCGACGCTGGCACTACTTACCCTCCCCTGGAGGGGGAGGGTCGGCTCGCATTGAGCGGAGCGAAATGTGAGACGGGGTGGGGTGACGGTCCCTCTACGTCCAACAGTGCTCGAGTGGAGAGATCACCCCACCCCGCTCGCGCTTCGCGCGATCGACCCTCCCCCTCCAGGGGAGGGTAAGAGGCAGCGACCGCGAGGCATCATCGTCTCCTGCAATTCAGACCTGCGTCTCCCCGACCCCCGTTGAGCAACCCGAAAACTATATCTAGTCTGGCTCTAACCAAGAACCAGGAGACGCGCCCATGTCCGCTTCGCGCGACGACGAATTCGGCTTTGCGCCCGACTACGATGCCCCCGTTCCCTACATGCAGCGGACGCGCGACTATTACGCGGCGATCGGATACACGA
>JAEWBW010000456.1 GCA_023390955.1 Pseudomonadota bacterium
GAAGCTGGGTGCCGCCGGCGACCAGACGCTTCAGCGCCGCCGGGTTTTGCATGTCGTAGCGCGCGGCCATCCAGGTGTTGGCATGAGCGGTGGCGTTGGTGAGGATCGCCTGGTAGTTCTTCGGCAGGCCGTTCCACTTGTCGAGGTTGACGAAGGCGTGGACGGTCGGGCCACCTTCCCAGAAGCCCGGATAGTAGTAGTACTTCGCGACCTTGGCGAAGCCGAGCTTCTCGTCATCGTACGGGCCGACCCACTCGGCGGCGTCGATGGTGCCCTTTTCCAGCGCCGGATAGATGTCGCCGCCGGCGAGCTGCTGCGGGACCACGCCGACCTTCTGGAGCACCTGGCCGGCGATGCCGCCGATGCGCATCTTCAGGCCGGAGAGATCGGCAACGGTCTTGATCTCCTTGCGGAACCAGCCGCCCATCTGCGTGCCGGTGTTGCCGCAGGGGAAGCCGATCACGTTGTGCTTCTTGAAGAACTCGTTGCCGAGCTGTTCGCCGCCGCCCTGGTACCACCAGGAATTCTGCTGGCGGGCGTTGAGGCCGAACGGCACCGACGCGTAGATCGCGAAGGTCGGGTCCTTGCCGACATAGTAGTACGAGACGGTGTGGCTCATCTCGACCGTGCCGTTGGAGGTCGCATCGAGCGCCTGCAGACCCGGGGCGACTTCGCCGGCGGCGAAGACCTGGATCTGGAACTTGTTGTCGGTCATTTCGGCGACGTACTTCGCCACCTGCTCGGCGCCGCCATAGATGGTGTCGAGCGATTTCGGGAAGCTCGACGTCAGGCGCCACTTCACTTCGGGCGAGGACTGCGCGATCGCCGGCGAGGCTACCGCGGTCGCCGCCGCACCCGCTGCCGACACTTTCAGGAAATCACGACGCTTCATCTTCAGGTCTCTCCTTGTAGGGGCGTTTCCCCGACTTCTGTTTTGCCGTCCCTTGTGCCCGAGAAGCGTCTTTTACCGCTTTCCGGCCAGGGACGATTGACTTGGGACGGCCTTTAACACGGAAGCCCCAATTGCGAAACGCGACAATGGCATGACCGGCCCGTACGAAAGTCGCATGGCTCGGGCGGCTGCTAGTGCGTGGAAATCACGCCCTTGAGCTGGTCCCGAACCTGGCCCGCGATGGCGCGATAGATCGCCGCATGAGGGCCGTCAGGCTCGCTGTCGACCACCGGATTACCTGCGTCCGAGGTGGCGCGAATCGCCATGTGCAGCGGGATCTCGCCCAGGAACGGCACAGCGAGCTTTTCGGCCTCGTGGCGCGCCCCGCCATGACCGAAGATGTCCGACTTGGTGCCGCAATGCGGGCACTGGAAATAGCTCATGTTCTCGACGATGCCGAGCACGGGCACGTTGACCTTCTTGAACATGGCAAGGCCGCGCCGCGCATCGATCAGCGAGAGATCCTGCGGGGTCGAGACAATCACCGCGCCCTTCAGCGGCACGTTCTGCGCAAGCGTGAGCTGGGCATCGCCGGTGCCGGGCGGCATGTCGACGACGAGCACGTCGAGCTGGCCCCATTCGACATCGCGCAGCATCTGCGTCACCGCGGACATCACCATCGGGCCGCGCCAGATCATCGCGGTCTCCTCCTCGACGAGGAAGCCGATCGACATGATCGCAAGGCCGAAGCGCCTGAGCGGAATCATCTTGCGCTCGGCGTTCAGCTCCGGCTTGTCGTGCAGGCCGGTGAGGCGCGGCACCGACGGCCCGTAGATGTCGGCGTCGAGCAGGCCGACCTTCAGCCCGAGGTCGCGCAGGCCCAGCGCCAGATTGAGCGCAGTGGTCGACTTGCCGACCCCGCCCTTGCCCGACGCCACCGCGATCACGGCGGCGACGCCGGGAATCTCGGACTGCCGCGACATCGGCGATTGGGCGCCGCCCTGCGGCGGCGGCTTGTGGGTGTGTGCCGGCTGCACGCCCGGCGTACCGCGACTCGGCTGCGGGGGCGGCGGAGGTGCCGAGCCCGCCTTGCGCTCGGCGGTCAGCGCCACCATCACGGTGGTGACGCCGGGAATGGCGCGCACGGCGGCTTCCGCCTCGGCCCGCACCGCTTCCCAGGCCCGCGCCTCGGCGGCATCGACGTTGATCGAAAAAAACACCTTGCCGTCAGCGGCGCTGATCGCGCTCAGCACATTGGCATTGGTGAGCGCGACCCCGCGCGGCGACTTGATCCGGGCAAGGCTGTCGAGAACCTGTTGCTGCGTCACGCTCAAAGCGCATCTCCTCAATGGAGCATGATCTCAGGAATGGCGGCTGTCCGCCTGATCATGCTCAACTGCGAAACCCCGGGCGCGATCCTATCGCGCACGGAGGTGATGCGCCCCATTAGAGCGGAAATGCGCAAAAGGCTACTGCCGGCCGATGTCGCCGGCCGTTTCGACCGGGGCGGCACCCTGCTCGAGGGCCGCCTCGTAGTTCAATTCGATCATGACCCCGTTGGGGTCGTGAACGAAGATCTGCCAGAGGTCGCCGCCGGGGACCTGGCGGGAATCATACTTCATGCCCTTGGAGCCGAGCCGCTGCCGCATGCCGTCAAAGCCGCGGCTGATGAAGGCGACGTGGTGGACCACCCCGGAATCCGGCTTCTGCGCCTCGTCGGTCGGGGAGATGTCGACGAGATGCACAACCGGCTTGCCCTCGCTGTACATCCAGGCGCCGGGAAAGGCGAAATTGGGCCGCGGTCCTTTTTCGAGGCCCAGCACGTCCTCATAGAAGCGGACCGTCTCGGCCAGCTTCCGCGTCCTGATGTTGAAATGGTCGAGCACCCCGACGCTGACGCCCATCGCTTTCACTCCCTGTGTTCTTATGCGGTTTGTCGGGGCATCCTAGCATAACGGGATACCAAACGAAGCCGTTGCCCTCGCCGCTGCAGGGTTTATGGTGCGGCCTCCGACCGCGCCATTCGCGCGGAACCCAGAGAACCTCTCAAGAACGTACCCCGGCTGGCCCCGCGCCCGGCCGTCCAACGAACATCCAACCAAGGTACCGCACATGGCTAAAGTCGCTTTCCTCGGTCTCGGCGTGATGGGCTTCCCCATGGCCGGACACCTCGTGAAAAAGGGCGGCCACGAAGTCACCGTCTACAACCGCACCGGCGCCAAGGCGAAGGAATGGGCGGACAAGTTCGGCGGCAGGACCGCGGCGACCCCGAAGGCAGCGGCCGAGGGCCAGGATTTCGTGATGTGCTGCGTCGGCAACGACAATGATCTGCGCTCGGTGACGCTCGGCGCCGATGGCGCCTTCGCCGGCATGAAGAAGGGCGCGACCTTCGTCGATCACACCACCGCCTCCGCCGAGGTCGCACGCGAGCTCGACGCTGCCGCCACCAAGGCCGGCTTCAAGTTCGTCGACGCGCCGGTCTCCGGCGGCCAGGCCGGTGCCGAGAACGGCGTGCTCACCGTGATGTGCGGCGGCGCGCAGGACGCCTATGACGGCGCCGAGGTGATCATCAACAGCGCCTATGCGCGCATGTGCAAGCTGCTCGGACCCGCCGGCAGCGGCCAGCTCACCAAGATGGTCAACCAGATCTGCATCGCCGGCCTGGTGCAGGGTCTCTCCGAGGGCATCCACTTCGCCAAGAAGAGCGGCCTCGACGTCGCCGCCGTGATCGAGACCATCTCCAAGGGCGCCGCGCAGTCCTGGCAGATGGAGAACCGCTACAAGACCATGAACGACGGCAAGTACGATTTCGGCTTCGCGGTCGAATGGATGCGCAAGGATCTCTCGATCTCGCTGGCCGAAGCCCGCCGCAACGGCGCCAATCTGCCGGTGACCGCGCTGGTCGACCAGTTCTACTCCGAGGTCGAGAAGATGGGCGGCAAGCGCTGGGATACGTCGAGCCTGCTCGCACGCCTGTCGCGCTGATCCAAACGATCCGGGCTCATCTTGCTGATCGCAGTCGCCGCCATCTTTGTCCTGGCCTACGCGGCGATTGCGCTCGAGCATCCGCTCGGCGTCAACAAGAGTGCGTCCGCGCTGATCGGCGCGGCTGTCCTCTGGACGATCTATGCGGTCACCACCGGTGACCAGGCGCTGGTCAACCACGCGCTCAACGAATCCGTCGCCGGCACGGCGCAGATCGTGTTCTTCCTCATCGGCGCGATGACGATCGTCGAGGTGATCGACGCCCACGACGGTTTCGAGGTCATCACCTCGCGCATCGCCACGACGAGCCTGGTCCGGCTGATGTGGCTGGTCGGCTTCGTGACGTTCTTCCTCAGCGCGATCCTGGACAATCTCACGACCACGATCGTCATGGTCTCGCTGATCCAGCGCCTGATCGCCAAGCGTGATGATCGCCTGCTGTTCGCCTCCCTCACCGTGATCGCAGCCAATGCCGGCGGCGCCTGGACCGTGATTGGCGACGTCACCACGACCATGCTGTGGATCGGCGGGCAGATCACGCCGGTCAAGATCATGGGCGCGGTGTTCCTGCCCTCCCTGGTCAATTTGCTCGTGCCGCTGGCCTTCGTCAGCATCGCCCTCAAGGGCAAGACGATTGCGGCGCCGCCGAAGGAAGACGGGATGCAGGGCGTCAACGCGTTCGAGCGCAATTTGATGTTCTATCTCGGGCTCGGCGTGCTGATCGCCGTGCCCGCCTTCAAGACGATCACGCATCTGCCGCCCTTCATGGGCGTGCTGCTCGGGCTCGGCATCGTCTGGCTGGTCGGCGAGATCGTTCATCGCGACAAGGACGAGCATGTGCGCCGTCCCCTCACGCTCGCCCACGCTTTGACGCGGATCGACATGGGCTCGATCGTGTTCTTCGTCGGCATCCTGCTTGCGGTCGCCTGCCTCGAACGTGTCGGCCTGCTGACCATGCTGGCAAAATGGCTCGAGGTGACCGTCGGCCGGCAGGACATCATCGTCATCCTGCTCGGCCTGCTCAGCGCCGTCATCGACAACGTGCCGCTGGTCGCCGCGACCATGGGGATGTACGACCTCGCGCACTATCCGCCCGACAGCTTCCTCTGGGAGTTCATCGCCTACTGCGCCGGCACCGGCGGATCGATCCTGATCATCGGCTCGGCCGCGGGCGTCGCCGCCATGGGCCTCGAACGGATCGAATTCATCTGGTACGCGCGCCGCATCGGCGGGCTCGCGCTTGCCGGTTACCTCGCGGGCGCATTCGTCTACATCGCGCAGCACGCGCTGACGCATTGACCGGCTGACGGCGCGCCTAGCGCCGACGAATTAACCCCGGGTTAACGTAATTCTTTAGCTCCTTAAGTCAGCTCTTAACGATTTCTTGCCAGAGATAGACAATCCAGAAGGCCCGCCGCGCCCGGGCAGGAATTGTGTTGTTCGATGAGTAAACCCGCTGAAAAGCCCGAGGTCGTGGAGCTTCCGGCCGAGCCGGTGAGCGTGCCGTCGGCGAGCAGCCGCCGGGCGGCGACGCAGCGGGTGCGCGAGGCGCGCGACAAGTTAACGTCGACCAGCGGAACGCGCCCGGCCTTCGACAACGAGCTGCTGCGCCAATACGCCCAGACCAGGCTGTCGGCCTCCTATGTCGTGATGCTGCTGGTGGTCGCCACCGGCTTCCTGTTCGGGTTCTGGATGCAGCCGGTTCCGGCGGCGGTCTGGACCTGCGGCATGCTCTGCATCCATTTGGCCATGATCAGCAGCTGCCGCCGTTTCCTCGCGGAGCCGTCGCAGCCCGCCGTGACCCGCAAATGGCGCACGCGCTTCGTCGTGCTCGACCTGCTCTATGGCCTGTGCTGGATGGCGATCCTGATCCATCCCGTGATCGACATGGTCACGGAAACGCTGATGATGTTCCTGATGCTGCTGGTGATCGCAGTGTCGAGCATGCTGGCCGCGAACCTGCCGATCGCGGCGCTCGCAGCCACCCTGCCCGTCGCGGTCGCGATGGCGCTCAGCTTCGTCATCACCGGCTCGCTCGACAATTACATCCTGGCCGCGCTGGCGCTCGCGGCGGAAGGCTATTTCGTGCTGCTGTCTCACCGGCTGCACTCCTCGACCTTCGCAGCGCTCGAGGCGCGCGCGGAGAAGGACGCGCTGATCGGCGAGCTCGAACAGGCCAAGGCGATCTCGGACGAGGCGCGCCACCGCGCCGAATCCGCCAACGTCGCCAAATCACGCTTCCTCGCGCAGATGAGCCACGAGCTGCGCACGCCGTTGAACGCGATCCTCGGTTTCTCCGAGGTGATGAAAAGCGAAATCTTCGGTGCGCATGCCGTGCCGGTCTACAAGGAATATTCCGCCGACATCCACAATTCCGGCGTGCACCTGCTCAACCTCATCAACGAGATCCTCGACCTGTCGCGGATCGAGGCCGGCCGCTACGAATTGAATGAGGAAGCGGTGTCGCTGGTCGGCGTCGTCGCCGACTGCCATCATCTGATGAAGCTGCGTGCCTCGAACCGCGGCATCACCATCCATGAAGTGTTCGAGCAGGACATGCCGCGACTCTGGGCCGATGAGCGCGCGATCCGGCAGATCGTGCTCAATTTGATCTCCAACTCGATCAAGTTCACGCCGCAGGGCGGCGAGATCTGGCTGAAGGCCGGCTGGACCGCATCGGGCGGCCAATATCTCTCCGTGAAGGACACCGGCTCCGGCATTCCCGAGGACGAGATCCCGATCGTGCTGGCCTCCTTCGGCCAGGGCTCGAACTCGATCAAGTCGGCCGAGCAAGGCGCGGGCCTCGGCCTGCCCATCGCCAAGAATTTGGTCGACATGCACGGCGGAACCTTCACGCTGAAGTCGAAGCTGCGCATCGGGACCGAGGTAATCGTGACCTTCCCGCCCGAGCGCGTGATGAGCGCGCTGGCGCCGATGACGGACGAAGCTCCGCCGTTGCAACCGGACTACGGCGCGATGCCCGACGAGAAGCGTCGGCCACGCCACAAGCCGATCATGAGTGCCGGCACGGGTTCCTGAGTATGCTTGCAGAACTGCCCGCCGATCCCCCACTATGTGGCCATGAGCAAAGACACGCCGTGCATCGCCGTCTGCATGATCGACCCCAGGACCAAGCTGTGCTTCGGCTGCGGCCGCACGCTGCCCGAGATCGCGCGCTGGCACGCGATGGACAGCGCGGAACGGCTCGCGGTCATGGCGACGCTGCCGGCGCGCATGACGGAAGCGGGATTGCAGCCGATCGCGGCATCGCCGAAGCGGGCCTGATCGGCCTGCGCGCCGACGGGGGCGCCCGATGATGCGGTTCCTGCTGGTGCTCTTGATGCTCGGCGGCACGGCCAGCGCCGTCGTCGCCTATGGCGATCCCGACCAGATCGCGCGCGCCAGCCACAAGGTCACGCGCATGTTCCGCGCGCATACCGCCACCACCGCGACCGCCCCTGCCCCCGCCGTGGAGGTTCAGCGTGGCCAGGGCGGCGAGTTCTCGCTGCGCGCCAAAATCAACGGCATCACGGCGCCGATGGTGATCGACACCGGCGCGACCTCCGTCGTGCTGACCTGGGAAACCGCCAAGGCGATCGGGCTGCCGATCGAGATGCTCGACTACAATGTCGACGTCGACACCGCCGGCGGCCACACCAAGGCGGCGCGCCTGACGCTCGATCGTCTCGCCATCGGCCATCTCGTCGAGAAATCGGTGCCGGCACTGGTCGTGCCGCGCGGACAGATGAAGACCAATCTGCTCGGCATGAGCTTTCTCGATCGCCTCGAGAGCTGGGGCGTCCGCGCCGACAAGCTGATGCTCACCGGCTATCCCGAGCTGCAGGGCAGCCACCGCCGCTCGCGCACGGCGGTTGATTAGTCGGGCTACGCTGCGGCTTCCGCCGGCACGTTGCCCCCAACGCGCGCGATCGCATCGCGCAGCACGTCGAGACCGGCACCCGCCTTGACGCCCTGCTCGGCGAGATGACGGCGGAACGCACGTGCGCCGGGCACGCCGTGAAACGCGCCGACGAAATGCCGGGTGATGGCATGCAGCCGCGTACCGCGCGCGAGCTGGTCGGCGATGTAAGGCATCATCGCCTCGAACGCATCCTGCATCGTCGCGTGCGGCGCAGCTTCGCCGAAAATCTGGGAATCGACATCGAGCAGGCGCCACGGATCCTGATAGGCCGCGCGGCCCAGCATCACGCCGTCGACATGGGCAAGATGCGCCTTCGCCTCGTCGATGCCGGAGATGCCGCCATTGATGATGATGGGCACATCGGGCATCGCGCGCTTGAGGCGATAGACGCGGTCGTAGTCGAGCGGCGGGATGTCGCGGTTCTCCTTGGGCGACAGGCCGTTGAGCCAGGCCTTGCGGGCATGCACGATCAGCGCGTCGCTGCCGGCCGCGACCACCGCGCGCGCAAGACGATCGAGCGCCACTTCAGGATCCTGGTCGTCGATGCCGATGCGGCACTTCACCGTCACGGGCACGTTGACTACACGCTTCATCGCCGCGACGCAGTCCGCAACGAGATCGGGCTCGGCCATCAGGCAGGCGCCGAAGCGGCCATCCTTCACCCGGTCCGACGGGCAGCCGACATTGAGGTTGATCTCGTCATAGCCAAAATCCTCGCCGATCTTCGCAGCCGTCGCGAGATCGCGCGGGTCGGAACCGCCCAGCTGCAGCGCCACGGGATGCTCGCAAGCGTCGAACCCAAGCAGCCGCGCGCGGTCGCCGTGGATGATGGCGCCGGTGGTCAGCATCTCCGTGTAGAGCAGCGCATGACGCGACAGATGACGATGGAAGACGCGGCAATGCCGGTCAGTCCAGTCCATCATCGGCGCAACACTGAATTTATAATTCATATCAGCGACTTAATCGTATTTTCGATCCAATGCAATGGAAGCCGGCTGGATTTTTCCTCAACCCCCAATGAAGAAAGCCACGACCAATTCGGCCGTGGCTTTGGCTATTCGGCTCTTCGTCTGCCCTGATAGATTTCAACCTGATGGAAACATCAGGACGACCTTGGCTAAAGCCTGACCTCCTGCACGGGCAACGTCGGGTCGACAACGTCCACAGTCCAGTCTTCCGCAAACGATCTCACGTCGTCAATCGACTCGCCCGGATGCGACGTCGCGATCAAGCGCCGGGTGAAATCGCTACCGTCGCCAGTGAGGATTTCTTCAATCGCTTCTTCCACCCAGGCGCAGTCTTCACCAATGACGCACACCAGAACCACCTTGTCTTGGAGGCATTGTTCGACAAATGCCTCCAGCTTTGGCGAGCCCGAGGGTGGCGCGTGCAAAATGATCTTCTCCGCGTACGGCATCTTCAATTGCTCCCAACAAACCCTTCGTCAAATGCGGACATTTAAGCGAAGGGCCGCCGCTTCAGCAATGCGTTTGCTGGCGGGCCGAAAGTCGTCATCCGCCTCCCTCTGAGCTCCCGAGCCGGCCGACGTGATAGCCGAGCCTGGTCTCGACATCGCCGGGATAATGGAAGCCCCGCTCCAGCAGCGTCTTGATCCGGCCCTGGCTGGCGGGACGCTGCACCGAGGCGAGGAAGGCGTCCCATTCGGGCGCGATGTCGGCATCCGCAGGCAGGCTCGCTACGTTGACGAGGCGCTTGGTCTCCGCGATCGCCTGCTTGTCGAAAGAGGCGATCCGCATCGCCAGCGCGTCGACGAAGCCGTCGAGCTCGGCATCCGGCAGCGCGCGATTGACGTAGCCGTAGCGCTCGGCGAGCTCGCCATCGATATCGTCGGCGCCGAGCAGGACCTCGAGCGCCCTGCCCCGCCCGATCAGCCGCGGCAGCCGCGCCATCGGTCCGCCGCCGGGCACGAGGCCCGCGCCAACTTCCCATTGCGACAGCACAGCCTTCTCGCGGCTTGCAAAACGCATGTCGCTCGCGAGCGCCAGCTCGCTGCCGACGCCGGTGGCGCGTCCGCGGATCGATGCGATCGATGCCACGGGCGCGCGGCTGATGCGCGCCAGCATGTCCGGCAACGCCTGCAGGCCGGTCGGTCCGGGCGGAATGCTGGTGGATTCCTCGAGCGGGGCGAAGAAGTCGTAATGCGTCAGGAAGAAACCTTCGACGGCGCTGTCGAACACCACCACCTTCACCTCGTCGTCGGTCTCGAGAGCCGTGACGATCTCGTTGAGCTGCGGGATCGCGCTCGGACCAAAGATGTTGAGCGGCGGAAGATCGAACGTCACCCGCCAGTAGGTCGGCAGGCGACGCTCGAGCCGGATCTGTTGTGTCGTGAAAACGCGTTCAGGACGATTCATGATGGATCTCCTCTAAACTGGAATACTGACTTCAGGTCGATTGCCGCAGCGGACGGAAGGCGGCCCGCATTTCCGCGCTGAACAGCTCCGGCTGCTCCCACGCTGCGAAGTGGCCGCCCTTGTCGAGCCGGTTGAAGTGGATCAGCTTTGGATAGGCGCGCTCGGTCCAGCTCCGCGGCGCCGCGTAGATCTCGTCGGGAAAGACGCTGACCGCGACCGGGATCTTGACGTTCTTGGGCTGGAAGAAATTCAGCTTGTTCTCCCAGTAGAGCCGTGCCGACGAGATCGCCGTATTGGTCACCCAATAGAGCGTGATGTTATCGAGGATATCGTCGCGGGAAAGCCCGGCCGCCTCGCCGTTGAAGACGCGGGCGATCAGCGCCTGGCTGCGGGTGTCGTGATCGAGGATCCAGGAGGCCAGGCCCGCGGGCGAATCCACGAGGCCGTAGAGCGTCTGCGGCCGGTTCGCCATCTCGATGGCGTAGCCGAGCCCATGCTTGTAGAAATCGTCGAGCTGGTCGTAGGCATTGGTCTCGTCCGCCGAGAGACCCGCAGGCCGCACGCCGCCGGGCTGCAGCGCCTTGGCGATGTCGTCGGGAACGGTCGCGGGCATGTTGGTGTGAATGCCGAGCAGCTCGGGCGGCGCCAGCAGCGCCAACTGCTCGGTGATGGCGTTGCCCCAGTCGCCGCCCTGCGCGACGTAGCGCGTGTAGCCGAGGCGCTTCATCAGCACCGTCCAGGTGCGTGCGATCCGCTGCGGATCCCAGCCGACCTCCGTCGGCTTGCCCGAGAAGCCGTAGCCCGGGATGGAGGGGATCACGAGATGGAAGGCATCGGCCGCGCTCGCGCCATGCGCGGTGGGATTGGCGAGGCGGTCGACGATCTTCAACTGCTCGATGATCGAGCCGGGCCAGCCATGCGTGACGATCAGCGGCAGCGCGTTGTCGTGCTTCGAGCGCACGTGAATGAAGTGGATATCGATCCCGTCGATCTCGGTGATGAATTGCGGCACGGCATTCAGCCGCGCCTCGACCTTGCGCCAGTCATAGTCCGACTGCCAGTAACGCACGAGCTGCTGAATGGTCTTCAGCCGCACACCTTGCGAATAGTCGTTGACGATTTCCTTCTCGGGCCATCGCGTCGCCGCGAGACGACGACGCAGGTCGACGAGCTGCTCTTCGGGAATGTGGACGTGGAAAGGACGAACGGCGTCCTTGCCCGAAGCGGCACTCGCGGGCTGCGCGGGAAGGATGCTCGCCGCTCCTGCGGCAACGACGCCCATTGCAGCGGTGCTCAACAGTTCGCGGCGGCCTTGATCAACAACCTCAGACGTTCTTGCGACAGACATGATGACCTCCCATCGGGAGCGAGGAGCGCTCCGTCGATGGGTCGGGATCATCATGCGGACTTGCGATAAACGCTCGTTATTGGGCGTTAAGGGCTGTTAGCTGTTGCGAGTCTCACGCGCGCAGATCGCTGCGATTTTCACGAACGCTGTTCGAATTGCAGAATCGCACGCTGCGCCAAAGTGCCGCTGCCGTTGCGCGCGTCATATCGCCTCGCCGAGTGGGCCAATATCAGCGCGCGACGGCTGTGTGACGTCGATCAGACAGTGTCGTTGGCCCAATCACCACGCCAAAATAATCGATCATTTGTTAAATGACCGCCGGGCCGCAGGATCGAGCGCGCGGCTGCGATCGCTGCCTTGTACTAAAGTCCAAGAAATCATCGGCCAGTCGGCGTCCAGATCACGGTCAAAGTCACTCTGACCTCGCGACGAAACAAATCCCGGAAAAACCGCCTAAAATTTCTGCGTTTGTGCGCGAACGATTCGCATACCACTTATGCGCGCCGCGAAGCCGATGTCCCGATTGCGGCTTGCTTTACTCAAGACCTCAGTCTGCTACAGCAATCCGACACTCAAATACCTTGGGACGGGAGACACGCACGCGTGTCGGACGACGACAATCAAGAAACGGCGATTTCGTTTGGACCGTTCAGACTGCTTCCCAAGGCGCGTCTCCTGGAGAAGGACGGCGCTCCGCAGCATATCGGCGGTCGCGCACTCGACATCCTCGTTGCCCTCGCCGAACGTCCAGGTGAAGTCGTCAGCAAGCGCGATCTCGTCGAGCGTGTCTGGGCTGATGTCAATGTCGACGAAGGCAGCCTTCGCTTCCACATCACGGCCTTGCGCAAGGCCCTCGGCGGCGGCGCCGCAGGCGCGCGCTACATCATCAACGTTCCTGGCCGGGGCTATTGCTTTGCCGCGCCCGCCGCACAGGTCGAGCCGTTACGGGCGACGCCCGCCGAGTTGAGCCCGCTTTCGTCCCTGCCCGCTCCGATCACCCGGATGATCGGGCGAAGCGAGACGATCGAGCGGATTTCGGCGGAGCTTTCCCTTCACCGTTTCGTGACCGTCGTCGGCCCCGGCGGCATCGGCAAGACCTCCGTCGCGGTCGCCGTGGCGCATCGGCAATCTCCGGAATTCAGCGGGCGGGTCTTCTTCGTCGATTTCGGCGCACTCCGGAATGCGTCCTTCGCGGCAAGCACGATCGCAGCGGTGCTCGGACTGACCGTGAACTCAGAAGATCCGGTGCCGGGTTTGCTGACCTTCCTGCGCAGCAAGCGAACGCTCCTGGTCTTCGATAGCTGCGAGCATATCGTCGACGCGCTCGCCCCGCTCGCCGAACGCCTCGTCCGGGAAGCACCTGAACTCCACGTTCTCGCCACGAGCCGCGAATCGTTCCGCGCCCATGGTGAGCAGGTGCACCGGCTCTTCCCGCTCGACTTCCCGCCGGCGGTCGACGGCATCAGCGCAGCCGAAGTGCTGGCCTATCCGGCAGCTCAGCTGCTCATCGAGCGCATCACGGCAAGCGTGGGTGAATTCGAGCTCAGCGACGACGAGGCGCCGATGGTCGCCGACATCTGCCGCAGGCTGGATGGCATCGCGCTCGCGATCGAGCTCGCAGCCGGTCGCGTCAACGCTTACGGCATCAGCGGCATTGCCTCGCTCCTCAACAGCCGCTTCTCGCTGCTGTGGCAGGGACGGCGCACGGCGATCCCGAGGCACCAGACGCTTAGTGCGGCGCTCGGCTGGAGCTACGAGCTGTTGCCGCCGGTCGAGAGCGCGATCCTGCGCCGGCTGTCGGTGTTCGTCGGCCCCTTCACCTTCGAGGCCGCGGTCGCGGTCGCCGTCAGTGCGGGCATCGATGAAACCGAGGCGATCGAGGCCATCGCAAACCTGGTTGCGAAATCGCTGATCGCGACGCCATCGGGCGAGCGTCCGCTGCGCTACCGCCTGCTCGACACCACGCGGGCGTTCGTCGCCGAGAAGCTCGCGGAAGGCGGCGAGGACGGTGAGGCCGCCCGCGCCCATGCGCGCTATTTCTGCGACTTCCTTAGCGACGTCTCGGTCAGGTCGGCCGGGCCGCAAGACACCGGCGGCGGATTTCTGGCCTACGCCGATCACCTGCCGAACGTGCGCGCAGCGCTCGACTGGAGTTTTTCGGACCACGGTGACCACGCTATCGGCGTCGAGCTCGCCGCGGCGGCCGCGCAATTCTTCCTCGAGCTATCACTGCTGACGGAGTGCTATCGCTGGAGCCACCAGGCGATTGCCGCGCTCGGGACCAATTCGATCGGCAGCCGCCAGGAAATGGAGCTGCAGGCGGCGCTCGGCGTCTCCATCATGTTCACGCAGGGCAACACCGAGGCGGTGCGGTCCGCCTTTACGCGCAGCCTGTACCTGGCGGAGACGCTCGGCGATCTGCATTGGCAGTTGTGGCTGATGCGGGGCCTGCACATCTACCTGACGCGGATCGGAGACTTTCAGGGCGCTCTCGGCACCGGCGTGCGCGGCGAGGCAGTCGCACGGGCCCTGAACGATTCCGCGAGCACGATGAATGTCGAGTGGATGCGCGGCGTAGCGCACCATTTGATCGGCAACCAGGCCGAAGCGGTTACGTTATGCGAAAGCGCGATGTCGGTAAGCCCGATGGCGCAGCGGCAGAACATCCTGCACCTCGGCTACGACGACCGGATCGTCGCGCTGGTGGCGCTGGCGCGCGGGCTCTGGCTCACCGGTCGGCCCGACCGTGCGATCGAGGCAGCCAGGTACACGGTCGAGGAGGCGGAACAGCTCGAGCAGCCACTGACCCTCGGCATCGCCCTGATCTGGACGATCTACGTCTTCCTGTGGGTTGGGGACTGGGCCAACGCCGAACGCATGATCGAGCGGCTGATCGATCACGCCGCGCGGCACTTCCTGGGCCCCTATCATGCCGTCGGCATCGGCCTGAAGGGCGAACTGCTCATGCGCCAGGGCGAGGTCGGCCAGGGGCTGGAGCTGCTGCGTCGCAGCCAGGCGACGTTGTACGAAACACGTCACCGTATCATGACGACAGTGTTCGCGACCACGCAGGCCGAGGCGCTGGCGCAATTGAAGCAGCCCCAGGAAGCCCTGCGCCTGATCGACGAGGCCATCGCCCAGATCACCACCGGCGAATCCTTCGACATGCCGGAGATGCTGCGGGTCAAGGGCTACATCCTCGGCAATATCGGCCAGCAGGCGGAAGCCGAGGACTTTCTCGGCCAATCGCTGGACCTGTCGCGCCGGCAACACGCCCTGGGCTGGGAATTGCGGGCAGCGCTCTCGCTGGGGCGGCTATGGAAGGACACAGGGCGTGCGAAGGACGCCCGCGACCTGATCACCCCCCTCTTCGCCCGCTATCAGGAAGGCCTCGGCAGCGCCGACCTCGTCGCCACCAGCGCCGTGCTACGCGCGCTGAATTGATAGCTACGTCAATAAGATACCGCCGGCCGATAAGCTTGCACTTTTTCACACTTTCTAACGGGCAAATTCGCGTGGAAGTCGTCATGGTCGCCCCAAGCTCTCATGACGGACCTGACGACGCATGGCACTCCTTGATGACGCAATAACAGCCAGCGGCGGCATGGATCGCTGGAGCAAATTGAAGCGATTCACGCTCCACCTCTCGATCGACGGCAGCCTCTTGTCGCGCACCGGCCGCCCAGGCCATCGCGAACTGGTGGCCGAAGGCAGCACGAAAACGCAGTCGGTGCGTTTCACCGGATTGGCGGGGGCCGAGACCTCCGCCACCTATCAGCCGGACTCGGTCACGATCGAGAGCCTCGATGGACAGGTGCTGCGGACCTGGGCGAGCCCCGCCCTGCCGATTCCGGATGCTGCTGCGACCGACTGGTTCGCGGACGATTTGCACCTCGTGTTCTTTTGCGGCCTTTCGATCTGGAACTACGTGACCACGCCGTTTCGGCTGGTGCATCCGGATGTCGAAACCACCGAACTGCCACTCTGGAACGAGAGCGGCCAGGCCTGGCGGCGTCTTCGCGCCACCTTCCCACCCGATATCGCGACCCTGTCGCGCGAGCAGATCTTCTATTTCGACGACAAGGGCCTGCAGCGGCGCACCGACTACGAGCTGTTCGGCATGAATGTCGCGCACTACTCCTGGGCCCACCAGGCCTTCGGCAACATCATGCTTCCGACCCTACGGCGCTCGCTGACGCTGCAGGACGATGGAACTGTGCTTCCCAAGCCGGTCCTGATCGACGTGGAAATCTTCGATGCCACGTTCGAATAGGCCGTTTGCCGCCGCTCGCAACTGTTAACGGCCGCTCACAGCCCATAACGAGCAATTGCTCGTGCTTCGCTGCAATGTCAGGGCGCACCAGATCGGTGCGGCGTCCCTGATTCAACGCAGAGGAACAATCCCGATGGGCATGCGCATCAAAGGCCTTTCGATTTCTCTGGTGGCAATGCTGGCGCTGACCTTCATGCTGCCGGCGAACCCATTGTCGGCACAATCGGCCACGGCGCCGGCGAACCAGCCGCGCGACGAGCTCGCCGGCAAGCTGTCCCGACGCATCGTCCAGCGCGCGCCCCTGTCGGTCCCCGGCCGCGAGATGGTGCAGGTCGCAACCGAGATTCCGCCGGGCGTCGAGTCCGGCTGGCACACCCATCCCGGCGAGGAAGTCGGCTACATCGTCGCAGGCAATATCGTGATGAAGGTCGCGGGACGTCCCGACGTCACCCTGCATGCCGGCGACGGCTTCCTCATTCCACCGGGAACGCCGCACAACGCGCACGATCTCGGCCCGGAGACCGGGCAGATGCTGTCGACCTATATCGTCGAGCCGGGTCAGCCGCTTGCGATGTTCGTACAGCCACACGCCGAGAAATAGCGATCCGATGCGTTCGACGTCGCGATCTTATTCTGACTAGGGAGACCATCATGACAAACGATATCAATCACCAGCGCCGCCGCCTCATCGGCACCGCCGCGTTGACGCTGGCGGCCTCGCAATTCGCGCTCAGTGGCATCGCGAACGCTGACGCAGGCAAGGCCCAGAATAGCGCGAAGAGCAAGTCCGCCGCCCTCCCCGCGATCAAGCCGGGCACGAACACCTCGTTCGCGCCGCTGCAGCAGATCGACGCCGGCGTGCTCAATGTCAGCTATGCCGAGGCGGGCCCGGCCAGCGGCCCACCCGTGATCCTCCTGCACGGCTGGCCCTATGACATCCATGCCTTCGTCGACGTCGCTCCCCTGCTCGCGGCGCAAGGCTATCGCGTCATCATTCCGTCCCTGCGCGGCTACGGCGCGACCCGCTTCCTGTCCGACGCCACCTTGCGCAATGGTCAACCCGCTGCGCTTGCGACCGACGTCATCGCGCTGATGGACGCGCTCAAGATCGAGAAGGCCACCATCGCTGGCTTCGATTGGGGTGCACGCACCGCCGACATCGTGGCTGCGCTGTGGCCGGAGCGGTGCCGCGCGCTTGTCTCGGTGAGCGGCTATCTGATCGGGAGCCAGGAGGCCGGCAAGATGCCGCTGCCACCGAAGGCCGAGCTGCAATGGTGGTATCAGTTCTACTTCGCGACCGAGCGCGGCCGGGCCGGCTATGACAAATATCGCCGCGAGTTCTCGCGGCTGATCTGGCAGCTCGCATCACCGAAATGGCATTTTGACGATGCCACCTTCGAGCGCAGCGCCAAGGCGTTCGACAACCCGGACCACGTCGCGATCACCATTCACAATTATCGCTGGCGGCAGGGTCTCGCCGAAGGCGAGGCAAAGTTCGACGAGATCGAGAAGAAGCTCGCGCAAGCGCCGGTGATCAGTGTGCCCACCATCACGATGGAGGGCGACGCCAACGGCGCACCGCATCCGGAGCCGGCGGCCTATGCCAAGAAATTCACCGGCAAATATACCCACCGGACCATCTCGGGCGGCATCGGTCACAATCTGCCGCAGGAGGCGCCGCGCGATTTCGCCGAGGCCATCATCGATGTCGCGGCTGAAGCCTGATCAGGAGGCATCCATGAGGAAGATCTTCGCGCTCGTGGCCCTGCTTGTGATCGTCGTTCTCACCCTGGTCCAGTTCGGCCCGTCCCTGTTCGGCTGACCGCCGCAACACGTCTCAATCGCTGAGCTTTCTGAACTATCCGCGCAAAATCAGCGCCGCCCGGGAACCCGGCGGCGCTACTTTGCATGGGGTTGTTTTCAAAAAAGGGGTCAGCCCGCCTAGTGCTGGGCCATGACGGTCAGCTGTTTCGCAGCGAGCGAAGGCTCCGCCGGGCCGCGCGCCGCGGCGAAGAAAAGCGAAATGACGATGGCCAAGCCGCAATTGCGGGCCAGTGCCAGCAACAGCCGCGACGAGCGGCGCCGGAAGATCACGGTCTCCTCGGCGACGGGCCGGCAGGCGACATCGATATCGTTCGCGATCGCGGAGATCGTGGACACGATCGAGCTGCTCTTCATTGTCGCTTCCTTCCGGTCAGCAACGGCCGCCTATCTCGCGGCCTGATATTCCTGCTTCCAGCGCGCCGGCGACTTGCCCGTGAAGCGCTTGAAGACGGTCGAGAAATGCGCCTGGGCATTGAAGCCGACCGAGAACGCCACTTCGACCAGCGGCATGCTGCTATCCAGCATCGTCGCCTTGGCCTGCTCGACGCGCTTCAGCAGCAGATATTCGTGCGGCCGGAAGCCCGTCGCGACGCGGAACTGGGCGGCGAAATGCATCTTCGAGAGACCTGCGACCGCGGCCATGTCGCCGAGGCTGATGGGGCGGTCGATATTGGCCGCCAGATGCTGCTCGATCTTCTTGAGGCGCCATTTCGGCAGCGGACGGCAGCGCCGCTCGCTCTGCTGACGCCCCATCGCACGCATCACGATCGCCTTGGCGGCGCTTCCGACATAGTGGGCGCTGCAATGTGCGTCGTCGAGCAGCGAGCGGCTCAGCGCCTCGACCAGCGTGTCGCGGAACAGCGGCGGATCGATCGGGCCGCCATCCTCGGACACCAGTCCGGCCTCGTAGAGGAAGTTGTTGTCGACATGCAGGTGCAGGAAGTCGAAGGGCGGAACGAACTGCGCCTTCAGGCGCTGCCCCGGCGAGCTGATGTGGATCGTCCCGGGCGCGATCGCTCCGTCCAGCAGCTGTGTCGAGTCGACCGTCAGCGACACCCGCGATGTGCGGAGCGCGATCGTCACGATGTGACACCAGTCCGGCGTCACCGCCTCCACGCTGCGCGGCTCGCCCTTGGCGGCCGTCCAGCGCGACGCGGTGATGTCGGCTCCGCCCCGCTCAGCCAGTTCGGGCTCGCGCCAGCGCGCCTCCTCGAACAGGCTCCCCTCGCGGTCCCGCTCGAAGGGGCGTGCGGAAAAGTCTTCGGGCAGGCCGAGAACACGCGGACGCGCCACCACTGCTGCGCCCCGACCTTCGAACCAGGAAACGTCGTTCTCTCTCATGTTCAGCTCCACCTGAGTGGATCCCGGGCCAACACCGCTGCGTCACAGCGTGGGGGATCGCTTCGATGGTGCCGATGGTAGCCGGCGGCCGCCAGCTGACGAGTGAAGAGATGTGAGATTGAGTTAGTCGCCCGGGCCGCTGCCCAAGATGCCTGCTTACGACATTGAAATCACGTGAGAAATCACACAACGCCGCAGGCATCGGAAGATTTTCAAAAATCCGAAAATCAGGGCGTGAAAATACACGATTTAACACCCGCACAGTCCACTAACGGCGCATGACTCAGCCGACAGAGGCCTTCGGAGCCGCCGCCCCGGGGTGAATCGGATGCAGCTTGAGCCCAAGCCGGCCGCGCAGGATGAGCCAAAGGC
>JAEWBW010000499.1 GCA_023390955.1 Pseudomonadota bacterium
CGACGATCTCGCGGGCGTCGCCGTTGATGAGGTCGGCGTTCTGGTGGACCCAGGACAGCGCGGCGGCGACGTCGGTTGCGCCGGCGGGCCATTGCGCCGACGGGGCCAGGCGGTAGTTGACGCGCACGCCGATCATGTCGTTGCGCGCGGCAAAGCACATGGCCTGGTCCTGCAGCTCGCGAGCGATATCAGGGCCGACATTGTCGCCGGTGAAGGTGTCGCCGGCCACGAGCAGCAGGATCGGCCGCGGCGTGCTCGCCTTGATCTCGGAGGCTGCGACGTCGAGGATGTTGGCTTCGCTCTCGCCGTAGCGCAGGCCCCGCGAAAACGTCACCTGCTCGCACAGCCTGGCGGTGCCGCCTGCTGACGTCGCGGTGTCGGTCAGCCCTGTTCGCACCAGATCGGGCCGGCCCTGCCGCTGGAGCGGAAGCAGGCCATGCGCCGATGCAGCCGTCACCGAAAGAAGAAATGCAATTACGAGAAGATTTTTCATTGTTGTTAGTGCCATGCCGGGCACGAGCATCGGGCTGTCCAACCGGCTTGTCTTGTCAATTCGCCTGCTGGTCCAGTTTATTGCCGCCGCTTGAGGCGATTTGACGGCATCGCGCCAGGCTCGCCCCGTCGCCTCGGCCAGCGCTATTTGGCGGCCTCGAAGGTGCAGGTTGCGCCCGAGCCATCCCGTTGCCTGATCGCGTTGGGGTCGATGGTGCAGCTCAGTTTCGACAGGCTTTCATAGGTCGACCCGGCGGCTCCATCCGGGGGCACCCCCGCCAGCGCTTCGGTCGCAAAGATCTCGTTGGCGGTGGAGCCGATCACGTTCCTGACCTTCTTGCCGAAGGTGACCTCGCAGGTGCGCACGGTGATGTCGACATTCCCAACGCGGCATACGATGCGATCCACGGTCACGACGATCGGCTTGTTGTGTGGAACGTCGGCGGTGCCCTTGAACAGCATCAGGATCGCCCGCTTCTCGGCCGACCCCAGCAGCGGCGACAGCGGCGCGATGACGCCGGCGAGCGCCAGCGCCGTGGATCCCGACACATTGCCCGGCTTCCCCGGTTCAGCGCCGAACGCAGGCGAGACCGCGAGGACGACAAGGAGCGGCGCGATCCGTTGGCCGAGCCTCATCTCAGGGCCGCCTTCCTGCGCTTTACGGCTGCCTTGCGCGCCTTCCTGACAGTTTTCTTGGCTTTTTTCTTCGCCGCCTTCTGCGCGGTGAGATAGGCCCCGACCTTCCTCGATGAGTGACCGGCAGCTGCGACTGCGGCCTTCAGCTTCGCGGGGGTGATCTTGAACTTCTTGGACCAGTAGCTGACTTCGTAGGGCTCGCTGAGCGCGATCCGCAACTTGTCGGAGGCGCGGTGTTTCTGCAGCTTGATGTAGCCTTCCACTTTTGCGGCGGAGTGGCCGACTTTCTTGACTGCATATTTCAGCTTGGCCGGCGTGACCTTGAATTTCTTCGACCAGTAGGCGACTTCGTATTTCTCACCAAGCGCGATCAGGGCGCGATCGGCGCCGCCCCGCTTCTTCTTGCTGTCCGCCATGTTTCCCTCCTGCCGGATTGGGTGCGTAACTCTCACGCAACCGGATTGGGAAAGCAATCCTGTCGAGATGCTGACCCCCAGGCTCGCGCGTGCCCCACCCGATGCTCGCGAGTCCGTGATGGAACCTAATCCCGTCTCAAACGACTTATCTTGAGACAAGCACGAAAAGGTGCGAGGCGGTCATGTCAGAGCAGTGGAAGGCCGATCCATCCGACATCATGCGGGCGAACGGGCATCCCGAGCTGGAATACGCAGCGGGCTGGACCATCGCCGGACTGGTGACGATCGGTACCATCGTCGCGGCCTGGGTGTTTGCGATCTAACGCGCCTCAGGCGGCCGGAAATTGCAATTCGAAGGCGGCGCCCTCGCTCGACGGGAGCAGCCTGATCGAGCCGCCATGGCTCGCCATCACCGCACGGACGATCGCCAGCCCCATCCCGGTACCGCCGCTGTCGCGGCGCGTCGTGAAGAATGCATCAAATATCCTGTCGCGGTTGGGGGCAGAGATCGGCTCGCCGTCATTGCTGACCATCAGCCGCATCGTGGTGCGCTCGTCGACCGCTTCCAGCCTTATATTCTTCGCATGATGCCGCATTGCATTATCGGCAAGATGCGACAGCACGATCAGCGCCTTCTCGCCCGACATGCCGATGGGACGGTCGAGCGGGCCGATCGCCGAGATGGCGCCGGTCGGAAACCGGCGCCTGAGGTCGCCGATCACGGAGGCAAGCTCGGTGCGCTCGTTCTGCGGCAGGCCCTCGGCTCGCGCCAGCTCGCGTAGCCGCTGCGCCATCGCCTCCAGCCGCTCGGCGTCAGCCAGGATGTTGGCGACGAACGTTTGTTGTTCGGCCGGGGTCAGGCTGTCCGGCTTGCCCTGAAGCGAGTCCTGTAGCAACTCGGCTGCGCCCTTGATCGAGGTCAGCGGCGATTTCAGCTCGTGGGTCAGGTGCGCCGAGAACGTTGCGATGTAATCGGATCGCCGTGCCAGTTGCTCGGCCATGCCGAGGAAGCTGTGCGAGAGCTGGGCGAATTCGCGCGTGCCATGATGCCGGAGCGGCTGGAACGCCTCGCGGTCGCCGCGGCCGATCCGTGCCGCGCGGTCGATCAGTTCGCGCATCGGCCGCGTGATGGTGCGAGAGAAGACGAGGCCGATCGCGATGGCGCCAAGAATGACGGCCAGTCCGGCCAGCACGAACTTGCCGCGCTCCTGATAGAGGTGGTCGAAGATGTTGCTCGGCGTGCGGGTCGCATAGATCACGCCGGCGACGCGATTGTCGACGATAACGGGCATCGCCGAGAACACGTGGACACCGAGGCCGCGGCTGAAGGAATAGATCGGCGGCGGTGGCCTGTCCGGCACGCGGTTGCGCAAGACGGCGCGGTACTGCCCGCGTAGCGCGTCGGCGACCTCCTCAATATGGGCGAGGGACAGCCCGGCCTCCTGGCGGCCGGCGATGACGACGCCCTGCGGATCGAGGATGCGAAAGCCCGCCAGCGTCACCTTCTGGGTCTCGCGGATGATCGGCGTCAAGACTGCACCGATCTCCAGATAGGCGCGGTCCGCTGGCTTTGATGCGGCCTGCCCATCGGGCCGTCGCCGCAGCAGGTCGTCGCCGGTCAGGTCCAGCCGCGGCCTGATCGGTGTGAACGCTTCGCCGGGATCGGGCAGCACGCCTGGCGCAACCTCCGGGCCGAGCGGGATCCCGCTGCCGAGCCGGCTCTCCACTTCGCGGGCATAGATCGTGGCGAGCACCCGGCTCTGCGCGATCAGCTCCGCCTGGGTCTGGCGGATCAGCTGGTTGTCGTAGAGGCGGAAGAAGAACAGCCCGACCAGCGGCAGCAGGGCGACGGTGGTCAGCACCGCGAAGATGACGAGGCCGAGCGAGGGCCGCCATTTGTCGGGCGCAGCACTCATGCCGTCTCGCAGCGCCCGAGCTTGAAGCCGACCCCGTGAATGGTTTCGATCACGTTGTCGCAGTTCAGCGCCGCGAGCTTGGCGCGGATGTTGCGGATATGGCTGTCGATGGTGCGGTCGGAGACCTGGATGTTGAGCTGATAGGCCGCCCGCATCAATTGCTCGCGGTTGAAGACAGAGGTCGGCCGCGCCAGGAATGCGCGCAGGATGCCGAACTCGATTCCGGTCAGCTTGAGCGGTGTGCCGGCGAAGGTCGCGACATGCTGATCGGGATCGACCGACAGGCCGCCTTGCACCAGCACGCCGGGACTGGATCCCCTGGCGTCGCCGTTGCGGGGGCTGAGGCGGCGCAGGATGACATTGACCCGCGCCACCAGCTCGCGCGGGCTGAACGGTTTTGTCACATAGTCGTCGCCGCCGATCTCGAGCCCGAGCACCCGATCGATCTCCTCGTCGCGCGCGGACAGGAACAGGATCGGGACATCAGAACTCTTGCGGACATCGCGGCAGACCTCGAGCCCGTCGAACTCAGGCATGCCGATGTCGAGCACGATCAGGTCGGGCTTGTCGGCGGCAAAGCGGCTCAGCGCCTCCTTGCCGTCGCGCGCCTCGATCACGTCCATGCCGGCCTTCTTCAGCGCGACGCGGATGACCTCGCGGATGTGGCCTTCGTCGTCGACGATCAGAATGCGATGGGCCAAAAAACGTCTCCGCTAACCGGCCGGCTGACTGCCGGGTGAGCTCCCGGTCTGTGCGTCGCGCCGGCGCTCCAGGCGCCAGCTTCGAAAGCCCCAGGCTCGCCAGGCCAGGTCCTGCCGATGCGCTTCTACAAGCCGGTCGCGCCGACCCGCAAGACAGTATTCGCCATTGCGGAGTGTGACGACCTTGTCGAGCGCGGGCAGCGCCTGCGGCCCGAGTGAGAGAAGGTAGTTGGCGTCGATCTTGAGGCCCTTGCCGGACATTTCGCTGCTGTGCGTCAGATTGTAGTCGGCGATGAACGCGTCGAAGTTCACCAGCGAAGCGCCATAGAGGACGATCGTTAACGCGATCAGATTGGCGCTGACAAGCCAGCGGTTGGACCTGTCGAGGGCGATGCGGGCCACGATCAGCATCAGCCCCAGCGCCACCAGCCCCATCCAGATGAAGGCCGCGATGCGCCAGTAGGTCAGCATGTAGATGTCCACGTAGATATTAAGCCGGAGAATGGAGGAGCCGACCAGCAGCACGTTCTGTCCGACCCAGAGATAGACCAGAGGCCGGATCACCTTCGATTTCTCGGCCGGTCCGCCCGGCCGCATCGCCACCAGCACGAAGGCGGCGGCGAGCAGCGCCGTCGCGATCAGCGGATAGGCGCCGCGATGGGCGTACTCGGCATAGGTCAGGGTGGCGGGCAGTGCGACATGGCCCCAGAGATAGATGCCATCGAGGATGGACTGTGCCGCGAACAACAGGTTGAACAGGATCAGCGAGCGCAGGATGGTGGACGCGCCGAAGAACTCGGCGGGGATGAGCGGCGCGAGCGGTTCCAGGTCCGGGCCATCGGCCGTGGCTGTGGCCGCGGCGGGGCTCTGCTTGCGCCGCCAGCGCACGTGAATGAACGGCCAGACCAGCGCCAGCATCATGATCCAGAACGACACGCGCCAGGCGTTGACATGGCCGAGTGCGAATTTGGGATTGAGCAGCGACACCCATTGCTCGATGACAGGGTTTGCCGCGGTGAACAGCACGACGAACACGATGCTCAGCGCCGCCGGCAACAGCCATAGCGCGATGGCCCGAGTGAACGATGACACGTTGAAGATCTGAAGCGCGTCGGGAAGGATCCGGAAAGGTCCGAGCAGAAAGAGATTGCGCAGCGCGCGGGCGCGGTCCGCAAGGTCGGTCGCTTCAGGATTGGTGGCGAGCAGCAGGCCGATCGCGAGCGCCGCGATCAGGATCAGGAAGGAGAGCGTGTTGAGCTCCTCGATGGCCGG
>JAEWBW010000603.1 GCA_023390955.1 Pseudomonadota bacterium
ATCTTCAAACGCCCCCCTTAAGTTGCACCTATCAGGCGGGACACAAGTTTCGTCGAATAAGTGTCGATAAAAACGACAACAGGGGAAGTGTCATGATGAAAGCCGTCGCAACTGCGGCAGATACCGCGGAGCGCGTTTCCGGCCAGCAGGGTTCGGTGCAGTCGCTCTATCTGGAAGCGTTGACTCTGGTGGAGCGGCTGCATCGCCGGCTCCTCGACGTCATCAAGGATGAATTCGATCGCCGCGGCCGCGCTGATATCAATTCGGTGCAGGCGCTCTTGCTCTACAGCATCGGCGACAAGGAGCTGACCGCTGGCGAGCTGCGCACGCGTGGCTACTATCTCGGCTCCAACGTCTCCTACAATCTGAAGAAGCTCGTCGAGCTCGGCTTCCTCGATCATCAGCGCTCGCGCGTTGACCGTCGTTCGGTGCGCATCCGCCTGACCCCGCAGGGCCAGGAAGTCCGCCGCATCGTCGACAGCCTCTACCAGAAGCACGTCAAGACGGTGGAGCAGGTCGGCGGCATCTCGGGCGAGGAATTCTCGACCCTGAACAAGTCTCTGCATCGCCTCGAGCGGTTCTGGACCGACCAGATCCTGTACCGTCTCTGATCGATCAAGAAGGGATCAAGGCCAAGCCGGCCCCAAAACAAGACCGGCGAGCCGTCCCAAACGTGCCCAAACTTCCCCAAGCGCGTCGGCCCGGGTTTTCGCCCGGACCGGCGCCTTTTTGCGTTTTGGGGCTGATTTTGTTGCGAGTGCGAAAAAATCGGGGGAACCGGGAACTTCAGCGCTTCGAACGGCTTATTCCTCCCAAATCGGGAGACCCGTCTATGCTGGTCGAGCGCGGACTGCAGGTGATGAACGTCGAGATTGTGAGCGAGGCCTATGCCATCGCGGCCAACTATCTCAGGCGGTCAGGCGCGCTGCCCGACACGCTCGCCACCGACGACAGGCTCCTGAAGATCGTCGTGAAGAGTTTCCAGCACGGCGAATCCAACAAGATCAGGCTGGCGAACAGGGCGATCGCCAAATTCGAGGCCCAGGCCAAGGCACTTGTCTGACAAGGCGTTTGCCTGATTCCGCTGCCTGACCGTCCGCCTGACTTGCCGACCCCATCAGATCCCCCAGAAACAGACCAAAACAGAGGATGCTATGGAAGCCGCCATTGACCGCATCATGCACACCTATGACCTCCTGGCGAACCGCACGGCGGCCGCGAGCGAGGAGGCGAGGGAGAAGGTGACCAACTACCTCACCACCCTGATGGAAGCGGGCGAGAAGGATACCCACCGGCTGACGGTCTGCGGCCTGACCTATCTGCGCCAGCTCGACGGCACCGTGGACCCGGTCAAGGCGGGGTATACGGGGCTCTAAGCCCGACTTTCGGCCGGCCGGATCGGCCGTTCCTCAGGCTGGTCCGCCATAATCATTAACGAATTCCGGGCGTCGATCCCCTTCGGCGCCCGCATTCGTATGCGCCGGCCTCAGGGGCTGAAATCCCCCAATCCCCACCATATCTTGCACAATTGCTGCCCCGCACCCGCAAATGCTTGGCCGGGGCGGGGGGATGTGATAGATCGCGCCTGCTTCCGAACGCCACACAAGTCCGACCGTAGCCCCACCTCAAAGGCTGCGGCGGTGGAGATATTCGCAAGATGACCCTCGCTAAATCCGCCAATGCGCCCGATTCGTTTTTCTCCGCCTCGCTCGAGCAGGCCGACCCGGAAATCGCCGCTGCGATCAAGGGCGAGCTCGGCCGCCAGCGTCACGAGGTCGAGCTGATCGCCTCGGAAAACATCGTCAGCCGGGCCGTGCTGGAAGCGCAGGGTTCGGTGATGACCAACAAGTATGCGGAGGGTTATCCGGGCGCGCGGTACTATGGCGGTTGTGAGTGGGTCGACGTCGCCGAGAACCTCGCGATCGATCGCGCCAAGAAGCTGTTCGGCGCTGGCTTCGCCAACGTGCAGCCCAACTCGGGCAGCCAGATGAACCAGGCCGTGTTCCTGGCGCTGCTGCAGCCGGGCGACACCTTCATGGGCCTCGACCTCGCGGCCGGCGGCCATCTCACCCACGGCTCGCCCGTCAACATGAGCGGCAAGTGGTTCAAGGCCGCGCACTACACCGTGCGCCGCGAGGACCAGTTGATCGACATGGACGCGGTGGCGAAGCAGGCCGAAGAGGTCAAGCCGAAGCTGATCGTCGCCGGCGGCTCGGCGTATTCGCGCCCCTGGGACTTCAAGCGCTTTCGTGAGATCGCTGACTCGGTCGGCGCGTACCTCCTGGTCGACATGGCGCATTTCGCGGGCCTGGTGGCCGGCGGCGTGCATGCTTCGCCCGTGCCTCATGCCCACATCACCACCACCACGACACACAAGTCGCTGCGCGGCCCGCGCGGCGGCCTGATGCTGTGGAATGACGAGGCGCTGACCAAGAAGTTCAACTCGGCGATCTTCCCCGGCCTCCAGGGTGGTCCGCTGATGCATGTGATCGCGGCGAAGGCAGTGGCCTTCGGCGAGGCGCTGCGCCCGGACTTCAAGGTCTACGCCAAGAACGTCGTCGAGAACGCCAAGGCCCTTGCGGAGACGCTTCGCGGCCACGGCTTCGACATCGTCTCCGGCGGCACCGACAACCATCTGATGCTGGTCGACCTGCGTCCGAAGGGCTTGAAGGGCAACGTGTCGGAGAAGGCGCTGGTCCGCGCCGCCATCACCTGCAACAAGAACGGCATTCCGTTCGATCCGCAGTCGCCGTTCGTCACGTCCGGCATCCGCCTGGGCACGCCGGCGGCGACCACTCGCGGCTTTGGCGTCGCCGAATTCCAGCAGGTCGGCGGCATGATTGCCGAAGTCCTGAACGCGATCGCGCAGTCCGACGACGGCAAGGCGCCGCTGGTCGAGGCCGCGATCAAGGAACGGGTCAAGGCGCTCACCGATCGGTTCCCGATCTATCAGTAAGGCTGGATCAAGCGGATGCGCTGTCCGAACTGCAACAGTCTCGATACGCAGGTCAAGGACTCGCGTCCGACCGAAGACTCGGCCGTGATCCGCAGGCGGCGCGTATGCGTCGCCTGCAATTTCCGCTTCACCACCTTCGAGCGCGTGCAGTTGCGCGAGCTCACGGTGATCAAGCGCAACGGGCGTCGTGTGCCGTTCGACCGCGACAAGCTGATGCGCTCGGTATCGATCTCGCTGCGCAAGCGGCAGGTCGAGCCGGAGCGGGTGGAGAAGATGGTCTCCACCATCGTGCGCGAGCTCGAGACCGGGGGCGAGGCCGAAATCTCCTCCGAGGTGATCGGCGAGACCGTGATGGAGCATCTGCGCACGCTCGACGACGTCGCCTATGTGCGCTTCGCCTCCGTCTACCGCAATTTCCGCGAGGCCAAGGATTTTGCCGAGGTGCTCGGCGAACTCTCCGGTGAGGAGGAAGCGCGGCTCGCCGCGATCCGCAAATGATCTTCCGCATTCTGGAAGACCAGTTCGCGCAGAAAATCCGCGAGTCCAAGGAAGCTGATCGCCGCTTCATGCAGCTGGCGCTGGCACTCGGCCGCCGCGGGCAGGGGCGGACATGGCCCAACCCGGCCGTCGGCGCCGTCGTCGTCAAGGACGGCGTCATCGTCGGACGCGGCTGGACGCAGCCGGGCGGGCGTCCGCATGCCGAGCCCGAGGCCTTGCGACGTGCCGGTGAGGCCGCGCGCGGGGCAACGCTCTACGTCACGCTCGAGCCCTGCTCGCATTTCGGCAAATCGCCGCCCTGCGCCGACGCGGTGATCGCGGCCGGCATCAAGCGCGTCGTCGCCGCGATCGAGGATCCCAATCCGGAGGTCGCGGGACAGGGACATGGGCGTCTGCGCGCCGCGGGCATCACCGTCGATGTCGGCCTCTGCGCGACGGAGGCCGCGTTCGACCATGCCGGTCATTTCCGCCGCATCCGCGACAAGCGTCCGCATGTGATCCTCAAGCTTGCAGTCTCGCCGGACGGCAAGATCGGAGCTGCCGGAGGCAAGCCGGTCGCCATCACCGGCGAGGCGGTACGCGACCGCGTGCATCTTCTGCGCGCGCAAAGCGATGCCATCCTGGTCGGCATCGGCACGGTGCTGGCGGACGATCCGCTGCTGACCTGCCGCTTGCCGGGGATGGAAGCGCGCTCGCCGGTGCGGATCGTGCTCGACCAGAATTTGCGGACGCCGGCCGCGAGCAAGCTGGTGCATTCCGCGCGCGAAACGCCGCTCTGGGTGATCGCGTCCGAGCTCGCGGAAGCCGCCAGCGCAACACGCCTGGGTGCAGCGGGAGCGCAGGTTTTGCGCCTGCCGCCAAGCAGTGGGCCCGGGCTCGATTTGCCTTCCGTGCTGCACGCGCTGGCCGAGAAGGGCATCACCCGGTTGATGGTCGAGGGCGGCAGCCGCGTGGCGTCGTCCTTCGTTGCGGCTGGTCTCGTCGACGAGATCTGGCTGTTCCGCGGGGCGGAAGCGATCGGCGAGGGCGGCGTCGATGCGCTCGATGCATTGCCGCTGTCGGAAATCACGCAGTCGCAGGCCTACAAGGTTCATGCTAGCGAGACATTCGGCCACGATACTCTCACCATCTACGAGCGCGCCTAACATGTTTACTGGCATTGTCACCGATATCGGCGAGATCGTCGGCTTCACGCCGACCGCGCAGGGCCAGCTGCACCGGCTGCGCATCGCCTGCCGCTATGACCAGACCACGATCGCCGACGGCGCTTCGATCGCCTGCAACGGCGTCTGCCTCACGGTGGTCGCTTCCGGCGTCCAGGGCGACAGGACGTGGTTCGACGTCGATGCCGCGGCCGAAACGCTGGCGCTGACGACGGCCAAGCACTGGAAGCTGGGGACCAAGCTCAATCTCGAGCGCGCGCTCAAGATCGGCGACGAACTCGGCGGCCACATCGTCGCGGGCCACGCCGACGGCATCGCAAAGCTCGTCAGCCGCGAGGACCTGCCCGACATGGCCCGCTTCGAGCTCTCCACCACGCGGGAGCTGGCGCGGTTCATCGCGACCAAGGGCTCGATTACGCTCGATGGCGTCTCGCTGACGGTCAATACCGTCAAGGACGTGACCTTTTCGGTGCTGATCATTCCGCACACGCTCAGTGTGACCACCATCGGCGCCTGGAAGGCCGGCGACGAGGTTAATATCGAGGTCGATCTGATGGCCCGCTATGCGGCGCGGCTGACCGAAATGAAATAGGGCGCGAGCCCGTATGGAGGCGATGGTGTCGACGGCTCCAGAGCGCTCCGAACATCCACGACCCACCGTGCGCGACGCCCTGACGATTGCACGCATCGTGCGGGTGAACCACGCTGGCGAGTTTGGCGCGATCAGGATTTATTCGGCGCAGCTCTGGATGGCCCGGCGTTTCGTTCCGGATTGTTGTCCGGCCTTGTCGGGCATGCTGCAAGACGAGCGTAACCATTGCGCGATTTTTCGTGCGACGATGCCACCGCGCAATTCGCGGCCGTGCCGGATCATGCAATTATGGAGCTTGGGCGGCTGGGCGCTAGGGTTCCTGACCGCGTGCCTGGGTCGCAACGGGATATGGGCATGCACGGCGGCCGTCGAGGCTGCGGTTCACCGCCATCTCGACGATCAGCTTCATTTCCTCGCGGCACGCGATCCAGAGCTATATCGAGTGATCCTGTCGATCAGGGCGGAGGAGCTCGCGCATCTCAGGCATGCCGAGGATTGTCTGCAGGAGAAACGGGCGGGTTTGCGCCTGCTGCGTGATGTGATTTCGGTTCTGACCGACATGCTGATCTGGCTGTCGACATGGGGGAATTCAACGCGTATGGCCCGTGCATTGAAAGCGGCCGAAACAGGCTCCATCTGAGGACTTCGCCTGCCAGTTTTGCCTGACTTCCTTCTTGGAATTGACGGTTCGGGCGACTACAAAGACCCCAATTTCCGGCTGCCGCTGCTGCGACTGTCGACAACTTCAAACGGATCGAAGAATGGCTGACGCACGGCGTGCACCCCTGAAGGACCAGACCGACATTTCCGGCGCACGCGCGCTGATTGTCGAGGCGCGCTTCTATGACGACCTCCAGGATGCGCTGCTCGACGGTGCGGTCGCCGAGCTGAAGGCGGCGGGCCTCACCCACGACGTGATCACGGTTCCCGGCGCGCTGGAAATTCCGGCTGCGGTCGCCATCGCGGTCGATGCGGCCGCGACCAACGGCAAGCCCTATGATGCCGTGATCGCGCTTGGCTGCGTCATTCGCGGCGACACCATCCATTTCGAGATCGTGTCTCAGGAATCCTCGCGCGCGCTGATGGATCTCGCCGTGGCGCGCAAGCTGCCGCTCGGCAACGGCATCCTCACCGTCAACAACGAGGACCAGGCCTGGGCACGGGCGCGCGCCAGTGATCTCAACAAGGGTGGCGACGCGGCGCGTGCTGCGCTGGCGATGCTGCGCATCAAACGCCGCCTGGCGCGGGCTTGATCATGGCCGACACCAACAAGAAGCCGGGCGCGACCGACAAGAAGGCGAACCGCCGCGGTGCCGCGCGTCTTGCCGCGGTGCAGGCGCTCTACCAGATGGACATTGCAGGCGCCGGCATCAACGACATCTTTGCCGAGTTCGAGAGCCACTGGCTCGGCAATGAGGTCGAGGGCGACACCTATTTGCCGGCCGAAGCGGCCTTCTTCCGTGACGTCGTCTCCGGCGTGGTGCGCGACCAGAAGAAGCTCGATCCGCTGATCGACGACGCGCTGTCCAAGGGCTGGCCGCTGAAGCGCATCGAGGCGATCCTGCGCGCGGTGCTGCGCGCCGGTGCCTACGAACTGCAGCATCGCAAGGACGTGCCCGGCCGCGTCGTCGTCTCCGAATATGTCGACGTCGCCAACGCCTTCGTCGACCGCGAGGAGACCGGCATGGTCAACGCGGTGCTCGACCAGATCGGCCGCCACTTTCGCGGTGACGAATTCGGGCGGGGGTAGGCGAGCCGATGACCTTCGCCGTAGCCGTCATCCCCGCTCAATGGCGTAGCCATTGTCGCTGGAGGTGCCGGAGCGAAGCGGAGGCCTCGAAGGACGACGGCGTGCCGCTGAGCTTGCGCCTCGGCCATGCATCCTTCGAGGCTCGCAAGGGCTCGCACCTCAGGATGACGGGTCTACTAACGTGACACAGAACACGAGACAGGCTTCCGGCGAAGACTCCCTCATCGCGCGCTATTTCAAGCCGCTGGCGACCGATCCCGGTGCGCTGGGGCTGGTCGACGACGCCGCCATCCTGAAGGCCCATGGCGAGGACATCGTCGTCACCACCGATGCCGTGGTCGAGGGCGTGCACTATCTTGCCGACGATCCCCCGGACACTGTCGCGCGCAAGGCGCTGCGGGTGAACCTGTCCGATCTTGCCGCCAAGGGCGCTACGCCCGCCGGCTTCGTGCTGACGCTGGCGCTGTGCAAGGCCGACGCGGCAAGCCTGGAGGCATGGCTGCGGCCGTTCGCCGACGCGCTGGGCCAAGATGCAACGGCGTTCGGCTGTCCGTTGCTCGGCGGTGACACGGTCTCCACATCAGGTCCGCAGATGATGTCGATCACCGCCTTCGGCCGCGTGCCGGCAGGGCGCATGGTCGGCCGCACCGGCGCGAAGCCCGGCCACCGCATCATGGTCACGGGCACGATCGGGGATGCCGCGCTCGGTCTCGATATCCTCAGGGGCGGCCCGGCCGCCGTGGCACTCGCCGGCGATCAGGCCGCGCGAGACGAGTTGATCGATCGCTACCGCGTGCCGCGGCCGCGCAATGCGCTGGCGGAAGCCGTGCGGGCCTGTGCGAGCGCTGCCATGGACGTGTCGGATGGCCTCGCCGGCGACTTGCGAAAGCTCTGCGCGGCCTCCGGTGTCAGCGCCGTCATCGCGGCGGCGCGCATTCCGGTCTCGCCGGCGGCAGCCCGTACGCCGGTTGCCATCGGCAAGCTTGTTTCGGGCGGCGACGACTACGAGATCCTTTGCGCGGTACCGCAGGACCGCTGCGCGACGCTGCACGATGCCGCCGCGCAAGCTGGTATTCCCATCACCGAGATCGGCGCGGTGACCACGGGAGATGCGCCACCCCGGTTCCTGGACGCACAAGGGGCCGAGATTCCACTGCAGAGGCTGTCCTACAGCCATTTCTGAGCGGCGGTCGTCGGTAGCCGGGGCCGAGCGAAACCCCGGCGACAGCCTGCGACCGTATCAGCGCCATCGGATGCAAACGCAGCTGATGGATGATTCGGATGACGGCGGCCGTTTCGGGTGTGGGCGAGGCCCAATTGGTCCCCGGCAGGGAATGCGGAAGCTGCGCGCTCTGCTGCAAGGTCTACAACGTGACCGAGCTCGGCAAGGCCGCCGGCAAATGGTGCTCACATTGCAAGCCCGGCTCGGGCTGCAAAATCCATGACCATCTGCCGAACGAGTGCGCGGCTTTCAATTGCCTCTGGCGAACGAGGGCAGAGATGCCCGCGGAGTGGAAGCCCGATCAGGCCAAGATGGTGGTCACCGTGCATCCCGCGACCAATGCGATCCAGGTCGTGGTCGACCCTGGCCAGCCGTCGGCCTGGACCCGGC
>JAEWBW010000612.1 GCA_023390955.1 Pseudomonadota bacterium
CGCGCCGACCTCCCCCGCAAGCGGGAGAGGTTGATCGAGACCGCGGCAACATTCGCGATTCAACCGAGAGATATTTAGCGCCGCGTCCGCGTCTTGAGACGCTGCTGACGCGACTGGCTGCGGCGATCGACCGAGCGAATCGGCATCTGCACGAGATTCGCAGGCTCCTCGACAACCGGCTGTTCGACTTGCGGGAACGGCTCGCCTTGCGCGATGGCGCGATCGAGCTGCTCCAGCTTCTCGAGGACATCCCGGCCCTTCGCCGTGATGGTCCAGTATCCGACTTCGCGCTCGATCAGCCGCTCGCCGAAGATGTCGAGATTCTGCGCACGGGACGCGATGCGCGTCATGCGCGCAGGCCACTCCGGGCCACTGGTATAGAACAGGGCCAGGTGCTGCTTGACGGTTTCGATACTTGCACGACCGCCTTCCTGGCCGGTCAGTATCTTCAAAATGGATAGCTGGAAGCTCACACGCGTACACAACGACTCACAGGAATAAAGTCATATTAGCGCGCGAGCCGCGACGAGGTAGTGCCCGTCCCCGGTTTTCAAACGGAAACCTTGATCCCTAACCTTGATCCTTAAGCTTACCCACGCGCGCTTGCGTCGCTGCGCGAGCTCAGCGTACGCCGAGCAATGACCGTCGCGCGGAATTGGGCTGCATCTGCCGGGCTTGTCCGCGCGCAATCTGCAAGGCTATCTGACGTCGGATCCGGAATGGTGAACAGGCCTCGGTGAAGATCGAGGCCTTTTGCGTGTCTGCACGCATGGCGCCGTCGTCCCGGCTTAACTTTTGTTGTGCACCGCTGCCGTTGGAAATGAAGAACTACGACAATCGAGCCTGGCTGCTGGTGCTTCCCGCGCTGGTCATCATGACCTTCGTCGGAATCCTCCCGCTGGTCGCCGTGACGAACTACTCCTTCCTCGACCTCTTCAGCCTGAACAATCCCTATTGGGTCGGCGTCGAGTGGTACCGCAACATCGTCACCTCCCAGCGATTCTACGAGAGCCTCGCGCGCAGCTTCCTGTTCTCCGCCATCGTCCTGTCGATCCAGTTGCCGCTCGGCATCTGGATCGCGCTGCTGCTTCAGCAATCGAATCGATTCCTCGTCAGCACGGTCCTCGTCCTGGTCACCATCCCGCTCGTCGTGCCCTGGAACATGATCCCGACGATCTGGCTCAACTTCATCAATCCCAATGCCGGTCTCGCCGGCCGAACGCTGGGATGGCTCGGCATCGGCTTCGACTACAAGTTCAATGCCCTGCACACCTGGATCGTGCTCGTCGTGATGGACACCTGGCACTGGCTGGGACTGGTCGTCGTGTTGGCCTATGCCGGGATCTCCAGCATTCCCCCCGCCTACTATCAGGCGGCCGCCATTGACGGCGCCTCGCGCTGGCATGTCTTCCGATTCATTCAACTGCCGAAAATGAAGACCGTGCTGTCCATGGCGCTGCTGCTTCGCTTCATGGACAGTTTCATGATCTATATCGAGGCCTTCCGGATCAACGCCGGCGGGCCCAATGGCGCAACGGCGTTTCTCAGTCTCGATCTCGGCGAGGAGATCCAGGCCTTCAACTACGGACCGGCCGCTGCCCGCTCGATCGTCTACTTCCTCATTGTCATGACGGTCGCGTGGACGTTCAGGGCGGCCACCCGCGCGCAAGCGCCCGCTCCTGCGGAGCTTGCCAGGTGAAGATATCATCATCTGCTTGGCGGATCGTCCTGTTCGCCGCGATTGGGGCGTTCGTCCTGCTGCCGCTGGCACAGACGATCATGGTCAGCTTCATCTCGACCCTGCCAAGGGACGGGATCGCGGAAGGGCAGTTCAGCCTCGTCAACTACCGGAACATCCTGCATTCGGCTGTTCTGAAAGAGGCGATCCTCAACTCCATCATCTATGTCGTGCTGAACGTCGCGCTCTGCCTTGGCGTCGGCCTGCCGGCCGCCTACGCCTTCGCCCGCTACAGTTTCGTCGGCGACCGGCAGCTGTTCTTCCTGCTGCTGGTCTTCCGCATCACGCCGACCGTCGTGCTGTCGCTGCCGATCTTCGTGCTGTTCGCAGGCGTCGGCCTGGAAAACACCCCGGTCGGCATCGCGCTGGTCCACTGCATCTTCAACGTTCCGATATCGATCTGGATCCTTGAAGGTTTCATCTCGTCGGTGCCGCGCGAGTTCGACGAGACGGCATTTCTGGACGGTCATTCGCTCGGCAGCTTCTTCGTCCGCCATCTCATTCCGGCGATCGCGCCGGGCATCGGGGTGACCGCGTTCTTCTGCTTTATCTTCTCATGGGTGGAGGTGGTGTTGGCCCGCATCCTCACCACCACGGGCGGCAAGCCGATCACCATGGCAATCAACGCCCTGTTCGGCTTCAGGACGGATGTCGGGCTCGTGATGGCGATGACCGTCCTCGCCCTCATCCCGGGGATCGCGATGATCTATTTCGTTCGAAACCACCTCGCCAAGGGGTTCGTCATTCGAACGTGACGCCGCGGATCAGGACGACTTGGCCCGCAAGGCGTCGCCGTGCTCCTGCATCATCTTGTAGTAGTCGGCATCGCGGTCATTGTTGTGCGCGTCGTGATAGGACGTCTCGTCCATACCATGGCGCCAATAGCCGATCGCAAGATGCTGCCTGGCGCCGAGACCGCGATCGCCGCGCAGATACGACCGCAGGCTTCGTACGGATTCCGACTCGCATCCGATCCAGGCAAAGACGCGCTCGCCCTCGGGCCAGGGCATCGCGAGGATCGCATCCTGCAGCAAGCGGGTGCGCCCGGCCGCCGCGCCGTTCCGATGCAGCCAGTTGATCCTGACGCCGGATCTTGTGCTGATCGGCTGCTCGTCCTCGGGACCCGGCACTTCGAGGAACGCTTCGCCGCGGACGCCTGCCGGCAGGTTCTCGATGATGCGCGCAATGGCCGGCACGGCGGTATGGTCACCCGCGAGCAGATAGAAGCTGGCATCACGGATCGTCAGCCCGCCGGGGCCGCCGACCCCGAGGTGATCGCCGGGGCGGGCCGACATCGCCCAGCGCGACGCCGGGCCATTGTCGCCATGCATGACGAAGTCGATGTCGATCTCGCCAGCCAAGGGATCATGCCGGCGCAAGCTGAAAGTGCGAAGCGCCGGCCGTAGTTCGGGTGCCGGCCAGATCGCCTTGCCGTCGGGGCCAGCCATCGGCCATTGCGGCTCCAAAACACCCGCAGGCGGGATCAGAAGTTTCAGGTTCGGTCCCTGGCCGAACCCGGCAAGCTCGTCCCCGCCAAGCGTAATGCGACGCATTGCCGGCGTCAGCTGGCGGGTGTGCTTGACCTGCAGCACGCGGAAATCACGGTAGCGGCGCGGCTTCGTAATTTGCACGTCGGAAGACTGCGGCATGTCGCGAACTCCTCACGCAGATAGAGACGCGGACGCCGCCGACGCCAACGCGCCTTCGATGAAGATGCCTGGCCGCCCCCTGGCATCGCGCTCGACGCGGGCTTCGACGGCGTATACGTCGGCGATGACGTCG